>JAHRAJ010000025.1 GCA_020027365.1 Cenarchaeum sp.
CAGCTGTTTGAACGCACAAACGGTGTCATCCCGGATTTTCTTCCATTCCTTGGTAATGTCCAACACCTCTGAAATCTTGGCATCCATAACATGCTCGTTACGCCTGGTGAAAATCAAAACAATTATCGCGACAGAAATTCCAACCCCCACCTCTGCAATCAGCGTGGCGTTGTTGGACCATTCCATATTGCCTTTGACTCCAACATTCATGACCGTCAAGATGGCTGATGACGCAATGGTGATTCCAAGCAATGTTCTCAAAACCCACATAATCTTACCATGCCGATTCATGAAACATCGGTACAAAATATGGACATAAGGTTGCTGGTGGGGAATCCTGTTCAATTTGGGTGATCCGACCGGACAACTGATCAAGGGTGATGCCCATCTCTGCCTCTGATCACCTTGAACCACGCCTTGGGCCGGCTGTTTTCGGGCAGTAAACAACAGATCAGGACACTTGAACAGTGATTTGATCTAGATCGCCCAAATTGAACAGGCCTCTTGTTTGTCGCACATGATATTGCGAACACAGCCACACAACATCCCAATATCTGCAGGCAGCTGATGCGGCATGGGCACAAACGCCGGCTTTGCCTCCTGTGACAGAACCACGCTTTTGGGCGACGCATACCGTGAAGTAGTGGGCGAATTCAACCACTTGTTCACGCCAGAGCCGTTTTGCACGGTAAAGGCGGTGGACGACCACCGCTGGTTCTGGAAACCGAGGCGCGTCAAGACGCTACTTTTTGCCGTCTTACGCATACACCATGACCAAGAAGTGTGCCAGGACCATCGACTATGGAGGATTTCCCTGCATGCAAGAAAAATACCCCAGCAACTATCAGGTTTGTCTACTGCCCGGGATACGGGGAGCCCGACCTGATCGCCTCCGATCACAGCAACACATGGCCGTACTGGCGGATATTTGTGTCGTGCATACACGGCCACCCCCAGCACGGGTTTGACCGGGTGGAAAAGGGCACGACCCCCGACCTCAACACCCGCCTGCAAAACAAGATATCCGTACTCGAGGGCCTCAGGGACAGGGGTGTCTGGCTGATGGATGCAAGCGTGGTCGCACTCTACCCGAAATCCCGGCTCCGATCCCCCGAATCGACGGCCTCCAAGATCATCAAACGCTGCTGGAAAAGTTACGCCTCTAAAATCATCAGGAAGATCAGCCCGGATAGAATCACGGTGATAGGCAATGGTGCACGACCCTCTTAAGACCGACCTTGCCGGCACCGGCATCCCGTTTGACTGGCAGTGCCAAGATGATGGCGGCGGTTGTAGTGATGGCGGTGGTGATGCCTACGCGGATACGGCGGGGTGACGGTTGCCAATCCGCCGGCCGGTCGGCCACGCCTCCGCCATGCAAGGGACGCAGGGCCCACGGATGCCGTCCGGGGAATCCGCCGGGGTGCGGGTACGCCGCCCGGCCGCCTGCACAGCCACACCCCGCTCGACCGATTTTTGGCCCGGCTCGGCGACCAAAGCCCCGACTAAAACTTAAAGGGCGGTGCGCGCAAATACGTGTGAAGAAAGAATGCACATAGGCTATGTCTTGCTAAACTGCGATCTGGGGGCCGAGGAGCACATCGTGGAGGAGCTCCGGCGCATGCCACACGTCAAAAACGCGCATCTGACGTTTGGGGCATACGACGTCATTGCGGAGATTCACGCCGACACGCAGGAGGACTTTGAACGGACGGTCGCAAGCAAGGTGAGGGGGCTGTCGCGCGTCGTGAGCACGATGACGCTCAACGTGGCAGGCGGGCAGTGAGACGGGTTGGCCGACAAGAAGATTGCGTATTCCGGAAGGGTCTGGGCGATAAACCACAACAACCCCGAGCCGCTGGTCGAGCATGCAATCCACCAGCTAGAGGTGCACGGTGTCAAAAAGGAGGACATCGTGCTGACCGACGCGCCCGACGACGTGCAGGTGGGCGCCATAGTGGTCGAGATTTGGCCGTACCACCTGGACGTGGCAAGGGTCCGGACCATACGAAACGAGTCGTTTATCAGCGGGACGGTGATGACCATCGAGCTAAAGCTTGACGACGATGGCAACTATACAGACTGACGGGTGCCGCCGGCGCCGTTGACGGACCGGCGACCGCGGATTGGCCAAAAAGCAAGGGATTGCGGACCGGTTGGCCGTTTTGACAATTTCAGGCGAAGGATCTCCCCGTGCGCAGGGCAGGGCATGCCACACGCAAAAGGCCGCACGTCGGTCGTCCGGCCGGCAATGCATGCGGCCGTGCGCCGGTCGCGGGAAGATGTGATCAGCACGGAGGTCAAACGCCGGGGCGAGGCGGCGGCCGTGCGCATGCGGCCGGACGGCAGAGGCGGGGCGCGGCGCGGCCGTGCGCGGGGCCGCCGCGCTGCAGGGGGCCGGACAACGTGCTCCGGTTCCGATCAGGCGTGCGCATCGGGGAGCCGCCGTGCGCGGCCCCCGTCGCCGGCCACCCGGATGTTCGGCCACGCCCGAAGATCCGTGCGCCACCAGCCTGACCGGCGTCGACGGGGGTTAGTTTGCAGGTTGCAGACGCCGTGCATGCACATTCCGTACGACAAGGTTGCTTTGCCGCTAGCAGGCGCCGGACAGGGCCCCGCTCACGGGCGTATTTTGAAGCCTGACGGCAGGCGACTCGTGGAAAAAGGCAGACGCGCGGTGACTCGGCGGGTTTGTACCCGCCCGATCGACGATCCGGTGCAAAATATCCGTATACACACATCCCATTGCAAAGGTTCAGGGGAAACAGCACGCGGTCCAACACCGGCATCCCGGCACCGGCGCACATCAACAACCGACCGCCGGCGCTACAGGTTAATACCGGCGGCGCGGCCGCGCGCCATGGGCAAAAAAGCTGGCGGCGGCAGGGCGGGAAAAAACAAGAGGAGGGTGATCGGCGTCGGCGCCAGGGTTCAGAATGCGGCGATTGCCGCCGTGGCCGCCTCCATAATAGCCGGCGCCGGGTGGTACGGGTACACCGCGGAGCAGGGCAGGCAGGCGGGTTTTGTGTTTGGAAACGAGCTGCTGCAGATCCAGGAGGATCTGGCGGGCATGCAAAGGGAGTTTGGTGGGATGGTGTCGCGGTGGGAGGACGGCGAGGTGACGGCCCGGCAGTTTGCAGAGTTTGCCGCCAGACACGCCGAGAGGATGGAGGGGATTGCCCCCAGGTATGACGCGCTCGACCCCCCCGAGGCGTTTGGGCCGTCGGTTGCAGTGTTCAAGCTGTCACTAGAGTCGCAGATCAGGAGCGACGCAGAGTTTGCGGCGTGGGTGCGGACCGGCGACGTCGCGCACAGGATCAGGTCGGACGCCCTGATCCAAGAGGCGTTCGAGTACGAGACCAGGGCGCTGGGCGAGTTCAACCGTGCAAAGATGGGCATCTCGGGTGGCGGGTAGTGCAGCAGCAGCCGCCGCCGCGGTTGCAAACAGGTCACAGCAGGCCCAAAGAGCGGAGTGCTGCCGCCGACGGGGGATTACAACGTGGCGGGTTGCACAGCTCACAGCAGGCCCAAAGAGTGGAGGTCGTCCAGGACCGGCTGGAGCCGCGCCCCCAGCAGCTTTTTGTCAAGCGGGACGTGCCCGTCAAACCGAATCCCGAGGGTGATACTAAGCATGTCCGGATCTGTGTGGGACACGGTTATCGAGTGCGTGTGGGGCGACCCCTCTAGGTACCGCGTCCAGTGGGCTATGCGAAGCCGGGCCTGCTCCACGCGGTCTGCCAGGTCGCCTATTCCAACCGACTGCTCGTCGAATACGCGGAATTTTACCATAGGGAGGGTCAGAAAGCCCCCGGCGATCTTGTCGGCGCGATCGTGCATCAGCTGGATCTGGGCCAGATCGTCGTCGCCGCCAGAGGAATGGATTTTTCCATAGTCCGGATCAAAATAGCCCGCAATGTCCTTGTGCGAGTCGTAGATCTTGTAGAAATTGTCCTCCAGGTCAAGCTTCCACATGGTGTGGGGTGGTCGGGTTGTTAGATAAACATTTTTTGGGACAGCGTGTGTGAGGTCACCTACCCCGTCTATGCATCATTCCAACCATGGGCAGTCCCCTGCCGTCTTGCCCCTGCCAGACCATCAGCGGCGGCTGCTACGGCGGTGTCGGGCCGGTCACACGATCTTTGCCACCTCCTCGGCCACCGACAGCCCCTGCCTCCTCCACGTCAGGACGCATGACACGAAATTCGACATCCGCTTCATGGCCCTGCTCCCGCCCTTGATCCGCCCGCTGATCTTGCGGAATACCACCACGTACCGCAGATCCTGCCCCGTGACGTTGTTTGTAGGATCGGCCCCCGGGTACTGAAGGAATGCAACAGTGGGGACCGCGCGCAGCAGGCGGGCCGCCGTCGCCTCCAGTTTTTCGTCATCTGATTCCGCGTACGTCTGGATCTTGTACCGCATGGCGTCCCCCATGGAACTGCGCAGCCGCATGGACGGCACGGCATGATCGCGCGGGTTGTCCCTTTTTGCAAAACCACAGCGCGTCCCCGTGAGGCGGCCCGCCTCGGGGCCTGCACCCGGGCAAATGGCGTCGTCTGGCCGCGCGCAGCTCGTGGGCCCAACAGCTGGTGCTTGCCGTCCCGATCAAACCCTGTACACGGCATCCGTCCGTCGTGGCGACGCCGTCGTACCCCCATGTACGTGCATCACGTTGGCCCCCCTGCCTGTGGTACACGACCAGCACGCTGTCGCCTGTCCGTACGAGGTGCACCCACCCCCTGCGGCCCACCGGTTCATCGGTCTCGTCAATGCCCGCACAAGGCGATTTGGGCATGTTTGCCATTATGCGGTCGTACTCGCCATCCATTGCGTCTGATACCCGTGCCAGTATGTTGGTCACGGATGACTGGCATCTTGAGGCCGAACATGACCATAAACCCGGCAATCTCCGCTAGGGGGACGCGGGCCGCGCGGATCGTACCTGTCTTGATGATGTTTTTGCCGGTCCTGATGCTGGCAGGTCCGTCGCGGCGGTTACCGCCGCCGCCGCGCCGCAGCACGCGCACGCCCCCTTTGACAGCGTGCCGGGTCTGGCCGGCTGATGGCAACATCCGTTGTGTAGCGCACGCCATCCCTGCGACTCGATCTTGCCGCCGCACGCGCACGCCTTGCAATTCTTCCAGTTTGTGACGTACCGTCGGACGGCGCGTGCTTGCAACACGCCCTTGTGTCCTTTGCCCGCCCGGCCGCAGGGACAAGTGGCACACGCTGATCCAGAACGCCAGCCTGCACAGGATGCACGGCTAGGCAATCCACACATGCCGGACAACCGGCGAAATTTTTCAATTTTTGGGCGATTTTTGCGAATTTGCAACCGGGAGAAGGCCGCGCCTAGGTGTCGGTAACGTTAGAGCCCCATACCCAAACTTAATTAATCCAGATGCCCCAGTAGAGGTATGAGTACAACTTCAAGTCAATATCCACTTTTGATAATAGTCAGCGACAGTGTGATAACCGGGACAACGCGCCTTCAAAAATACGGATTTCTTCTACATAAGCAACATCGCAAGGAACTGTCAAAGATTGAGGACAAGTTTGATTTTGAATTTTATCGCGAGGACGAGTGGATTTCACATTACTACGGCCCTTTTTGCAGACAGTTGGAAACTGATATCCAAATCTGCATTGATGCTCGACTCATGACCAAGACATACAAAGACATTGACGGTACAAGCATAACGCCTCGGCACTCCCTGACCATGAAGGGACGCCTAAAATGGCGCGAATTGTTTCAGGATATGCCAAAAGAGATGGAGAAAATAAACGATAAAATTACAGATTTGCAACATAAGAATCTGTATGATCTATTGAGATTAGTCTACAAGGAATATCCACAATATACGGAAAACAGCAAGCTAAGAGAACTAATCGAACTGACGTCTATCTAGCACTTTCTAATCGGCCAACATTAACCAAAAAATCGTATGAGGTCACCTACCCCATCTGTGCCTCATTCCAATCATGAGCAGTCCCCCGCCGTCCCACACCCCTGCCCGACCATCAGCGGCGGCGGCGGCGTCGGATCGGTCACACGATCTTTGCCACCTCCTCGGCCACCGACAGCCCCTGCCTCCTCCACGTCAGGACGCATGACACGAAATTCGGCATCCGCTTCATGGCCCTGCTCCCTCCCTTGATCCGCCCGCTGATCTTGCGGAATGCCACCACGTACCGCAGATCCTGCCCCGTGACGTTGTTTGTAGGATCGGCCCCCGGGTACTGAAGGAATGCAAGTGGGGACCGCGCGCAGCAGGCGGGCCGCCGTCGCCTCCAGTTTTTCGTCATCTGATTCCGCGTACGTCTGGATCTTGTACCGCATGGCGTCCCCCATGGAACT
>JAHRAJ010000030.1 GCA_020027365.1 Cenarchaeum sp.
TGCGTGAGCTCGTCATACACCGCAAGATCAGGGGCGGTCTGCGCTCAAACTCCAGCATGGAGTGGTTTGGCAACCTGTTCACCTGCTGCATGACATGGAAGAACCGCGGCCTTGATCTGGCGGCCAAGCTGGTACAGTACGCCTAAAAACACCTTGACAGGTACTGTATATATAATACAACATTCATACTGTACACAAGAACATGAACAATACATCCAAAAAAACAACAAAAACGGTACCTGCTTACCGTACTAGTTACAGCGATGATCCTGCCACTTTCTAGCATGGATGTCGCAAGAGCGGCATCCAACGATCTAGAGGTCAATCAAAGGGAATCCACTCTTGAAAATCAAAGCCGCTATGCAGAATTGTTGCTAAACATGGACGATTATGGAAAACTAAGTGCAGAAGAAAAAGCCACATATCTAGATTTTCTCGAGTCTAGACTGAATAGCCAGGATCCATATCAAATCAAAGTCAACGAACTGATCGAAACGCTAAGCGACAATGTACTACACCTACAGGACGCAGTCTCGACAAAGAGGGACGGTTCGATACACACGGAGATCATATCTGAGATTGTCACGGATCTAGAAAACTACGGTGTGGTACAGATGGACAAACTGACCGAAAATCCGGAATACTGGGCATCCAAAGCTCGACAGGCGCAGGATCGGCTGAGATCGGGCGATGACATCACCCTGATTCACACAGGCGATGTAAGTGTCCAGATGGAGGCGACCATATTCTTCCCGTGCTTTCCTAGAGTCATCGAAGTACAAATCGGAGGATGTCCTACTCTGAATGGGCCCGGCTGGGGTACGGGCACAACCACTGACAGCGTCTATGTCCTAATGAACGGACATGCTACGTGGAATTCTTTTGCATGTCTCGAGAACCCGGTGGCCCACTCTACCGTGTCTTGGTACATGTCTGGACATCACAAGAAAAAACCCCTTGCTGCGTCAGCAGTGGAAGAATTCTATCCACCTGCCAAAAAGACCGTGGCAGGTAGCAACACCCATTGTACCGGATTTGTTGAAAATCGACCTGTGACGCTAGCCGATCGTCTAGACGTGAGTGTCACGGTATACAACCCGATCACCGTGACGGGAAGCCATGCATGACCACGGCCTGTTTTTTTATTTTTCTCACTCTGTTTTTTATTCCCTCATCCGTAGCTTTTGGAGATTCCAACACCACATGGAACCTCGCGAGGTCAGGTTATGCAGACATGCATGACCCCGAATCACACCCATATTGCGGATTTATACACGTGTGGAATAGTGAGACCGGACAGTGCAAGGTCTGGTGGAGTCCCAGCCTTGTGATACTGCTGACCATGACCGGACTCATAGCCACGATAATCCTGATTCCGACCATCCTCTCAAGGTATGTTACGCGCTCAGACAGGTTTGCAATGAATCGGAAAAAAATCTACTTTATCTTGGGCATCTTTTTTGTCTACCTTTCAGGGACGATCCCGGCGAATCTAGGAGGAATTTCCCGCAGTGAACCGCTTCAAGGCCTTGTCATCGTCCTAGGATGGCTTGTATCCGCACTGCCAATTCTTGCTTTGGGGATTGTGTTACTATACAGGGGAAGAAAACATGTCTGGTGACTGGGTGCCGGACATCTAGTGGACTGTCGGCACACCATAATATCTCGACGTTACCCCAAACACCCCAGTCGGCGTGTATGCGCCAGCGTTAACGCACCGTTGCAGGATGGAGACGCGCCTGTCGATATCCCTTTCCACATCGGGTATTCCCAGAAACCGCACGGCGGCAGCAAGGCGCGCGCTACGCAAGACGACATCCCTGGCCGTGAGCGGCTCAAAGCCGTCGGTGTCTGGACTGTACGAGAACACCTCGTGCAGGCGCGGCGCGGCGCCCGGGCCACTGCTTGGGACGACCTCCGTCATGGCGACCGCCCTGCGGGCCGTAGTAGTCGCGCCCCTGTTGTCACTTGGTCCGGCTGCCCGACCCGGCCCCCGGTTTGTGTTCCGTCGCCGGGGGTTGTCTTGGCCCCAGCCCGTCCCGCGCCCGCCGCCGTGAAAACCACATGCACGGACAGCGCGGCGCGCTTTTAAGGACGCGGCACATTGGCGACATGGCACGCTCCGGACGCGATGACGACGGCGACGCGGCGGCCCCAGCCACAGCTTTATCCCCGGACGCCGACGGGCCCTTTTCACACCATTACACGGTGACGCCGACCAACTTTGTAACCCTGCCGGAGGCCGGGCGGCGCAGGAAGATTGGCGCGTTTCTGGACCTGCTCAGGATGGTGCGCGGCCCGCTCCGGATCCGGCTTACGCGCAAGTTTCTGACGGTCCCCGTTGGGGGCGCGGACGCGCCGATGCCGGTGCTCCAGCTGTATCTGTCCAGCACCGAGCCGCTCAATGGGATGCTCGAGGCGCTACGCTACGAACACACCTCGGACCTGGGAGGGCACGCGCAGATGCGCATAATCCGCGAGGGGTGGCGCGACATGGTGGTGGATCCGGGCGACGGCTCGCGCGCGGTCGCCCGTTGCCTCACGCTGGCGCACGTCCCGTACGAGCTTCCGTGGGCGTGGGTGGCCACCGGGGTGTTTCCGGCCTGCCATGAGGTCGCCGTCTGGATTGATCCGGTGGAGCACCAGGCCGCCATGAACCATGTCCGCAGGCGCAAGAGCCTGGTGCACGAGCCGGCCCGCACGTCGAGGGCGGCGGCCGAGGAGTATGAGAGGCTGGAGCGCGCCGAGCAGTCGATGCGGCAGACCCACTCGGGGCTGTTCCGGTGCCGCGTCATATGCACCGTGCTGGGGGCAGACCGCCGCGGGCTCCGGGCGGCCCTGAGGGATTTTCGCAACCTGACAAGCGTGTCAGGCGGCGGGAGGTTTGTGGCGCAGATCGCCCGGCAGGGGGCGATGCTGACCCGCGGCTGGGGGCGCGAGCTGACATTCGACCTGGGCAGCATGTCGTGTTTGTACTCGATGGTGTCAGCAGACGTGCTAGAGGTCCCAAACGGGCTTGTACTCGGGATTAACACCGACACCGGCGCCCCCGTCATATTCGACTTTGCCAGGCGTACCAACTACAACGTGGCCGTCATCGGAACGTCCGGGTCGGGCAAGTCGTTTACGGCAAAGATGATGCTGCGCCGGCTGCTGGATAGGCACCCCGACAGCCTGTGCTTTGTGATAGACCCGATGGGCGAGTATCACGACATCGCGCCGTCGCTGGGCCTGGACCGCATCCAGATCGCGGGGGGCGGCGGCGGTAATGGCGGCGGGCAGCTGGGCCTCGATCCGTTCAAGCTGCTCAGCCCGGCCGACGCCGCCGACATACTGGGAAGGGTGACGCGCGCGCCCGAGGATGTCGTCAAGCAGTTTCGCCGCTTTTCGGACAAGGTGGACAGCATAGACGGCCTGTACGGGATGCTCGGGGATGATCCCGCGTCCCGGCGGTGGCTTGACGATCTTGTGGACGGGCCGCTGGCCCCGATGATGCGCGGCAGGCCGCGGCTGTCGGACCGCACCGTGATATCGCTCAAGAGGGTCGACGGCAAGCCGCACGAGGCCATGCTGCTGGTGCTGGCGCTCAACCGGGTGTGGCGGCGGATCGAGGAGATGCCGCCCAACGTGCAAAAGATCGTGCTGCTTGACGAGGCGTGGATGCTATTCAAGATGGAGGGGCCGCCAAGTACGTGGAGCAGATCGTCCGGATGGGCCGCAAGCGCAACGTCCGGTTTTTGTTCGTGTCGCAAAACGTGGACGACATAGCGTCGTCGGCCGCCGGCTCCCCCGCCACGGCGGCGGCGGGGGGAGCGGCCGCCGCCGCCCCGGTGGCGGGCCGCATAGTGGACAACATGGAGACAAAGGTGCTGATGAACATGGATGACGAGGCCGCCGACGGGGCGGCCCGCGTGCTGGGGCTGTCGCCGCAGGAGGCGGCCAGGATAAAGTCCTTTGAACCGGGAAACGCGCTGCTGCTCACCAAAAAGCACAGGCTTCACGTCCGGCTCGAGCCGTCCGAGCAGGAGGCATGCCTGTTTGACACGACGCCCCCGCCCCCGCCCGCGTCCGGGCCGGACGGCGGCGGCAGCGGCGGGAGGAAAGGAAATGCAGCCGCGGGAGGGGGTTGACATGCCCCCCGCGCCCCCCGCGCCCCCCGCGCCCCCCGCCCACCGGCCCGTCATGCCATGGTCGCCGCGTACGGCAAGGCGCGGAGTCCACGGCATGGTGGCCGTCTCGATGCTGATCGGGTTCTCGGCCGTGATGGCCGCACTGCTGTCGGCGTCCCTGATGGAGCATGTCAGGACTGCCACCGATAGCGCGTCGTGCTCGGTCTCGGCCGACCTGCACCGCACGGGGCCGGGCAGGGCGTACATCGTGGCATCCGTATCCAACACCGGATCCGGGACTATACGGTCGGTCAACATGACGCTTGTCGACGATGACGGCACCCGGCGTGTAATTGCCAGCAACGCGACGCTGTCGCTGGAACCGGGCCAGACATGGCATGCCCGGGGGGCGTTTGCGGCGCAGGTATCCGCCGGATCTGCTGGATCCTACGGGGGTGCGCATGGAATAATGGCCGTTGCGTCCGTTGCGGGGGACTCGGAGGTCTTGTGCTGGGACGCGGCGGGCTGATGCTGCCGCCCGTGGCGGCCCCCACGATGGCAAGGAGGTCTGGCCCCGACCAACCTGTCCACTGCATGATGGTCTCCGCCCGGTACCATCATCACATTTGGCACTTAATGGGTCACGCCCGAGGCGGCCGCACGCGGCATTTGGCAGAAAAGTCATCGGATCGACCAACCGAACCGGTTATGTTTAAATAGAATATTTGTGTATTTCAGCCATGCATGCGGGTGACAGGACTGCCAAAACCACGATCTTTGCACTGTTGGCGGCAGCAGTGGCATTCCCGCTCTTGACAGTGACGGACATGATGCAGGCAGACGGCCAGCAGTACGGCGATACGATTCCGGACGAGGGACTCATCCCCCGGACGG
>JAHRAJ010000043.1 GCA_020027365.1 Cenarchaeum sp.
TTGCATCCGTATAGAACTGGTATGATATTTTACCGTCCGTACACAAAGTCCACCACCTCCAATGATTTTCATTGAGGGTCTTGTATTCAAAATTCCAGTCGTATTTTAGGTCTGTACGATCACATTCGGATGTAGGTGATTGTATTTCATGTTGTTTTGTCGTAATTTGGTTGCTTTGGGCGTGTTTGGGGTTGTGGGTTTGTTCTGTGAATTTTTGGTTGTATTCTACATAGTTGTTTGGTTTGGCAAATCCATCACGACCATAGATTGCCACAACAGCATCCAAGTTTAGGTTGGACGGATTTTTAGATTTTGAATCAAGACCTCGACAGGTTGGTTTTTTGTTTTCAACACTACACATCATGTCTCGATCCTTGTTGAATGTGTGTCCAAGCCCCATGGCATGAATGAATTCATGTGCTGCAGTCCTAGACACGTCTACCGTGTTTCTCTGCTGACCGTAACTTATAGTACACACAGATGTTTGGATGGGTTTTTTAGGATTGGAAGAAATTTGGGCATATCCATACGTGTCTTTACACTTTATATCATCGTCTGGTGTGACCAAGTTCATAATAATATCAGGTTTTACATCAAAAAACAGCTTGCCAGGAGACACGACCTCGAAGCTTACATCCCAATTCCCACCATAGCGGTTTTCAAGTCCTGTCGTCCATTGATTGATGCCATCATATGTCGGGGAGATGTATTTTTGAACCCGGCTAGCAGAATCCGGACTGAGTACTATGGCCACACGTGGTATACTATGACCAATGTCTAACGAATAATACAATTCCATGTATTTCTCACCCGTAGTAAGATCAGGGGATGCTGACGAACCTTGTGGATGTATTCTGAGTTTTACTGTATCGCCACATAAACCACCAAAGCTATGTGTAGGGCCAGAATCACAAGTGGTAAGCCTGTAAAAGGCGTTGTTTCCCTCAAATACGGCATAAATGTCTGCTATAGAGTCATCATCCACATCCGTTACGACCCAGTCTGCCTGAAATCTACCTGAGCCATCAACATAACCTGTGGCTAGAAGATCATCCGGATTGAGTAGATCCTCATCCTTGATGTACACCACGGCACCTTGTGGACTATGTCCCTCAAGTCGTAGCGTACCTGAGAAAGACACCTGTTCGCCTATTCGAGCGGTGGTCGGAATTGAATCCAGTGTGATGTGTCCAGTGTACTTTGTTATGCTCATTTGTTGATTGTGTGATCTTGCCTTGTTTACTGACCCATGTCCCTCAAATACGGCATACACATCAAAGTCTTTTTCGACCAGGGCAGGAGTGGCCTTCCATGCTATTGAAAACCGCCCGTTTGTATCGGTATACCCCTGCGACAAAAATTCATCTGGGAGTCCGGGGTCGTCCTCCTTGATGTGCACCAGTGCGTTACGTAGTGGATTGCCATCCGTTGTGACCAGCCTGCCGGTGAATGTGACTTGATCACCTGGATTGGCCGACGACGGGATGCGATCCAGCGTGATGTCAGTAGCGTATGACAGCCGCTCTACACGCATCATTTGGTTTGCAGATCTGTCTTTTTTATAAGAGCCGGTCTTTTCAAACACGGCGTAGATCTCAAATTCCTTTTCCACGGTTGCGGCCTCAACCTTCCAACGTATGGAAAAATAGCCGTTATGGTTTGTAGACCCCGATGCAAGGGTCTCGTCGGGGCCAAAATCATCCTCTTTGATGTATATGCGAACGTTGTTCAGTGATCTTCCGTCATCTGTGACAAGTCTTCCTGTGAACGTCACATACTCGCCAGGCTCTGCGGATGACGGGATGTGATCCAGCGTGATGCTGGTCGAATAGGATGACGGAGACTTATACGAACTAGATGATCCCGAATATGATGAGGGGGAGGATCCCGATGAATGGGAGCTAGATCGAGGTGACACGTAGACGCTGTGGGTACTGCTTCTAGATTTGTCCACGGACGACGAGCCTTCAAACACGGCGTAAATGTCATACTCGCCGCTACCGCGCTGTTTGGCAGTCCATTTCGTGTAAAAATTACCGTCATAATCCGTGGACGTCTGTGCAAGAACCTTGTCACGTCCAAAGCTCACATCATCCTTTATGTATATGGTGACACCCGGCACTGCGGATCCACCTCGCGTTTCAAGCGTGCCGGAAAAGACCACAGGGTCTCCAGATGCCACCCGAGACGGCAGTGGTCGGAGGTAGAGATCCGAGGATGTAGCATCGGCATATGCCGTGACAGAGACGGCAGCCACACATGCCAGCAATGTCAGCAAATATCGCAACATGCAGGCGCTGAAAGGTTATGATAAAAATGTTAAGCATGGTTTGTGGATTTGGATGATTTTGTGTGTTCTTTGATACCGTCTACGAGCCTCTTTTTGGGTTTGATGGATGGTGCAATAGAAAGAACCCGCTCGAGGACGTTCTGCAGATACCATCCCAATCCAGTGGTATTTTTGTATAGAACCGCGATGCTGGCCGCCGCCAGCGGGGCGGTGATCACTGCCATCAGCCACGCGTAGTCCGTCCGGTACACGGCGGTGATGCGGGCGTCCTGCGTGGCCGTGATCGCGTGCGGGGATGACGGCGGGGATGGGAGGCCGGTGCCGGCGGCCACGTCCCACCGGTCAAACACCTCGCGGACCAGCACCCACAGGACGGGGCGGTCGGGTGCCGATATCGTGACGGTGTCCCCGTGGCGGTACACTCCGGATCCCGCGCCCCCGACCACCTCGACTAGCACCTCTCGGACGTAGGCGGCGTCTATGCGGACGTCGCCGGCAAGGTCGATCTCGATTGTGCCACCACTGTTGCTACTGCTGCCGGGGATTGAATTGCCGTTGACGCGCACGCCGTCCAGCAGGTACCCGCGGCCGTGCACCACCGTCTTTTCGGGGAGCCGGACATCAAGTACGCTGGCACGCACCTCTGTGCTGTACGGCAGGACGACGTCTGCGGGGGCAAGGCCGTCAGTCGATACCGTGGCCGTGACGGGGAGGCGTGGGGCTGGTCTGTGTGAGACGGCCGTCTTGTTGTTGTTGTCGTCGTTGTCGTTGGCGGGATCGTAGCCGTCAGGCATGCCGCTGCGGTCTGCGGCGCGTATGTCGACTGCGGATATCTTGTGGACCCTGACGGTGGAGGATGCAGAGGCCGTGGTGTACCCGTCCCGGGAGGCCGTGACGGTGATGACCGACGGGTCGGCCTCGCGGTCCAGCCGGACCAGGAACGTGCGGTCGTCCACCCGCTCGTACGGGAACTCGGTGACGAGGTCGTGACGGGCCCCGTCGGCGGCGCCGGTGGCCCGGACCGTCACGGTGCCGCCGACCCGGAGTATGTCCCGCAGGCCGGGAATATCCGGTCCAACAGACATCGGGTTTACAAACGATTCAAGGTTGATGGTGGCGGCCCCCGCGTCGGAGACCATCGAGACCGGCGCGGTGCCGGCCCGGCTGGTCACCATCACCGTGCCGCCGCCGGCGCCGGCGTGGGCGGCCGGATCCGGTGCCGCGGCGGGCCGCGTCCCAGCGGACGCCCTCAGCACGCCGGGGGACAGCGTCGGTTCGTCCACTAGATACAGCGGAATCCCCGCGTGGTCCACGGCATGGGCCGCAAACGGGAATGCCTCGCCGGAGTGCACGCGCGGGGGAGCCTGTACGTCAAGCGAGGCGGCCACCCCCGACGGGAACACGTCGACGGATGTAGAACCGACGCCGTCCAGCATCACGTCAATGGTGGCATGGGCCGACAGCGTCCCGCGTATGACGGCGGATCCGGCGTGTTGGGGACTGATGGTTGCGCTGGTGGCGGCTGCCATGGTGGAGGAATGGACCGCAATCGCGGCGGCGGTGCCGTCGGCCCCGAGCATTCCAAAGGCGTCAACCATCGCGCCGTCCGGCCCGATCACCGACACGATGGCCAGATCCTGCGGCGTCCCGTACACGGCCGGGATTGTGGTCACCGCCAGTCCCAGCCCGTCAGAGCCGCCCGCGCCGTATTCGGAGACGATGTCGACCGAGGTGGCGGCCGTGGTTAGATCCTGCCCCGACACGGACAGTGCGTGCATCCCGTGTGCCGATCCGTGCACCTCTAGCTCGACTGCGTTTGTCTCCATGATGAGTGGTTCCACCACGTGCACGCCGTCGTGGACCAGTCCACTGCCGCCTTTGGTACCGGCGCCGTCGCCGCTACCGCCGCTGCCGTCAGAGGAGAGGTACAGCAGGCCGCCCTCGGTGATGGGTACCGGTACGATCAGCGACTCTTCGACGGCGGCGGGGACTGCGGCGGCACCCTGGATCATCCGTAGCGACTCGGTCTTGTTCACGTGGTATGTGGCGGCCACCACCCATGCAGGTCCGGCGGTCACGCCGGGGTATGCCCACGCCATCAGGGTGTTGGGCGTGCGGTGATCCACCAGCGATGAGCGTCCGAGGACCGCGGTGTCTGGTACGGCTGTGAGAGACGGCAGGTCGGCGCCGCCGTCAACGGGGGCAGCTGTATAGTCGTCGACCGCCGCCGCCGCGACCCTGTCCGCCCTGACAGGCCCCACGAACATAGATACCTGCGCCGATCCTAGATTGGGTATGCTGGCCGTGACCGTGGCCAGGCCCGTGCCGCCCGTGTACAGGATGCCCCGCGCCACCCCGTCAACCAGGCGAACTACGTGACCGCCGGGGCCCGTGGCCGGACCGCCGTCCTGATGCCTGCCCGGGTGCGCAGGATCCGGCGTGAATCGGGCAATCCCTCCATTGTCAGAGTGCATGTACGCGTAGATCACGCGGGGCGGCCTTGCGGGCAGGCCGTCGCGCTCCAGCCACACGTAGTAAAAGGCGT
>JAHRAJ010000046.1 GCA_020027365.1 Cenarchaeum sp.
ACCTCATATTTTTCAAGCTCTCTAAACACGATGATTTCATCAATACGATTTAAGAACTCAGGGCGAAAGTGGGTCTTTGCGATCTTTGCCTTGAGGATGCCCAGGTGGTGCTCGGTGGCCTTGTTTATCTGGGTCTTTGCCATCTCGTCCTCGATCGCCTTTATCTTTTCTGGAATTCCCATGTGCGACCCGCGGTTTTTTTTTCAATAATATCCTATGCCTGACCGCCGCACGCGTTATCCCCTGCCGAGGCGTGGCCGGCGGCGGGGGCCTACGGCGGCGGTTGGCGCCCCCGCGGGCCTCGAGCACGAACCGTGGACGGGTGGCCTGCGGACCGGCCGGGACATACACAGCAAATATTATCCTGCCTTGTACGGGGTGTTCATGGGGGTCGTGACGGGCGGGCGGGGCAGTGCCGGGAAAAAGACGTTTGCCATGGACATTGACGGCACCGTGACCGTTGATGGCGCGGGCGGCACCATACACCTGGGTGCCATGCAGGCGCTGCGCCACCTGTGCACGAGGGGTCACAACGTGGTGTTTGTGACGGGCCGGTCGTCGGTGGAGGCGTACCTGCTGTCCGTGTTTGGGGGGACCACCCGCATCGCCGTGGGGGAGAACGGGGGGTGCATCACCACGGGCGACGGCGAGCACGTGATGCTGGGCGACATGGACGAGTGCGTGGGGGCGTTTGAGGCCATACGGTCTGCTGTTGGAGCCGACAGGGTGCGTCAAAAGACGGTGTTTCCAAGGATGACCGAGGTCGTGATGGAGAGGACGTTTGATCTCCAAAAGGCGCGCGATGCCGTGTCGGCCGGCGGGTTTGACGTGGTGCTGGCAGACAGCCGGTACGCATACCACATAAATTCCGGGGGCGTCGACAAGGCGCTGGGTTTTGGAAGGGTGATGGAGATGCTCTCGGTTGACGCGTCCGACGTGATTGCGATGGGCGACAGCGAGACCGACGTATCATTGTTCCGGGAGGCGGCAACCAGCGTGGCGATGGGCAACGCGCGCGACGACGTAAAGGCAGAGGCGACCATGGTGGTGTCTGGCAGGTCGGGTGACGGCGTTTTGGAGGCGTTGAACGTGCTTGCGGCGCGGTCGTTTGAGGTGGCGGCCTAGTGTCTTTTGGACTGCTGCTGGAGGAGGTTCGCGCGGGGGTGGCCCTGGCAGTCAGGCGGATTGGGGCGCCCGACGTGGACTACTCGGTCGAGCCGGCAAGGCCGGGGTTTGGCGATGTTACTTGTAACGCCCCGTTCCTGCTTGCGGGGCCGATGGGGGCGGCGCCCCGCGAGATTGCAAAGCGCATCGCAGACGCGTACCGCGGACCGGGCGGCGGGGCCCTGGTGTCTGGGGTCGAGGCGCACGCGTCCGGATATGTCAACTTTACGGCAGACGTGACGGCGCTTGCCCGGACCGTGATCGGCGCATCCGTTGTGGACGGGTGGGGGCGGATTGACGTGGGCGGGTCGGCCAGGGTGACGGTGGAGCATACGAGCGTAAACCCGAACAAGGCGCTGCATATAGGACACGTCCGCAACGTCGTGATCGGGGATGTCGTGGCCAGGGTGTTGCGCAAGGCAAACCATGATGTGACCGTTCTCAACTATGTCGATGATTCGGGATTGCAGGTTGCCGACATCGTGCTGGGCTTTCGTGATCTGGGGTTTGATGAGGAGCCGCCAAAAGGCGTCAAGTTTGACCGGTATTGCGGCGATGTGGTGTATGTGGGGACCACCCGAAAGTATGAGGAAAGGCCCGATCTCAAGGCGGTTCGGGATGGGATACTGGCCGAGATTGAGGGCGGGACGTCTGAGACTGCCGACTTTGCCGTCCGGGTGACCCGGCGGGTGCTGGAGGGGCAGCTGCAGACGTGCATGGACCTGCATGCCTCGTATGACTGTATAAACTACGAGTCACACATACTGAGGTCGGGCCTGTGGGGAAGGATCTTTGAAAAGCTAAAGGCAGAGGGGCTGATCGAATTTGAGAATGATGGCAAAAACGCCGGGTGCTGGGTGGTGCGGGGGGAGGCCGACGGCGGCGGTAACAAGGGCAAGGGCAAGGGCGATGGCGGTGACGGCCGTGATGGTGATGATGGGGATGATGATGACAGGGACAACAACGACAAGGTGCTGGTTCGCAGCAACGGCACGGCCACATATGTGGCAAAGGACATACCGTACGCGGCATGGAAGCTCGGGCTGGTCGACGACCCGTTTTGGTACGAGGAGTATCCGGTGATGCGGGCGGCGGGCGGCGGCGGCAGGACGCTGTGGCACACGTCACTTGAAAAAACGGGCAGGAGGATGGATTTTACGGCAGACAGGGTGATCACCGTGATCGACTCTAGGCAGGCACTGCTGCAGGGGATTATCACCGTGTTGATGGACAGGTTTAGGTCGTCCCCGGGGTCGGGTGACGTTATCAAGACGGACGGGGGGACGCGGTCTGACGTTATGGAGAGGGTGTCAGACGCCCGGTTGGCATGGCCCTGCA
>JAHRAJ010000060.1 GCA_020027365.1 Cenarchaeum sp.
AGGAAGTCCTCGAACGCTCCGCCAAGCGCGTCCTCGTCCGGGACCTCCGGTAAACCCGCTAAGGTGAACCCCTGATGCCCCCCACTCCTCCCACTGACCCCGACAGCCTGGCTGTGCCGAAATCGAAGCATTGCGCACCGAGATGCGAACGACCCGCTGGATGATGGGCGCGGTCCTTGCTCTACTCGCCACCCTGACCGCGCTCGGCCTGCCCCTCCCTGGTTTTGAGTGGTTTTTCTCCCAAGCGCCGCTAGGCGCTAAAAAGTGTGGTCACACGCAACATTGTGTCTCCCGGTCCCAGGTGCCCCCATCGGCTTCGCACACTTCCTCTGCCAAATCGTCGTTCAGGCGATTCCTCTTTACGCAACGCCTAACAGCCAAGGGGGCGCGACATCCTCGACCGCATCCGCGCCGAGAGCCGGGACGAATCCGAGAAGGGACGCTGGTTCGAGCAGTTGTTCATGCGCATCGCGCTTCAGCAGCCCGAGTTCGAGATCGACGGGATCTGGTGCTGGCCGGACTGGCCGGAACGCGAGGCGTTGACCAGCCTCGACGGCCGGGACATCGGAATCGACCTCGTCGCGCGGCGGACCTCGGGAGAGTGGGTCGCCATCCAGTGCAAGTGCTACGAGGACCGGCATACCACGAACGCACCGGGCGGCGGCCGGACATCGATCCACTCGCCATCCGGTGAAGCTCCTCCACCCCAGCCGTCCCGATCTATACCCACCGTCTCAACCGCTTTCGCCTCGCGCCCACGGCAGCGCCACCAGGGGCGCGCACGCAAAGAGGAAGCCGAAGTACCAGTGGTCCGTGAGGGGAGTGGGGGGATTCACCAGGCCAATGACCCAGTAGGCCACTATCCCCGATGCCACGGCAGCCACGGGGAAGAAGACCCGGGCGTCAGCCGTCGTCCGTACGGCCAAGACGGCCCGCGCCAGGACCACCGCCACGGTGCCGTAGAAGACGACCAGCAGCGCCGCTCCCAAAAACCCGTACCGCACCAGGATGGCCAGGAGTTGATTGTGGGGCTGATGCGTGGCCAGAGAGATGCCGATCTCGCCGGACCTGATACCCAAAACGTCCACCCCCACCGCCCCAGCGCCTGCCCGACGCACGAGTATGCGAGGGGATCTGCCGAACACTCCCTCTTCATAGACCACCCACACCTCCATCACCCGGCGGCCAACCGGCGGAACCGTCACCACCAGGTGGTCATCCACGGCCCCGGGCAGGCGCACGAACGCTTCCTCCTCGCCCCACTCGGTGCGCTCATGCCATTGCGCGGATGCAAAGCCCCGATACCCCGCCGGAGGCCGGGCGGTGAGCCGGACCGCGGGCTGCCCATCGACCTCTACTTCCTCGACGCCTATGATGGGCTGGGGCGAGTCGATGACCTGCTGCTGCCCCAGTCTAGGCACCAAGGCCGGGTCTATGGGCCACAGATTGCTGAAGGCATGCTTGAAGGAGTCGTCCACCAGCTCAGTCCGAGCCGCGATCGAGGCGCTGGCTGGCCGCAACATGTTGTTGCCCTCCCGCACGATCGGGACGGAGAAGCCTAAGAGATCCCGGCTAAAGAGCAGCAACAGGACGAATGCGCCCATGAGCGTCCCCATCAGGACGGCGTGCTGCCGCGCGGGCGCATGGCGCAGCGAGAAGGCCGTTGCCACCAGCATCCCTACGCCAGCTCCTAACATGGCCCCACGGCTCCCGTTGCCCACCAGCGCAGCCGTCAACGCCAGGAGCACTGCGACCCAGCCCAGGTAGAGGATGCGCTCTTTGCCCTGCCAGAGGCGCGGCAGCCCCAGGTCCCGATTGTAGAGAAAGGCCGCAAAGGCCATGGGAACGACGATGCAGATCAGGCAGCTGAAGATGGAGAGGCTGGTAAACCCGTCCACCCGCTGCCAGGACGGAGGGTCTCCGGGCTGCGGTTCGTACAATGCTGTCTCCACCATCCCCACCACCGACGCCACCAGCATCAGCAGCAGGAACTCCATCAGCAGCAGGTGCAGGCGGAACCGAGTGGTGACGGTCAGCCCCGTGGCCGTCACCATCCCCAGGGTTATCGTTATCCACGCCACGTGCCGAGGGTCCTCCAGCAGACGGCCGTAGTAGATGTAGGTCAGCAGCGTCATCACCACCATAGCCGCCGCAGCGCCCACCAGGACTATCATCGACCCGGATTGCAGCAACGGTTTGTCCCGCCGCCGCTGAAGCGCCAATACGCCCAGATAGAGCCCGGCCAGCCCAGTCACGATCAGCGCCAGCAGATCGTCCAGCAGTCCGCTTGTCCCCAGGAAGATGAAGGTCGCATGGGTGGACAGCAGGAGGATGAAGATGAGCTTCTCCAATCGTTCCGTTGAAGGCAGCACCGTCGGACGACACAGACTCATCCCTCCCATGCCTCACATTGACCGGCCACACGCTCCAGAAGGCTGGCGTAGGCTTCCACCGACCGGTCCAACGTGTAGCACTGGGCGCCGGCCTTCAGCCGTTGGGGGTCCAAAGGATGTTTCAGAGCCTGCACCATGGCTTGGCCCAGCCGCTTCCAATCGCCCACCGGCACCAGGGGGGGGGGCAGAGCGCCGACTTCCAGAATCTCCCGGGGTCCGCTGGGGCAGTCCGTGCTGACTACGGGAGTGCCGCAGGCCATGGCTTCCACCAGCACCGTGGGCAGCCCCTCGTAGGCGGAGGACAGGACAACCAAGTGGGCCTTGGCCATCCAGGCGTAGGGGTTGGACTGGAACCCGGCAAAGTGGACCCGGTCGGCCATGCCCAGGGTATGGGCCAAGAGCTGAAGCCGAGGGAGCTCCGGCCCCTCTCCCAACAGCACCAGGCGGCATGGGTAGGTCTGCGCGGTTTGGCTGAAGGCTCGCAGCAGGGTGGCATGGTCCTTCACCGGACTGAGCCTACCCACTGAGAGGACCACCGGCGTGTCCGAATTTTCGAACCAGGGGTGGGCCACCGGCTGGTTCATCTGCTCCGACAGGGCAGGGGTAACTATGGGATTGAGAATGACCTCCACAAGAGACGCGGCCGACGGCACAGCCGACGCCAAGTCGTCACTAACACCCTGGGACACGGCAACGATGGCGTCGGCGGAGGGCAGAAGCCGCTTCAAGACCCGCATGGCGGTGCGCAGGATCAAGCGTTCTCTGGACTGCTGGACGC
>JAHRAJ010000067.1 GCA_020027365.1 Cenarchaeum sp.
ATCCTTTTGGTGGCCTACTATGTTGTATGTAAGCAGGGTGGCGTTGAACAGCGCAAACTGCCTGTCGTATGTCTGGAGGAGCCGCGAACCGACCGGGCGATCCTCCATATAGTCGGTGACTGCCGCACATGCGGCGACAAACGGGGCGTGCCCGTCCAGCCTTGCCTTGTATGTGCTGTATACCTGCACTGTGGCGCACTCGTTGACGTCGTGGACGAGTTTCACGCTTTTCCGAAGCCGTCTGGCAATGGCGGGATCAATATCGTGGTGGTCTATATACGCAACAGACACGCCCTTTTTTCGCAGCTCTGCCATCAGTTCGACAAACCGATCCTGCGTCTTTTTGCTCAGGCCTAGATCACATATGTACAGCGACTTTAGCTTTGGGTCGGATGCGGCCTCTTCGATGGCCTCCATCTGTCCTGGATAATCTGTGAGGACTGTCCTGCCGCCAAAGGCCTGCCTGATCAGCGCCGCCGCGCTTATGCCGTCTGCATCCTCCTTGTGTGACACACACGTAATCCCGACCCCTTTTGGCTTTTTGCCGGGCGACTTTGAGGACTTGGATGCCGCTGTTCCCGTCTTTTTGGATCCGCCCGCCCTGACCGTCTTTTTTGGAGACGGCTTTTTCCTATCGACCGCCGCCTTTTTGGATCGTACCGCCTTTTTTTTTGACCTTGCCGCCTTTTGTGACCGTGCTGACGCACCGCCGCTCTTTTTGGCAGACGTGGCCGCAACCCTCTTTTTGACCGCTGCTTTTTTCCTGGGACCCGCCACCCTCTTGACTGCGGTCTTTTTCCTGGGACCCGCCACCCTCTTGACTGCGGTCTTTTTTGCGGTAGCCATGCGGAGATTTTTTGATCCCCTCATTTAAACCAAGAATGCAGCATTGTGTGAACTTGGCCTTTGCAAATGGCGCGATTCGTGCGGTGCTGGGGCCCGCCTGATCTGTCCTTGCTTGGTTGCATCAAAGCGCCAAGATGATGATCCTGCCGGCACGTTTTTGCCGCGGCGGGGATTTATTGCACGGAACCGTTTTTTTTGAAAAAGGATTACTCGCCGGGCTTTGCGCGCGGGTGGGGCACGGGAGACATGCGTGACTCTAGACACGCGTCGTAAAAGGATCCGCCGTCAAGCTGCGTGGCCTCGTCTAGGTCTTGGAGCTCCCTGAGCTTGGCCGGGTCGGCACCCAGGATCATCTCGTCCACGCGCCTCATGTTCTGCCTTTCTTGGTATGACATGGTGTTGAATCCTGTGCGATCTTATAGGGGGTAGCTTTGATTGTTTAGACTAAACGCTAAATTCTTGATCGCATATCGGTTTGCCTGCCCCCCAAACATGCCTGAAAACCAGCTCATAGTCCCGGTTGATCTTGTCGGGAGCAAAAACCCCCCGTTCGGGGCGATTTGTGTTGGGCGGGTTTGGGGCGGGCAAACTTGCTTGCCGCATGTGTAAGAGATTAATACCAATTTGTCCATCAAAGTCCATGGAGACCAAGAACATAGGCCTGAGGGGGATACCCGTCGCAGACACCCGCATATCCAACATCAACGGCCAGCTGGGCCAGCTGATATATCGCGGGTATGACATATCCGACCTTGTCAAAAACTCCAACTTTGAGGAGACCGCCTACCTGTTACTCCACGATGGCCTTCCGACCAAGGCGCAGCTGGACGGCTTTCGCAAGCAGCTGACCGAGGCCCGGTGGATACCAAAGCAGATGCAGACAAACATGGGCAACTGGAGAAAGGACGCAGACCCCATGGACATGCTCCAGGCGTTCGTGGCCGCGCTGGCCGGATACTATGACGAGGAGTTTTACAACAAAGAGTCCAGCTATGACAGGGCAATCAACCTGGTATCAAAGGTGCCCACCATCGTGGCAAGCTGGCAGAGGATCCGGAACGGGCTGGACATCGTTGATCCTGATCCCGCGCTGGGCCACGCGGCGAATTTTTTGAGCATGCTGACCGGCCAGACTCCCGACAAAGAGACTGCCGACGTATTCGACACGTGCTTAATCCTGCACGCGGATCACACATTTAACGCATCCACGTTCACCGCACGGCAGGTCGCCTCGACCCGTGCCCACATGTACTCGGCTGCAAGCGCCGCCATCGGCGCGCTTAGCGGCGAGCTGCACGGCGGCGCCAACTATGAGGTCATGAAGATGCTGCTGGAGATTGGCAGCGTGGATGCCGCCGGACCGTGGATACGCAACAGAATCGTCGACAAAAAGCAAAGGGTGATGGGCATGGGACACGCCGTCTACAAGACGTACGATCCCCGCGCGACGGTGCTAAAGGCGCTCTCGCGCAAGCTTGCAAAAAAGACGGGGCAGGTGTGGTTTGAGGTGACCGAGCGCGTCGAGGAGACAACCACCGAGGTCATGAAGGAGCAAAAGGGGATGGACATCTACCCCAACGTCGATCTGTACAGCGCGTCGATATACTACATGCTTGGAATACCGATGGATCTAAACACGCCAATCTTCGCCATATCGCGGGTTGCCGGGTGGGCCGCGCACGTGATCGAGGAAAAGTTTGCAGAGGCGGCCCCCAAGCCTGCGCTGTACCGGCCCAAGGCCGTGTATGTGGGCAAGTACTGCGGGCCGGAAGGGTGCAAGTACAAGCCGCTGGATCTCCGGCACGGTGATCAGGACTAGTTGCGCGCGTGCATCCACTCGCGTGCTTTGGATCCGACGTTGTGCTTGTACAGCACCTCGAACACCATGTCGTAAAACGTGATTCCCTTTTTCTGCGCCTGATCGTCAAGCCAGCGTATGCCGTCGGCCAGCTCGGGATCGTGCTGGGAAAACTCGACCAGCTCGTCCACCATCCTTGTAAAAAAGGTGCGGGATTCTGACATAATCATGTGTTTCGATCCGCGATCATAAGTGGTGTATTCAAATTATATAGACAAAAAACCCCTTTTTGATTGACTTTGGCCGGCCGGTGGCCTCTGCCGTGTGCGTATGCGCCACACGTCCGCCGTCCTGATGTATTTGCGGCGGCTGTCGGTCTCATCCGTGTGGTGGGCGGGTGGGTGGGGGGTGAAGGGCCCGTAGCCGTAGGCCGGCCCGCGGCGTCTGCGATGCCGGCGGCGAGGGGGGGGGGAGCCTGTGCGGGCGGGACTGCCAAGGGCGTGAGGCCCCCAATCCAATCGGGCGTCAAATGGCTGCGGAAACATCCACGCCTAGGCGATCCGCCCTGCCGATCGGGGCCAAAGACAGCTTTATTTAGCAAGGCAAAAACCGTCGGTCATGGCTGGTATAGACAAGGCGGCAATTGGTTGGACGATTGCGATTGTGGCCGCCGGCGTAGCTATCTCACTGGCAGGATCGAGCATCGACTCGGCATCCATACCAGAATTTACCGCGCCGACATTGCCCACATCGATGTCATCTGATGACAAATTTGCCAAGGCCAAGGAACAGATTGCCATGGAGAAAGAACAACGGATGGAAGACGACAAGGCCATGATGGACAAGGACGTGGTCATGGAAGACAAGGAACCGATGAACGTGAATGAAGAACAGGAACGAATGCGCATGGAGGAACAAATGCGCATGGAGGAACAGGAACGAATGCGCATGGAGGAAGAAGCACGGTTACGCTTGGAACTGGAAAAAGAGTCAGACCCATTCGCCGAAAAGGATCCAATGGTCAAAAATCCAGCAACAGACAACGCGATGGCGGGATCGCAGACGCACATGGTCAGCATCCCCGAGGGTTCGGGCATTCCGGGTTGTGAAGACTCGGACATGTGTTACATTCCGACCGACATTGTGATCAATGCCGGTGACACCGTGGTTTGGACCAACGACGAGGCCGTCCCACACACAGTCACCGCGGGCGACCTAAAGAGTGATCCAAACAGGGTCGGGACTGACTACCCCAACGGGTTTGACAGTCAATTCATGACCGCCGGCGTCTCGTATGAATACACGTTTGACACGCCCGGCACATACCCGTACCTCTGCCTGTTGCACCCATGGATGGTCGGCACAGTTGTGGTAAACTGATCGACTTCCACCCCCTCATTTATTTTCCGTCTTTGATGTCCATCTTGCGGATCTTGCGGTTGTACGCCACGCCAAACCTGTGCGCCTCGTCCCTGGCGTGCTGCAGCAGCCTCAGCGAGTCCTCCGAGCGGGGAATCACCACGGGGTCTTTGCGTCCGGGCAGGAACACCTCTTCGTTCTCCTTTGCAAGCGATGCGCACGCCATCCTGCCGGCACAGCCCAGCGCCTTTAGGGCGTCGACCGCAGAGTGCAGCTGTCCCTTGCCGCCGTCTATCAGGACGAGATCCGGAAGCCCGGATCTTTTTTTGCCCCTTTTGCCGCCTGCCTCCTCCTCCTCCAGCAGCCGGAGATACCTGCGCTTGACCACCTCGCTTATCATGGCATAATCGTCGCGTCCCCTGACGTGCCTTATGCGAAACCTGCGGTACCCCTGCCGGTGCGGCCGTCCGTCGACAAACCTAGACATTGCGCCCACGGCAAACGCCTCGCCGTGGTTGGATATGTCAAAGCACTCGATCACCTGCGGGGGCTGCGGCAGCCCGAGGTGTTTTTGCAGGCCGGCCGCGGCCGGATCGCCGCCCATCTCGTGCACAAGCTCGACGTTGCGCAGCAAGAGATCGATCATCTGGCGGTGCCTGCCCCGACGTGGCACCGATATCCCGACCTCAAAGCCCGCACGCTCCGAGAGCATCTTGGACAGCATCTGCAGGTTGTCGGGCTGCGTGCTCACAATGACGCGCGGCGGGATTTTGCGGGTCGTATAGTACTGGTATAAAAAGTTGCCAAAGGTGTTGTCCGCCATGACGTCAAACCCAAACTTGTCGCTGTCGCGGATGACCCCGTTTATCTTGCGAAACGTCATGACCACCGCGTGCTGGTCACGGACGGATATCCCGAAATACTCCTCGTCGGATCCGGTGACATAGTCCATCTTCTGGCTCGCCTGCAGGCCGTCCAGCCGCCGGAGGGTGTCACGCATCTCGATGGCCCGCTCAAAGTCAAGCGAGTCCGATGCCTCGCGCATCTGGGACGCCAGCTTTTGGACAAACACGCCCATCTGATCCCTGCCCCGCAGGACGTCCTCCAGGTCGGACACGTGGTTGGCATATCGCTCCTGCGCGCCGGCAAACTCGCAGGGCCCCTCGCAGTTGCCCAGGTGGTATTCAAGGCACACCTTTTTGGGCAGCGTCTTGCATATCCGGATTTGAAACGCCTTGCGGAGCGATCCTATCGTGAGCAGTTTGGAGCTGCCGCGTGTAAACGGCCCAAAAGTCCTCCCTTTTCCGACAAAGCTGCCGTCGCGGGTCCTGCGCGCCACCAGCAGCCGCGGGTACCTCTCGTTGCTGAGGCGCAGGTACGTGTACCTCTCCTGGTCCTTTAGCTCTATGTTGAAGCGCGGCCTGTACTTTTTGATCATGTTGGACTCTAGTATGAACGCCTCGCCCTCGTTGTCGGTGATCACAAACTCGATGTCCGCTATGTTTTGCACAAGCTTGCCAGTCTTGTAGTCGACGTTTTTTCCAAAATACGACCGGACGCGGTTGCGCAGGTTTTTGGCCTTGCCCACGTATATGACCTCCCCGGACGCGTCCCTCATGAGGTAAATCCCGGGATGCGCCGGAATGCGGGATCCGGGGATTGAGAATGTCATTTCGTC
>JAHRAJ010000003.1 GCA_020027365.1 Cenarchaeum sp.
CCATGCTGGCGGGGTGTCAGTCCTGCTTGTCGTGGTCGTCATCGTGATCCGCCTTGTCCTCGGCAGACGAGATGACCGTGCCTTTGTCGGCATCGACCCGAACGTCGAAGACCTTGGCCCCACTGACGACTTCCACGTCATAGACCCAGCCTTGCTTCGAGTTCTCGTACTCGGCACGCGACGCTTTGCCGTTGGCGTGCTGCTCGGCGACGGTGACGGCCTGAGTGAGCGGAATCTTGGCCTTGCTGATCGCCAAGGCGTCGTTTTCCATGCCGCCTTTGGCGGCGTAGGCCACGGCCCCCGTCGCAGCAATGGCGATGGCCAGGAGGGAAAGTTTGGTGTAGCGGTACATGATGTTTCTCCAGAAGAGTGCAGGATTTGCACAGTGGAGAACGTACGCAGGCAGACTTAGCTGCCACTGAGCTACCCCGTAGCCCCTGTGAATGTCATGCAAGGGCTTAACGTGCTTTATTTTCCGTTTTCTGAGACGACCCCGGTTTCCTACAATCTGGCTGACCGCGCTGACAGCTGGCAGTTTCTGCTGGCGGCGCCTAGATTGGGCAGGCTTGGGCTTTGGATCAACCCTTGGACGCAACTCGCGCGGATCTTTCCCCGCACATGGCGGACTTCATCCTGGAACTGGGGCAGCTCGGGCCAGAACTCGATGGCTACCCGGTCAGGCAGTTGCTTGGCTTCCTGGGCAATCCCTCAGGTGACGCGCAAGCTGGCCACTGCCTCGTCGATCAGTGCCTTTCCAGCTGGATCACGGCTTTGGAATCGGCCCTGGACGCGATGCCATCCGAACTCGACGATTCGCTCACCCGACTCGCTCATCGCCAGCGTGGTGCCTGAAACGCCTTGATGCGCCTGAAGTCAACGCTACCGGCACTGGAGTTTGTTCGCCCGAATGGTGGGCAACTCTGTTGATAACCGCTCGCGGGCCACGTTAACCCGTTGTCAGCCGCCGACTTGGCCCTCCCTGCCTGCAAATGAGGCATTTTCTTCGGCGGCAGGCAGGCTCGGGACCTTCAGGACGTCAGGGCAAGCTGACGTGGTCGCCATTCTTGAGGGAGCGGGGTAGGCACCGAGCGTCACAGTGGAGCCGCCAGGCCGGTACCGCAAGCAGGGGGCATTCGTCGCGAGCGTGCGGATGGGCGAAATTTCTGGGGCGCCCGATGTACTTAAAGACGGCCAAAATCCCAAAATCCCGGCAGACTTTTTCATGCGCCACAATCACTTACGACAATTTTCGCGTTTTCGGGGGTTGGGCAAAAATAGCCTTGATGCGATCGCCGACCGGCTCAACAACCGCCCGCGTGCCATCCACGGCTTCTACCCTCCGATCGCCGTCTACCAGGCCATGCTGCAGAAGCTCACCCAAGCCAGCAGCTCCCTTCAGTGATTCCACCGTTGCACTTGGTGCTTGACACCGCCCCCAAAAATCTTCCGCCTATAGAGTCGGCCCTACCCCACGGCAAGGTTCGGACCGCACATCGAAGCAGATGCCCGGCGGACAGGCTGTACGTCACTTCTGAGGCACGCGCCATGTATCAGCGCTTTTCCACGGCCGATGTCCCGCGAAACCATGAATTCGGTTTCTGGCGGGACGTCATTGCCAATGCCTACTTCCATCTTCAGCTCAATTTCCGCGACCACCACCGGTTCAGCGGCACCCTGGAATCCTGGGATTTGGGGCTGGTTTCCCTGTCACGGCTCGATTGCAGCGCGCTGCAGTACCAGCGGTTGAACCAGCATTGCCGGGCCAGCGCGCCGCAGATACTGGTCACCGTGCCGCTGCGCAGCGAGGTCGAGTTCTCCCAGCTCGGGCGGCAGACCCGTTGCGCGCCCGGCCAGTTCATCCTGGAACACAGCGACGAACCCTACGAGTTCAGCCACGCGGCACACAACGACATGTGGGTGCTCAAGCTGCCGGACACCGCCCTCAAGGCGCGCGTGGGCAATACCAACCGCTTCTGCGCCCAGCATTTCGACACCACTTCGGGCATGGGCAAGCTCTTCAGCGACTACCTGCAACTGATCACCCGGCACTGCACCCCCCAGCAAAGCCAGGGCGCCCTCGCGCTCATGGGCATGCAGCTGATCGAGCTGCTGGGCGTCGCGCTCAAGGAAGCCCCCTCGGTGCTGCAATCCTCGCTGTCCATCGTGCGCACGGCCCACCTGGCACGCATCGAGGCCTACACCCGGCAGCAACTGGGCGATCCGCACCTCGATCCGGAAACCATCGCCACCGAGAATGGCATCTCGCAGCGCTACCTGCACGACCTGTTCAAGGACACGGGACAGACCGTGTCGCAGTGGATCCGCGACCTGCGCCTGCAATCGGCCTACGAGCAACTTTCCCTGGCTCCCACGGGCAGTTCGGTCGCGCAGATCGCCTACGCCTGCGGCTTCAATGACCAGACCCAATTCAGCCACGCCTTCAAGCGGCGCTATGGCGAAACGCCCAGCGATGTACTGAAGCGGCGCCCCGCCCAGGCGCCCCATTAGGCCTGCCCCCGGCACCCGATCGGCATAGGGGGCCTCCATTGTAGGAGGCACCCCTGCCACACCACCCGGCATGCGGGTCCGCACCGGGCGGTTC
>JAHRAJ010000027.1 GCA_020027365.1 Cenarchaeum sp.
AAGAGGAGGGAATGCGGTACACGGACTGGGTGATAACCACGCTGTTCTACTCTGCACTCCATTGGTAAACGAATACACGTCCAAACTATCAGACGCCGTGCCAACCGGCCATGAAAGGCGTAGCAAGATGATATGTGAAAAACTGCCCGACATATACAAAGATTATTGTAAACTGCAAGAGCTTAGCAACAGGTCCAGATACGACGTAGAATCGGTCAAGCTCACACCGGAGGAAAAAAGGGAGGCCCTGCGTTGTCACAAAAGGATTCATGATCGGGTGGCGGATCGCCTAAAATATTGGGTGATTTTTGTAGCACATTGGTTTTTCCACCGTTATTTTCAATCCGTACCGGCTTGTCGTGCGACCGTTGTACCCGTTGAAGATCCACACCCGGCCGGCACATCTCGGGATGGCCACGCCGGCGGCGGCGTCACATGTCATGCCGCCGGGCATGAATGATGCAATGGGCATTGGCTCATGTAGCGAACACGCCCATCATACGTCCAGTATTTCGGATCTTGGCCGGGGTGGTGCTCATCGATTGCAGTATGTGAAAATCATGTTTGGCTGATTTTGTAGCGATGATGGGAGGATCCACATTCCTGCAGACGGACGGGGTGTCTTGGGGGCCTTTTTGCACGCCCATCGGAGGGGCCAACCACGGTTCGTCTGATCTGAATCGTGGGATTCTGGCCAAAAGGCAACCATACGGCCGCAAACCTGTCTGATCTGTGGTGTGATGCAAAAACCGAGGATCGAGATTACCAACGTTTTTTTCCAACCATGGTGATTGCAGGTAGATGGGCGGCAGAAACGACTACGACTACGACGGCCATGTGCGCGGTGGGGATTCATGCATAAAGCAGGTTGTTGCAGTCCGGACCGATCTTGGGATGGGCAAGGGCAAGGTGGCCGCCCAGGTGGGCCACGCATGCGTCATGGGGGCCGAACATGTGCGAAAATCCAACCCTGGTTGGTTTGACGCGTGGATGCGGCTTGGCCAGGAAAAGGTGGTGGTACGGGTTGACGGACCCCGGGAGCTCCGGGAGGTAAAGATGGCGGCAATCGATCTAGGCGTCCCGTGGGCAGAGGTGACTGATGCGGGGCGCACGCAGATTGCCCCCGGGACGACCACGTGCATCTCGGTGGGCCCTGCTCCTGAGGACGTGGTGGACAGGATAACCGGCGAGCTTCGCTTGCTCTGATGATGACCTGATTGTGATTACGCTGATGGTGACGGCACGACGATCCGTTGGCGGCTCAGCTGCGGGACGTCGTCCGTTGGTCCAACCGCGGCGGCGGCTTTCCATGCATTGCAGTTTGCACCCCACAATCCATGTGTTTTGTAAAAACGGCACGTTGATCTCCGTCTATTGATCCGTGGACGGGATCATCCCAAAGTTTTCGCGGATGCGTCATCTGCCGGGCGGCAGATGCGTTGCCGTCGCCACCGGTCTGCCGCACCCACACCGATGATCTGCCGCCCGGCCGCCGTCCACGGGAGCGTGCAAAACATATTAACGGCCTCGGATGCCGCGTTCGTATGAAAAAGCGCCCCAAGAGCATACTTGCATTTGCATTTCTGGGCGGGATCATGGTGACCTCCGGGGTGGTCATTGCAATACCCGGGGCGGAGCCCAACGATCCAAACCAGACGTTTACCAAGACCGGCACCCCCGCGGACAACTTTCCAGACGAGCAGCGGGCGCAGTTTTGCGGCAACGGGACTGCCGGCTCGACCGCGTATGTGAGCGAATACCACGTCCCGACGGAGTGCACCCAGCCGCTGGCGATGGCGTCAGATCCGGACGGCAACATCTGGTTTGTCCAGGCCAACACCGGCAACATTGCGCGGTTTGATCCAGGCTCTGGAAACTTTTCCGAGTACGACAACCCTGCATGGCCGGACGGCGCAACCTCGATGGTGTGGGGGCTTGACTATTCATCCGACCACTCCTTTTGGTATACCGATGAGACGTACGACTCTGTCTGGAGGTTCTCCATAGATGATGAAGAGTACAACCGGCTCGACTTTCCATCGACCGGAAACTCGCTGCCACAGCGCATCATGATTGACGGCTCGCAGGTAATCATAAACGACTTTACCGGCAGCCAGCTTGTGTTCATGGACGCCAGCGCGCACGCCGATGACGCATCCCCCGTCACCGTAAAGTCCCCGCTGCCTAGATCGGTCACTGCCGCGTTTGCAAAAAACCCCGACTCTACCATCTGGTATACCAACTGGATACCGGAGCGCGGCGGCATCCTAGTGCATTTTGACCACCCGCGGTATGTGGTTGATCTGAGGAATGCCGACGCGGGGACCGCCGCGTCGGGCGGGCCGGACATCCGCGGGTACGTGGCCTCCTTCAACCTCCCGCCTGGTTCTGCGGCAATAAACGGGATTGTGGCCGATGACACGGGCGTGGTGTGGCTTGCCGACTCTGCATCGTCAAACTTTTACAGCTTTAATCCGGGCACCCAGTCTTACACCGTGTATGCGACATCACCTGTCCCCGAGTCTACGTACGGCAACCAGACGGGCCTGATAAAGACGCCTCCCGCATCGCGGCCCTACTGGATTGCGACAAACGACGCGGGCAACATAGTCTTCAACGAAGAGACCGCCAACCGGATCGGGGTCTTTGATCCGCGCACCGAAAGGCTGGTCGAGTACAACATCCCGTCTGCCAACCCAGAGTGGTATGACTGTGACGGCATGCCGGGGTGCGGCATATCACAGGCGCTTGATTTCATCACGGTCGGGGACAAGATTTGGTTTAGCGGGTGGGTGACCAACAACATCGGGGTGATCGACACCTCGATCGCCCCCGAAATCGATGTGGGGGTTGGCAACGACCTGGTGTATTACGGCAACGACACGTCGGTAACCATGACGGTCGAGTCTAGATCCGACTCTGTGATCACGCTCGTATCTGGGGGCGGTGCCGGGGACCTTGTCACGCTAGAGCCGTCGGATCCGTGGACCGGCCTGCTGGCAGACGGCGAATCCGCGGACGTGTCATTTGACATATCTGTGGCAGACGAGCTGCCGCCTGGCCGGTACAAGGTCCTTTTGGGGGCCATGACGCCCGACATTGCCGTTTCAGAGTTTTTCACGCTGGCGGTCGGCGAGGATCCAAACCAGGCGTTGATCGACGAGATTAGGAGGCAGATTGCCAGCGGGGAGCTGCCGATCGAGGATGTGCAGGACATTCCGCTTCCACCCGACGCCGACACCACCGCGCCTGCCGGTGGGGATGATGGAGACGGCATGACGCCGGATGACGGCATGATGGACGGCGCAGACGACGACAACAACGGCATGATGGACGGCGCAGACGACAACGGCGACGGTGATACCAGCGACGGCGCCGAGGATGATGCCTCCCCTGCACCAAGCTCACAAGAACCGTAATGTCCCGGCAACCGGATGGTGACGGCGGCGCAGGCGGCAACCGCCCGGATGCCGCATCTGCATCCGTGGCTCGCCGCCCCGTCCCGGGAATCGACTCTGAGGTCGGCATGCTGTGCTATTCCACAGGATTTGCCGGGTGCGGGGGATCCATCAAAAAAAGCCCGCAGGACTTTGAGGTCACCGAGATCATCTCCGACGGGGCTCGGTCGCTGATTGGGGACGATGCGGGCGCATATCCGGTGTATGTGCTCACAAAGACCGGCATTGACACAAACCATGCGCTGTCATGGGCGTACCGTGACACGGGTCTCCGCCTGCGGTCGATGGGACTCAAGGACGCAAACGCGGTGACCACCCAGTATGTCTACTGTACGGCAAAAAGGGGCGCCGACGCACCCGGAGCATTTGAGGCAAAAAGATACTCGCTGAGGCGCCTGGGATATACAAAAAAGCCGCTCTCCAGGAGGCACATGACCGGAAACCGGTTTGCGGTGAGGATATCCGGATCCAGCTCCGGGGCCGGGGCATTTGACGAGCACGGCAGAATCCTAAATTTTTACGGGCATCAGAGGTTTGGCTCTGCCCGTCCGGTGACGCACCTGGTGGGCAAGGCCCTCGTACAACAGCGATACGATGATGCGGTCGACTATGTCTTGTCACATGCGTCGGAATATGACACGCCAGAACGTGCAGAGGTGCGTGCCTTGATGGCAGACCGTTCGCGTCTTGCACAGGTGTATGACAACATTCCGGCCGGAATGGATCTTGAGCGCAGGTTGGTATCCGAGCTTGTCAGGCACAACGACGCGCCCCGTGCAATAAGGGCGCTTCCCGTCGACATGCGAAGGTTTTACGTCCAGGCATACCAGTCATACCTGTTCAACCTGACGGTGAGCCGCGCCTTTGGCGATGGGGATGACCTGTTTGCGCCCCGTGAAGGCGACGTGTGCTATGGCGGGGACGGAGTCCTGGGCAAGTATGCCGGTGCATCCGGCGGCGGCGGCGGACAGCGCCTTGCCGTCCCAACCGTCGGATATTCCTACTACAAAAAGACCAGGTTTGATCCCCACGTATCCGCAGTCCTGAGGGGCGAGGGCGTTGCCCCCCGGGACTTTTACATCAAGGCGATGCAAGAGGCAAGCGCCGCGGGGGGGTTTCGAAACGCCGCCGTTGGCGTTGACGGCTTTGAGGCCTGCGGCGACCGTGTCTCCTTTACGCTATCAAGGGGCTCGTTTGCAACCGTGGTTCTGCGGGAGATTATAAAGCCCACCGATCCTATCGCCTGCGGGTTTTAGCCTGCAGGCGCCCGGATTTGGGTGAACAGAATTGATCAAACTAACAAATGATTTTTTGTCTCCTTTTTTAATCCTAGGGCACAATCAACGGTGTGTACAACTGGGAGCAGGGCGAATCCGAATCAAAACGGCCATCACACACGGGGCTAATCCTCTTTGTGGTGGCCGCAACCCTGGCCATCGTGATATTCCTCACATTCCACCCCCAGATAGACCAGATTAACCGCGAATCCCCCATTCTCATCAACATCATGTTTGTGCCTGCAATGGCCATCGGGTTTCTTTACGGCATGAGGATTACGGAGCGGGCCGTGCGCCCGTCTGAAACCCGGAGTCCGATTGGGCGTTCGATGGCCAAAATATTCCTGTTCTTTTTTGTGATCGGCGGGATGTTTAGCTCTGTCAACTTTGCGCTCAACGGGGGCAGCGTGGTGCCTGACATCTCGCTGCTCAACGAGGGGCTGCTGGAGTGGGCCAGCCAGTTTGTCACCGCAAACGGGGGTGCCACATTCCTAATCCTGTCCAGCATAACACTGATGGCATCCGCCACCAAGCGCATCGTGGGCATGAGCTCTGGTGCCCTGAACAGGACGGTCACATTTGTCGGAACATTCGTGTTCTTTAGCATGCTGGCGCTAAGCTTTACAAAGTCTGATCCGACTGGCGCCGGCGTATTCCTGTATACGTTTTACCAGGCGGGGATTGTAGGCGGTGCCTTTTTTGCGATGAACAGGCTCACCAAAAACCTCAACAACTGGGAAAATTTTACCGGCGGCTACGACTAGCCATCACCGGTGTATATGCCTGAACTGGGAGTGTTTATCCTGTCGGTATATTTTGAGCACGACGGATCGGCAAAGTCCATCTCCTTGCAACGGTCAAACTCTGCGGTCTTTGCCCTCTGCAGACTGTCTGCATACAGCACATCGCCCCCGATGAACAGCGCGATCAGCCCTATTGCGGCGAGTCCCCCGGCGACTACCACCATCGACCATCCGACAGCCCTGTAGTTGTGCGGATCCTTTTCTACCACGGCAACCCCCATAATGCGCGGCATTTATTCCTTTCAAGGCTGTGGTCTATCTGCCCGATGGCGATCGCGGTTTGTCGCGCACCGTCACCGGTCGTCCGCCCGCACGTCCAACCTCTCGCTGATCTTTACAAGGACCGCCTCAATCCTATCCAGAGATCCGGCCATGCCGCGGAGCACCACGCCCTGCTCCCTCGTCAGATCCAT
>JAHRAJ010000010.1 GCA_020027365.1 Cenarchaeum sp.
GCCTACAACAGGCTGGTGGGCCTGGCAGAGGAGGCGGCGGTGTAGCGGCAACGACCGGCCGTGGGCGGCAACGACGTCGGATCAGTACGCCCACGGTGACTCGGTGAAAAGTTACCGGACAGACTAGCGAATCGGCATACCCTTATATCGCAGTATGCGGGTGTTGGTTCGTGGCGTATAGAACCAGCATGCAGATAGTGGCAGACCTGCTCACGGCAACGCAGGATTCTGGCCGGCAGGGCATACGGATTACATCGTTGCTGACAAAGGCAAACCTGTCGCATTCGAGGCTGGCAAAGTTTGTCGAAAACCTTACGGGGGCAGAGCTGATCACGCAGATAGAGTATGACGGCAAAAACACCTATGTCATAACCCCCAAGGGCAGGCAGTACCTAGAGTCTTATCAAAAGTTCTCGTCCATTGCAGAGTCTTTCGGGCTGGGCATCTAGTAGCCGTCTTTGCCATCGTTGGCGTCGTCGGCGCCGGCAGAGGAGGTACCGCGCCTGTGCCTTTTATCGGCATCCCTGCGCTTTTGACGCTGTATGCCCCTCCGGGTCTTGAGCGCGCCGTACAGGATTATGCCGATGACGCCGGCCAGCATCGTGTAAAACATGACCAGGTTGGGCGGGCTCGTCGTTATTCCAATCCCCATGCCCCCGATCAGGAAGATCATGATGACGGTGTGGTACTTGTCCATGATCGGCTACGGCCGCAAAACAATATATCTTTTTGATCACAGGCACATGTATGAAAAAACTGCTAGAACTGGCCGGATTCGGCCTGATCGGTGGCACCATCTATGCGTTTTTGGGTCCCATTGTGCAAAAAGATCCCTGGGGATGGCCGATCTTTTGGGCGTGTGCCGGCGGGGCGCTGGTGATCATCATATACAAACGCCACCTTGCCAAAAAAGAAGAGGCCGGACAGACATAGCGATCGGCGGCGGGCAACCGACAGATCTATAAAGGACGGTTTAGGCCATACGCTTGTCATGGCAAGCGAGGGAGCGCACTGGTGGATTGGACTGGGCAAGGATCTCGAGGCAGACATCGAATCATCGTCTCGCGGCGAGTAGACGATCGGGTTTGTGTTGGCAGGCTGGTTGGTTGGTTGATAGCAAAAGCCCCGAACGGGATCTGAACCCGCGACCTAACGCTTACGAAGCGTTTGCTCTACCGGACTGAGCTACCGAGGCACAGGCACAGGACGGTCAGAGTTAATAAAAAGCCTTGCCGTTTGCAGGGTATGAAAAAGTCAATCTCGGGCATACGGGGGGTGTTTGGCGGCGGTGGCGGGGGGGACTTTGAGCTGGGCCACGTGATCGAGTTTGTCGGGAATTTTTCGCGCCTGATCGGCGAGGGCGGGGCGTGCGTGATCGGGAGGGACACCCGGCCGTCTGGTCCCGTTGTGGAGGAGGTGGCGGTGGCGGCGTTGCTGCAAAACGGGGTTGACGTGTACACGCTGGGGGTGGCACCGACGCCGGTGGTGTTCAGAGAGGCCCGTCGGCGGGGGGCCGGCGGGGTGGTCGTGTCATCGTCACACAACCCGCTGGACTGGAACGGGCTAAAGTTCATCGTAGGCGGCAGGGGGATTAACGAGGACGAGCTAAAGACCGTGGTCTCGGGGAGCGGGGGCAGGGGCATTTCAGGATCGGTTGGCGAGCAGACATACATCGAGTCAGAATACATACATGATGCGCTAGAGCAGATTGGGCCAGTGGCGGGCCTCCGCATGCCCGGCGTCACGGTAGACGCGGGGGGAGGGGCCGCGGCGGGCACGGCACCGGATCTTTTGGAGAGGCTCGGGTGCAAAGTCGACGTGATAAACGGATCGGTGTCGGGTTCGACAAGGGGTCCGGATCCGACCGGTGACGCCCTGGCCGACCTGGTGAGGGCATCGGCCTGCCGCGATATTGGCTTTGCATTTGACCTTGACGGCGACAGGCTGGTGGTCGTAAAGGACGGCGTAAAGCAGGCCCCCGATGTGACGCTCGGGCTCGGGGTCGCAAGGTCGCTGGAGCTGGGGCACAGGAAGTTTGTGTTTAGCGTGGACACCAGCGTATCGATCGAAAGATTTGTCAGGGAGAGGGGAGGGAGCGTGCAGAGATCAAAGGTGGGAGAGGCAAACGTGATAGACGCGATGCTCAAGGCAGGGGCAGATGCAGGCGGCGAGGGCAGTAGCGGCGGGTTTATCCTGCCAGAGTTTAACTATTGCAGGGACGGGATCCTGACTAGCGGTCTTGTGGCCGCGATGCTGGGCGACAGGGGGGACGGGCGTCTGGCGGAGATTATGGAGTTTATGGGAGGATACTGCGGGGTCAGGGACGTGGTTGCGGTCGAGTCTGATCTGCATGATGCCGTGATGGCGGAGCTTGAAAAGGAGGTTCGATCGGGGTTTTCCGAGACGGTCACCATAGACGGCATCAAGGGGATTGCAGACGAGGACTCGTGGGTGCTGGTCAGAAAGTCAAACACCGAGGACATCATCAGGGTGTCGGCAGAGTCTGACGACCCCCAAAAAGCAAGGAGGATGGTGGAGGATGCAAGGAGGATGGTGGTCCGGTGCCATGAAAGGGTTGGATGAGGATCAGATAATCAGAATCGTACGGTCGGAGATTGGGGACAAGGGGGGGTTTGTGCCGGATGATGTCGAGGTGTTCAAGCAGGGCGGAATCCGGATGGCAATGGCCGTGGACACCATGACGCAGGGGACCGACATGCCACGCGGGATGTGGATGGACGAGGTTGCACGAAAGAGCGTGGCCGCGTGCGTCAGTGACTTTGCGGCCAAGGGCGTCAGGCCCGAGTTTGGCTCCGTCTCGCTGACCGTGCCGGCTGACATGTCTGCAGGACAGATACGCCGGATGGCGCGTGGTTTCAAGGCGGCATCCAGCGAGTTTGGCGTGAGGATTCTGGGCGGCGACACCGGCGGCGGGGCGGAGCTTGTGATCAGCGTCTGGCTGTGCGGCGCGGCGGCCCATGGCATCGTATCCAGGGGAGGGGCGGCGGCAGGCGACATAATCTTTGCGACCGGGGCGTTTGGCAACACGGCGGCGGGCCTGCATCTGATGCTGTCATCCGGCGGCAGGAGGCGTCCAAGGCTGGGCAGTGCAGACCGCAGGTATGTAGACGCGTTTTGCAGTCCGAGTCCCAGACTGGAGTTTGGGATCCGGATTGGCAGGCACATCACCTCGGCGATGGATTCTAGCGACGGCCTGGCCGCAACCCTCAACGAGATGTCAAGACAGAGCGGCAGGCGGTTTGTGGTGTCAAGGCTTCCGTATGATACATCCCTGGAGGGGTTTGCAAGCAGACACAATGTGTCGGCGACGGATTTGGTGCTGTTTGGAGGCGAGGAGTATGAGATTGTTTTTACGGCACCCAGAGGCAGCGCGGCGAGGATTTGCAGGATTGCGGCAGGTTGCGGGGTGGAGCTGACAAGGGTCGGGACGGTCGGTCGGGAGAGCAAAGGTGGCGGCGATGTGGTCATGGAATCAGGCGGCGTGACAAAGGCGGTCAAAGACAGGGGGTGGTCGCACCTGCGCGGGGAATCATGACGCAGGTGGGCCGTGCGTGGGCGGGGAGAATAACCCCCCCCTCTTCCCACGTTGTTGACCTCTGCCTAAAGCCACCCGGTCAGATCCAGGGCCGAATTTGTGATAAACCCGGCAAAACGACGCTCAATGTTTTTTAAACCCCCTTGGAACCGTTTGGTATTGTCCGAATCCGAGATGGCAGATGATGCCGAAAAGGCGGCAGGCGAGGAAAAGGCCGCAGAGGATGTAGAAAAGGACGTAAAAGATGAGGCTCAGGATCAGGTTCCCGTAGAGGTGTCCACAGGAGACGGGACGGCGGTAATCCAGGAGCCGGCACCGGCGGCGGGTGACGCTGTGGGGGGCGAGTCCAAGCCGGCAGATGCGGCGGCGGCGGCAACAGCAGGCGAAAAGGTGACCGAGTCAAAGGAGGCAGAGGCCGCCCCCGATGCAAAAAAGGAAGAGATTGAAAAGTGGGGAATCGCCCACATTTACAGCAGCTATAACAACACGATCATACACATGACGGATCTCACAGGGGCCGAGACCGTGTCCATCAGCTCTGGCGGGATTCATGTAAACGCCGACAGATACGAGTCGTCGCCGTTTGCCGCGATGAAGGCCGCAAACCAGGTGGTAGAGGCCACGCGGACAAAGGGATTTACCGGGTTTCACATAAGGGTGAGGGCCGTCGGCGGCATGGGCTCAAGGGTTCCCGGTCCGGGCGCGCAGGCGGCAATCAGGGCGCTGGCAAGGGGCGGATTTAAGATTGGCAGGATTGACGACGTTACCCCAATCCCGCACGATACAACGCGCAAAAAGGGCGGCAAGCGCGGAAGAAGAGTCTAAGACTCGACGGTTTTGAGCCGAACCTTGCATCCCTTGGATTCCAGATAGTCGGCCAGAAACCGTGCCAGTCTTTCCTCGGGTTGCCCGTCGCGGTATCTTTGCAGCATGTCCGCAAACTCTTTTTCCATCCCCTCTGCCAGAGAAGCCTTTATGGCAATCTGGAAGAACGTCCAACCAAACTTGGAGACCGGCTTGCCCAGCATGCAGGTACCGGGCCCTCCGCAGCGCGTCTCAATGTGGGACAACGCCCGCTTGATCAGCACAATGTCGTCGTCATAGGTGGTGGTGCCCGCCTCAAAGAGAAGCATCGTGGTTGTTCCTCCCGCTGTTGTTGCCGTTGTCGTCGCCGCTGCTGCCGCTGTTGTCGTCGTCGTCCCGCCCGGCGTCGTCATCCGCCGCATGCTTGTCCGGTGTGCCGCGAGGTGCGTTGTCGTCGTTCTCGTTTTCGTCGTTTTCGTCCCCCAGCCTGTCAGACAGCGACACAAGCTCGCCGTCCTTTTCGACGTGTATCTTGGTGTCTATCCGAATGTAGAGGCCCACCGAGCGAAACAGGGCGAGTAGCCTCCCGCCGTCAAGCCGCTCGCGGAGCTCGCCGGACGCGACCATCTCGCCCAGCTTGTGGATTATCGGTCCGGCCTGCGCCGGAAACTGCGACTCGGCGCCGTATACAACCTCGGCCCCGCGATATCCCAGGTTTTGGAGCAGGATTTTACGATAGTCCGGCCGTCCGGGCGGGGTTTGTTGTGTGCCGGCGCTGGCGCCTCGGTCGGCGTTGTTGTCGTTAGAACCGTCGCCCCTTGACGACATGTTGCGCTGCATCTCTGCCAGCCGTCTGGCCTTTAGCCTTGCCAGCTCCGAGTCCTCGCTCAACCCTTGATCACCCCCACAGGGGCAAGCCTGACCACCCGGGTGGCTATGCCAAGATCGTGCGAGACGGCCGCGATAGAGTCCACGTCCTTGTAGGCCTCGGGGGTCTCCTCCACCACGCCGTCGCGGGTGAGCGCCCGGATGTGGATGCCCTTGTCCTGGAGAGACTGCTTGACCCCCTGTTCCGTAAAGTTTCTGCGCGCCTTGGATCGTGACATTGTTCTTCCCGCCCCGTGCGCCGTCGAGCCAAAGCTGAGATCCATCGAGCCGGGCCGTCCCAGCAAGACCCAGCTGGCGGTGCCCATCGATCCCGGGATGAACACGGGCTGTCCGATGTCGCGGTATCTGGACGGGACCTCGTCTCGGCCCGCGGGAAACGCGCGCGTGGCCCCCTTGCGGTGGACGACCAGCCTCTTGCGGTCGCCGTTCACGGTGTGCTCCTCCACCTTGGCAATGTTGTGGGACACGTCGTACACGAGCCGCATGTCCAGGTCGGATTCGGACATCCCAAACACGCGCTCAAACGACCTCCGCGTCCAGTGGGTTATCATCTGCCTGTTTGCCCATGCAAAGTTGAGCGCCGCAAACATCGCCGCACGGTATGATTCGCCCTCCTCGGACGTGTTGGGGACGCATGCAAGCTCCCTGTCGGGCAGGGTGATGCCGTATTTTGACATGGCGCGCTCTGAAATACGCAGATAGTCGCTGCACACCTGGTGTCCGAATCCCCGGGAGCCGCAGTGGATCAGGATTGCGACCGATCCCCGTTCGAGTCCCATCCGGGCGGCGGCCTCTTTGTCGTGTACCTCGTCCACCCTCTGAATCTCCAAAAAGTGGTTGCCGGATCCCAGGCTGCCCAGCTGCGGCGCGCCGCGCTTGCGGGCCCTGTCTGACACCTTGCCCGGGTCGGCGCCGCCAATCCTGCCGTTTTCCTCGCACACGTCCCCGTCCCCGGATGCGCCATACCCGTTGTCCATGGCCCAGTCCACCCCGCGGACCAGCACCTCGTCAAGCTGCGACGGGGTCAGCTTGACGGCACCGCGCGAGCCGACGCCCGACGGGATTGAGTTGAACAGGTCGTTGACCAGGTCTTTGAGGCGGGGGCGGACCTCGTCCTCGGTCAGGTTTGTACGCACCAGCCTGACTCCGCAGTTTATGTCATATCCGACGCCCCCCGGGCTTATCATCCCCTCGTCGGCGTCCATTGCGGCCACGCCCCCGACCGGAAAACCGTACCCCTCGTGGCCGTCCGGGAGTACGACGCCGTGGCTGACAATGCCGGGGATGGAGGCGACGTTTGCGGCCTGCCGGAGCGTCCTGTCCGACGTCATCTTGGAGATTAGCGCGTCGTTTGCATAGATTCGGACGGGAACCCTCATCTCGTTTTGCGGGCCGGGTTTTATGACGTACGTGTTGGTTCCCTCCTGCTGGGGCACGGGTGCGGGGGGTTGGGGGTGGAGAGGCGGCACGGCGGTACGTTACGGGATTTTGCAGACAATTTAAACCATAAGTAGATTTATTTTCGATGGCGGCGCGTTTTGCGTGTTGGCAATCCTACCCATCGACGGACGCAGGTATGGGACGGCCCAGATGGTGTCCCTGTTTGACGAGCAAAGCAAGGTGGACTATCAGCTGCGGATAGAGGGGGCTGCGGCCATCGCGCAGGGCGAGATCGGGATGATCCCGGCGTCGGCGGGACGCGACATACACAGGGTTGCAAACTCGGGCAGGATTACGGCCAGGCGCACAAAACAGCTAGAGGCAAAAAGCGACCACGACACAGCCGCGCTGGTAGAGGCGCTCAGCGAGAGGTGCAAAGAGTCGTCAAGGCCGTGGGTGCACTTTGGGCTGACCAGCAACGACTTGGTGGACACCAGCAACGCGATGCAGATGCACGACGCGTTGCGGATAATCAGGCCCAGGGTGGCCGGCCTGGCAAAGACGCTTGCGGCCATGGCGGTCAAGTACAAAAGGCTGCCCGCGGTGGGGAGGACGCACGGACAGCATGCCAGCATAATCCCGTTTGGGCTAAAGTTTGCAAACTGGGCCTCGGAGATGGCCGCCCACCTTGACAGGCTGGACGGGGTTGCCCGCCGCGTCCTGGTGTGCAAGACGCTTGGGGTAGTCGGGACGGGCTCGCTGATGGGCAGTGGGGCCGTCAGGGTCCAGGCAAGGGTGGCAAAGAGGCTGGGGCTGTATCCCGTGCAGGTGGCCACCCAGGTGGTGGCCAGGGAGAGGTATGCCGAGTATGTGTTCGGGCTGGCGCTGATCGGATCCACGCTTGAAAAGATCGCCGTCGAGGTCAGGAATCTGCAGCGCACCGAGATTGGCGAGGTCGCCGAGCTGTTCCGCAAGGGCCAGATGGGGAGCAGCGCGGTCCCCGTAAAGCGAAACCCGATTAAAAGCGAGAGGGTGTCCTCGCTGGCAAGGATCATGCGGTCCCAGATCGGGCCCGCGCTTGAGAACATACCGCTGTGGCACGAGCGCGACCTGTCAAACTCGGCAAACGAGAGGTTTTTGCTCCCCACGTCGGCGATTCTTGCCGACGAGATGCTGCACACCACGGCCGCCGTCGTTGACGGGCTGTTTGTAAACAAGGACAGGATTGCGGCAAACCTGCGCGTGACGGGGGGGCAGATATTTGCAGAGTTTGTCCTCAAGGCGCTGATTGGCAAGGGCGTCCCGAGGTTTGTCGCGTACAGGGACGTGCAGCGGGTAGCCTTTGAGGCGCTAGAGAGCGGGCAGGACTACATGGAGGCGGTCATCGGCGACGGCGCCATATCGTCACACCTGACGCAAAGGGAGATTCGCGCGGTCTTTGTGTCCGAAAACCACCTGGGCGCGGCGCCGGGCATCATTGACGGCGTGTACAGGACGGTGCAGAGGGCGTGCAGGCGGGCCGCCGCGTTTCCCCCCCTCCCCACCAATCCTCCGCCTCGCCGCCGCAGTCCCAGCCCGCGCCCCGGCCGCCGCTAGCCGCTACTGTTGCCGCTGCTGCCGCCGCCCCCGCTCGTCGCGTCTGCGCGCCTTTAGCATCACGCCGTGTATGCGCGTGCCATACTGCATCGCCTTTTTGCGCTTTTGGCACGAGCCGGGCGGGACCCCGCACAGGGCCGCCAGCCGCCTGATCACGTGCTTGCGCATCACGTCGTCTGCACCGGTAATCTTCTCGTCCAGGGGGACCGACCTTGCAATCCTGACAAACCGCTCGGACTGCAGCAGCGGCTGCCGGACGCGTATGCCGTGCTCCGCGGACGCGACCGAGTTGATGGCACGCATCATCGCCAGCTCGTTTTCGAGCTTTTTGTCCATCAGCCGCTCAAGCGCGGCCGGTCCGCGGTCAAACTCCCTCCGGTACGCGTCATACCCGCAGAACAGCTCGTCAATGCCGTTTGCGGCGACCACCTCGCGGATGCCCAGGCTGCGCGCCAGCCGCGATACATAGTAAAACGCCACGCAGTTTTCGTTCCATGACAGGTCGTCTGTGTCCACGGTGCGCCGGACCGCCGCCATCGCGGCCCCCAGCCCGCCGGGGGCAATCTCCAGGGTGCGGTGTGCAAACCCAAGCCCCCCGGTTTTGCGGGCGTAGAGCAGGTCGTGCGACCCGGGCAGGCCGACGGTGAGCAGCGTGACGTCATACCCCATGCGGCCGCATATGTTGGCCATCAGCGAGCTGTCCACGCCTCCGGAAAAGGCGACTGCGATCCGCGGGCCCCCCACCGACGAGGCGACCGCGCGTTCAAACTCGCCCAGCAGCAGGCCCGCGTCGTACCCCATGCGTGGCAGGAGGGCGCGGCGGCTAAAAGTTGTTGCAAATGTTATAATTGCAGGCGCGCCGATCCGCATCATGAAGAGGCTGTCGGATGCAGAGGTCGCCGCCGGGGTGGACTCGCTGGGCGGGGGGTGGAGCGTGCGCGGCGGCAAGCTTCACAGGGACTATGAGTTTGCCAGCTTTGTAGAGGCGTTTGGATTCATGACCCGCGCGGCCATGGAGGCCGAGAGGATGAACCACCACCCAGAGTGGTTCAACGTGTACAACAGGCTGACGGTCGACCTGACCACCCACGATGCGGGGGGCATAACCGACGCGGACATCAGGCTTGCAAGGGCGCTGGACGGCCTGGCATAATCATTTTTGTAGAGGGCACCTACCACCCAACCCCGGTCACATCATGCGATCACCCCGATCTAATAACCACGGGCCCCAATCTGTTCAATCCGAGTGTACTCGGCTTCTAGTCGTTCAAAAGTGCGCTAGGCATACTTCCCCCCATTGTCGAGAGACTGGCGATCTGCCGTATGATGGCATCGCATCAATTTTGGGCGAATCAATCATGACGGCGTTTATGCGGCAAACTCGAAAATCCTGGGAAGTGTGCTAGCTCACTTTTGAACAGACAATGGCCAAACGTACGCAGATTGAACAGAGCCTACAGATACCATCCTTATATGTATTAGACATCGTATAAACTATGATGTATAGCGACATGAAGACAAACAACAACAAAACCTCCTTTTCCCGCCTTTTTTCGACAAGGTACAGGATTTGGGTGGTGGGCGCGGCGGCTCTGCTGCTGCTGTTGTTGTTGTTATTGCTTGCGCTTGCGCTTGCCGCACCCCCGGCCGGATGGTTCGGTGACGGCGGTACACCCGAGGCGGGGCCCGCCATAGTGCTGTCCCCGGCGCCGAGCACGCCGGACAAGGTCGCCTCGGATGTTGCGTACATAATGGAGGAAACGGGCATCGAATCATGGGAGGTGGCACGGGCCGTGTACTGGCAAGAGTACGAGGACGTGGGGGCGGCGATCAGGGTGGTTGAGAGGTTAAAGTCAGAGGGCTCGTTCAACGCCGGATACTCGGCGGGCAACAACCCCATACAGATCATATCTGCAAGGTATATTGAAAAGGATGCCGCGGACGCGGCGTACGTCTGGGTCAACTCGAACGCGTCGTCCTCCCGGGATATTGCATCTGTGACAGGCTGGACCTATGATCTGGGCGAGGCGATCAGGCTGCTAAACGTGCACCACTTTGACGTAGAGGCTGCGAGTCTGGACGAGATGTACGTCTGGACGCACTCTGACCCCCTGTCTGGCAGGGATGTCCCCAAGGCACTGGCGGACGCCGGCGGCGACGTAGACGAGGCGGTCAGGCTGATAAAAGAGCACTATGACGCCCGTAGATCAGACACAGATCCCTTTTACTCCGGCCCAAGCGAGCCGTGGGCCGAGGTGTATAACCCGGATGCAGGAGAGGACGGGGTGCGGGAAGATGACGCGGATCCTGCATGCTCCGTCCCTTGGCGGTACGAGGCGCCCGTCTGGGACGATCCGGCGGGGCCGATAATAACGCCGGCCGGATACTCAGAGGGGATAATCTGCTCCGACATTGCGCACATAATGGATGTGACCGGCGCAGGATCCGAGGAGGTGGCA
>JAHRAJ010000016.1 GCA_020027365.1 Cenarchaeum sp.
TCGGTTTGGATGACCGATCATCGGGTTCGATCAACCAATCTGCGCCAATCCCTCCCGCGCAGGCGTGGATTGGCACTGCCGCTGTCCCTGCCATTCCGTCCTAGGCAGGGTTACCGGACAGACTACCGATTCGCGCGATCAGATATATGTTCGGCGGGGTCGCACAGCGGTGTTGCCTGCCGGAACAGCCGGCTCCCCAGCCGGCACCCCCCCACCCTCTGCCGCGTCCTGGTATGACGGCTTTGTGGGCATTGCATACCGGTATTTTGATCTGCGCATGAACGTGGCCCCCCTCTTTGAGGACAAGGGCCGGGCCACCGAGATGTGGCGTGAGACGATTCACTGGTGGCCCGATCACGCCATCCGGCTGAGGTTTGTGGAGGAGGACGGCGGCGGCGGCGATGATGGCGGGAATACAGGCCCCAAAAAGTACTGGTTTATTCTGGGCGCCGACTCGCTGCGCATGGACACCAACCGTGCCTTTTACAAGCTGCTAGACGTGTCACCCAGCTATGAGCGGTTCAAAAAGGGACATGGCGGCGAGGCCTACCTCCGTCTGGGCGTATTTACAAAAAAGTTCAAGGGGGATGTCAAGGAGGATGCCGTCTGCGAATGCGGACACGAGATGTACGACCACGGCGAGGACACCCCTGCCGAGGACTGCCTCTACGAGGATTGTGACTGCAAACGGTTTGAGAGCTTTGAGGTAAACCTGCTCTGGAAGAAAAAGACCGTCACCGACATACGGTTTCTCAACGAGTCCGAGGCCCGAGACGACGCGCTTGCGTGGAACTGCCTGCAACGAAACAAGTATGGGCCCGGCTAGCTGCCGCCCGACGAGGTGTCCACCCTCACGTGATCCCCCGGATAGTGCTTGAAAATCTTCTTGGAATAACATGCACCGCACAGCGGCCCCTCTATCTTCCACTCCTCCATGGGGGTGTATGTCTTGTCAATGTCGCCATCACATGCCTTGCACTTTACCATGCGCCAGCTCCACCCAATTCATATAAAAACCATAATGCCGGTCGTCGACATACGTGTGCATGACCGCATGGCCGACCGATCCGGCCATGGGCGGCGATGACTGATCGCCACAACACGTGCACAACCGGGCATCGATCAGTTCTACGCGGAGAACAAAAAACCCGTCTGCCACCCTCCGTCCAAACACGCCGGCGGCCGTCTTGGCAGATCGCACCACCGCGCCACTCAAAGTCATGTTAATTAACCCCGCATTGCAAATAATGCTGGTAGAAGATCTGGCCGGTGCAAACCTCCTGCAAATTTTTGCATGGGTCTGATCCCTACCTTGAAGTTTGCCGGCTAATCTCGACCCGATCTTGCCGGGCCGACTGGCGGTGGGCAGTAGCCCGCCCGCCGCCTGCGGGCCGCACCGCATCATCATTATATCCGACCGCCGGCGGGGCTGTATGCGGCGGGCTGTGATGTGGGGGGGAGCGGCGGCGGCGGCCGTCGTACTGCTACTTGTGCTGCTGGCCGCCACCGGCACCACCGCGCCCGGCATGTCCGCCAATACGGACATGGGCGGCGATCACGCGGTGCCCGACGATGCATCCTCGACCTCGGACGCCGATGTCGTAATGCCCGTAAAGTCGTCCCGGCCCGGATGTGAGGCAGACGACCTGTGCTACATCCCGGCCACAACCACGGTCGTCGTCGGCCGGCCGGTCTCGTGGATAAACGACGACAGTGCGTTCCACAGCGTCACCGGGGGAGAGTACGGGATGCCCGACGGCCTGTTTGACAGCGGCTACATGGATCCGGGCGATGTTTTTTGGCACTCGTTTGAAAATCCCGGAACATACGCATACCACTGCACGCTCCACGAGTGGATGCGGGGCACCGTCGTCGTGGTGGCAGGGGCGGATGATGATGATGATGATGGAAAGTCGGGATGATGCCGCGGCGGCGGCGGCGACCATCACCCGGTAATCAGGAGGTGAGGGAGGGAGTCGAACCCCCTTGAATAGGCTTTGCAGGCCCACGCATAACCGCTCTGCCACCTCACCGCAGTCACAGAAACGAGTTATTACCAATTAAACTCTTAGATCAGAATTTAGTAAAAGGTTTGGCTGCAAGCTTTACGTCTTCTCCT
>JAHRAJ010000023.1 GCA_020027365.1 Cenarchaeum sp.
ATGTCGGCGGCGGCCCGCCTCTGGCCGAATAGCGGAACCACGTTCATCCTGAGGTCGTAGAACCGGTACGCCACGCCGATGAATCCGTCATACCACTGGATCTTCGGGGCCTTTGACAACCTGAGCACCGTGGGGTCGGATCATATTTATTTGATCGCAGGCGGTGGGTTCTGCCATCCGTGTGGAGTGTTTTCAGGTCTTTCAGGACACGTGCAAAAAGGCAGAACGTGAAGCGGCGTCCAACCCTTCACGAAGACTGAGTTCTTGTAGAGTGGGACAGGTTGCCCAACGGTAAAGTCCATTGGCCTCATCCAGAAGATCGCCTTTGTCGGACACACGCCAATGCATGCGCCGTCGGAGATGCACCTCTCCGGATAAAAGACAAATGCCTTGCCCCTCTTCCAGCCTTCTACTGGTTTTACTCTGAGCACATCAGGCCCCAGCGACGTGCAGATTTCAACACACAGGGCGCATCCAATGCACATCTGTTCGCTGATGTCAGGTAAAATTGCTACTGGCATTACAAGACCTCTTTCTTTTTGGATCTTAATATAACTTGCCCAAAATGGCCGAATTATAACGGCGTTTCCGAGATTTATAACAGCGTTTGAAAATCCGCCGGTTTTGCGATCCCGAATCCTGATCGTCTGGACTGGCGCGCCTCCGTCGAGCCGGTGCGTGCGGATTTGTGCGCAGGCTCTCTGCCTGCAGATGTGGTGGAAGCACCCACGTTCTGAAATGACGGACTGGTTCAGGATCGTGGCACGGCCGCACCGGATCAATGGATGAAGGCTAGTCTCCCGCCAAGGCAATCGGCTGTGCGGGCCGCATCCCCGGAACAAGATGGTGCCCGCCTCCGGCCGCACGGCATCTGCGTGGAGCTGGCAGCGGACACGGCGAAGTAATTCCTCGACGGCGAGGAGATCCCAGGTCGTCGTACAGTCCGGAGTACACCGCTACGGGGTCTGACGCGCAGGGGCTGAGGTGGACTGGGCGCGCACGGCACACAAATCCCAGGCACGGCGGCGGCGGGTGGCTGCACAGGCAGTTCCACGACCCGACGTGGCAGCAGGTAAGGCCGGCGAGCAGACATACCTACAGAACGCATACGGGATGCCGCCTAGGCCAGGCAGGGCGTGGTGACACTCGTGCCCGCCGACCCCGCCGCCGACCATACGCGCTAGCAGGAGTTCTACGATCCCACCTGCAGACACTTCAAGGGCCCGGGCATCGCGGAGCTGTGCGGGACGAGATAATCGCCACAATCCGGCAGGTCTCCGACAACTGACCCCGCCCGCACCGCATCAGGGCCGGCCACTGCCTAGCCTGAAACCCTGACCGAGTCGACGACGGAGTTTTCTCCGTCCAACAGATCTAGGACTGCCCCCGAGCCGGCCTGTCTCAGGCGCATGCTAGTCAAAAAATCGGACGTGATTATCCGCCGCCCCGTGGGGGAGAGCACCCACCCCTCCCCCTTGACCCTTGCGATGCTAGCCAGGATCACCTGCGACCGGGTGGTGCACCTGCTGCGGCTTGATGGACGCCCCGGCCTCCCCGTCCCTGATCCTCTGAAAGTGCGCCTTAAGGTCCGTCCCGCCGAGGCCGCCGAGGAGATGGTAGGGATGGGGTTCGGTGGCAGGAAGGACGGGTTCAAGGTCCTGATGCCAAAGGAGAGGAGGCTGGCAAAGAGGATAGGGTACACCGTCACCACGACCGTAAACTACGGCCTGGGGCAGACGGGGCAGGAGCGCAACATCCGCTATTGGACGTACCACGAGGACGACGAGCACTATGCGATAGTCCTAGTCAGCGCCAGCGCCCTAGAGGGGCTAGGCCTCACCTGAAGGCCGGGTTCAGCCGGGTCTTCTTTCCCACTGCGCCTGCAAGCAGCGCGCCCAAGACGCTCCCGCCGACGACGTCCATGGGAAAGTGCTCCATCAGATAGACCCTGCTGACAGACATTAGGAGCGGGTAGAGTAGGAGCAGGTAGCACCCGCGCGGGAACCTCTCTGAGAGGACGAACGCAAGCGTTA
>JAHRAJ010000061.1 GCA_020027365.1 Cenarchaeum sp.
TCATCGAAACTATCCTGACTATGCATTTCACGAAGGGATTGGAATCTCCGAGGCCGAGTTTCGGAGGCTGGCCGACGAGCTTGCGGGGCCGGCCGGCGCGGCAGGTGCGGGTGATCCCGGCTCGGCAGGTGCGGGGGCGGAGGCCACAGAGGAAGACGGACTGACAAGGCTCGGGCGCCTTGCATCCATGCTTGGACGGGGGAACAAGGCGCACGCCGCGCCAGAGTCGCCCGGTGACGGCACCGTTGCCCCCGCATCCGGGATTTCATCCTCCTTGCAGCCGTCTGATCCATCCGGCAGGCAGGCAGAACAGGTGCCAAAGGGCGAGGATTTGGCCAGGACCGTATTCGAGTCGTATCCCGGTGAAGACGACTATGACCGAAGGACGTTTGAGGAGTTTGTCGACGAGCGGATGCTGATCAGCAGGGATTTGTTTGGGAAAAAGGAGATGAAGATCAAGATACTAGAGGTCTCCGACGAGATTCAAGAGTCAAAGATACGCTGGAAGTTTGGGGATCGCGTCAAGGTGGACAAGATTCTGGTCACGATAAAGCACCTGGACACGATGGATGTGGAGGAGGGCGAGTTTGACATAAAGGTGATAGAGCGCGAGCTTGCCGAAAAGAGGCACTGGTCGTCCACCAACCGGTGGATACCGTCGTCTGACATCAAGAACGGCTATGTGGTAAACTCCAAACACACGGCGCTGATCAGCGACGCCGTGGCGCTTGACTATATCGTGTTTTGAATGTGCAGACAAACCGACGACGCACCCGCCTGATCCATCAACCCGGCGTCGCGTCCGGCAGGGGTCTGGCCTGCACGACATGGACGGCCGATGACGCGCTTTGATTTGTGGTGGGGATTGGACGGACGGGACGCCGAGGCGGCAAAGGGTTGAAATGGTACGGGCGGCTTGCCGGCGTTGTCAGCCAAACAACGACCGTCACCCGTGACAGGCATGGCATCAGGTGCATTCTGCCGGCATACTGCACCTTGCGGTTTTGGGGGGGGGCAATCCCCGCTTCATCCCCGGGTGCCGCCCCCCTCCCCCCGCACCGCTACCGACCGTGTCATGTCCGCCGCGACCTCCTTTTTGCATGAATGCCCTCGTCGATCGCCGCGCTTTTTGGCGCACGCGGTTGTGGCATCCGCAAGATCAGCTCTTGCATGTCGATTTTTTGGCGGAGGGTGGGGCGGGGTTCTTGCCCGAACAACGCGGACCGTCGTCGGTTCCGTGATTTGCCAGCACGTTTGCGAACTGGGCCGCATTGCCCCGTTTGGCAACCGGCATCCGCCCCTCCCCCACCCCGGCAGGCGCCCTTGCTCCGGCCTGCCGCGGCATGATGATTTTTCGGGCCAATTTGCAAACCGCACGGCGGCTACACCGATCGCCTTATTAACGGCATTATCGGCCCCTCGGTATGCCGTCTGGGATTGTCACCGCATCGATGGCCATGACCGGCGTGGCCCTGGCACTGCTTGTAGTGTATGCGGCCGACGTGGCCGTGGCAATGTCTGCCGGCACCGATCACGGGTTTTTGCCGCTGGATCACATGCAGCGTGGCATGGGTCTGGGCGGACCGTCGCTGATACTGCCCATCGCGGCGTTTTTCATATCCAGAAAAGAGCCGTCTAGGGCACTGGGCGCCATGATAATCATAACGGGAATCATGATAGTCGCCGGCGGCGTGGCCGTACTGGCAAACCCCTCGCCGTCTGCCGCAGAGGCGGCATCCGACCGAAATCCCGTTGTATCTGCAGTAATGCTGTTTGCCCCCGCCGCCATACAGATCGCTTTGGGTGGCATTAAAATAGCAAAATCCTGACCGTACGGTATGCCCGTGTGTGCAAAGTGTTCCAGGGATGCAAAAAAGGTGTATGACTGTGAGCACACCAACGATGCCCAATACTGCGTAGAGTGCTATACCGAGCTTCACTATTACCTGACGGAGCCCGATCGGGGTTGACTGGGATGGAGGCGTTTGTAGAGTGGGTGGTCGGCTTGGTGGCGGCCAACCTGTATCCGGGGGTGTTTGCGGCGGCGTTTGTAGAGACGCTGTTCCCGCCAATTCCAAGCGAGGCGGTGTTTCCGCTGGCAGGATATACGATACTTCAAAACAAGATGGGGGTCGAGCACGTGGCGGGCGCGGGCATTGCGGGGGGGGCCGGTTCCACGGCGGGCGGGCTGGTGATATACGCGGCCGCCCGGCTGCTGGGCCGCGCGGCGGTGGTCAGGTATGCCGGCCGAATCCGCATCCGGGAGGATCAGATATCGCGCGCGGAGGGGTGGTTTTCAAGGCACGGTGACAAGTCTGTGCTGTTTGGACGGCTTGTTCCGGGCGTGCGATCGCTGGTGTCGGTGCCTGCCGGACTGCTCAACATGGGGCTTGCAAAGTTTACGGCATACACGTTTGCAGGATCGTGCGCATGGAGCGTCGCACTGACGTCTGCGGGGTATTATTTCGGGGCGGCGACGGTCGAGATTATGTAGCGGCGGCAGACGCCGGCCTTATGATGTCAAACCGGGCCACCTCGTCAAGCCTTGCAAGCAGTTTGTCCCACCCGATGTCCTGCGGCGACAGCGGCACCTGCTGCGAATCCTGCCCCGCGTCGTCCGTTATGTTCACATGCCCCATCTTGCGCTTTGGCTTGGAGATCTCCTTGCCGTACATCTTGAGCGTAGAGCCGGCAACGGGCGGATCCACCGCGGTGTACCTGCCCTCAAACCCCGCGTCGCCCAGCACGTTGTACATGACGGTGGGCCTGACCAGCGCGGTGTCGCCCAGCGGCATTCCCAGTATGGCCCGGAGGTGCTGCTCAAACTGGGACGTCTTGCTTGACTGCAGCGTGTGGTGTCCAGAGTTGTGTACTCGGGGCGCAATCTCGTTTATCAGCAGCGCGTCACCGCGTGTGACAAACATCTCTATGCCAAACACGCCTGCACCTCGGAGAACCGTCATGGTTTTTTCTGCCAGCTGCCGGGCGTCTGCGGCCAGGTCAGAGCCAATCCTGGCTGGCGCGATGGTCGTCCTCAGAATGCTGTCCTCGTGGATGTTTTCCACCGGCGGGTATGTGGCAATCTCGCCGACCGTGTTCCGGGCGGCTATGACCGAAATCTCCATGCGGAACGGGACAAACCGCTCGACCAGCAGCGGCCGTCCTCCAAAGTGACCGTATGCCGGCGCGACATCCTGCCGTGAATCCACCTTGTAGTTTCCCCTGCCGTCATACCCGTCGCGGCGTGCCTTTAACAGCATCGGATATCCCAGCCGGCCGGCCGAGTCGAGCAATCCGTCCTCGGATCCAACCCCCTCAAATTCGGCCACGCCTATGCCGTTGCGCTCTAGCTCTTTTTTTTGCAACAGCTTGTCCTGTATGATCCGCAGCGTTGCCGGCGACGGGTTGATCTCGACCATGTCCTCCAGCGACGCCAGCACGTCACTGTCCCCGGACTCGATCTCGTATGTTATGACGTCACAGCGCCGCGCAAGCTCTGTTATCGCGTCTTTGTCCCGAAACCCAGCCACGATCTGTTCGGCGCCGGCCTGCGCGGCAGGACATCCCCTTGTCGGATCCAGCACGACCACGCCGGACACGCCGCCGCCGCCGCCGGGCGCCGTCATGCCCTGCGCCGCCTCTACCAGCATCCTGCCCAGCTGTCCGCCGCCGATTATGCCCAGCGTCCTGCCCGCCACCGACGGGGCGGGATGGGGCATCATGTAAAAACCATCTGATCGGATCTGCCGCCAGTCTTTGTGCCTGCGGCCGATCGGCTGCCGGCAAACCGACGCCCTGTCTTTTTGCACCCAATGCCGCCGGCGGTCACAAACCTTTAAAAACCAAGTTTTGAGATTCAGGGTGTGATTGCAAAGACGATCGAGGCAAACGGCACAGAGTTTCGGGTGACGCTCACCGATCAGGTGATAAACCAGGTCAACAGCCTCAAAAACCTATACAACGTGGCATACGAGGATCCGGAGAGCTTTGAGGAGGTCAGCTCCGAGATATCCTCCACCATAAACGAGATATCGTCGGCCATAGAGCCCCCCCCTGCGGGAAGTGATCTGGACCACCTCATACAGCAGATAATCCGCGTGGTCGACAACAAGGCGGCCGAGATACAAAAGGAGCTTGATGGCAAGCCCGCAAAAAAGTCCAAAAAATGACTTAAATATGGAAAAGCATCATTGGTAAAGGATCATGTCAAACAGCTGCGAGTGCGGGATATGCGGACACCACGAGGAAAAGGAGTGCATAGACGGCGGGTGCAGGTGCTGCCTAAACTTTCACGTCCGTTCCGGCCCGCGCGGGGGCCCAAACTAGCGGCCGGCACGGCCGCCGATCAGCCCGCGTTGTTGCACCCGCACCTTTTTGCCAGATGCCTGCCGCAGCCGATCAGCCTGTGGTCGCCACACCCGCACAGAATGCACCTCTTTTTGTCAGACGTGCGGAATCACCAGCCGTCGTTTTGTGCGCCATACGCGGTCCATGCAGGTTTGGGGCGGCCGGCGGTATATGTGTGCCGTGAAGTGCGCGGGCAGGGCGAGCAAGACGGACGCTAGGTCAGATCGCGGTCCATTATGTACCGTATGCTGTTTGCCAGCCTGCACTCTTCAAACGACTCTAGGATCTTGAGGCGAATGCCCCGGATTCTCCCGGCGTCCTCGGAGTAGAGGGCCGCCATGCTGTCAATCTCGTGGTCAAACGAGTATGTCTCCACATACCTGGTGGCAATCGCGGCCAGCTCGACGTGGCCGGCCCGGGGGTTTTTGGATTCCCCGACGCGTTTTGCGACTGCGCGTAAAAGCGCGTCAATCTTGACCACCTCCCTCCGGATCGCCTCCAAATCCCCCCGCCGGTCCTGCATCTCCGAGAGGGTCCCAAACGAGTCCAGCACCCTGCCCAGCACGTCCGCAAAATACTCGTCGTATGTGACCATGCGCGTGGTAGCGTATTGCGACATTAAACTGTACGCCGGCGCCGGCGCCGCGTATACTTAAATGTGAACCGGCACTGGGCGGTTTGATGGTTCGGTCTGCACACCTGCGGTGCATTGATCCCGCCTGCGGGCTGGAATACCCGGTGGGGGATGCGCGCGTGGAATGCGACGGGGGGCACCTGCTGGACGTGGTGTATGGATCCGCGCCGCACGAGTCGCTCAAGGAGACGTTCTTGCAAAGGCGCAACCCGGGCGGCAGCATATTCAACGAAAGCGGCGTGTGGCGGTTTCGCGAGCTGCTCAACTTTTGCCAGATTGACACCGAGGATCTCGGGGCGTGCTCGGCCGCGCTGGTGTCGCTGGACGGCGCCGAGGGGCGCCAGTCCAAGCCGTATCGGATGTCGCGCGCCGCCGAGTTTGCCGGCGTCGGCGGGCTGTGGCTGCAGCCCGAGGGGTACAACCCCAGCGGCTCGTTCAAGGACAACGGGATGGCAACGGCAGTCACACATGCCAAGATGGTGGGCGCCTCCAAGATTGTGTGCGCGTCAACGGGCAACACCTCTGCATCCGCCGGAATGTTTGCCGCAAACGAGGGGATGGACTGCGACGTGTACATACCGGCAGGCCAGATTGCGCCGGGCAAGCTCGGCCAGGCCTACCAGTTTGGCGCGCAGATTGTGGAGGTTGACGGCAACTTTGACGACGCGCTCAGGCAGTCGCTGGATGACGCCCGCAACCTTGACGGGTATACTGTAAACTCCATAAACCCGTTTCGGATAGAGGGGCAAAAGACGATTCCACTGCGGGCGCTAGAGTACATCGGGTGGGACGATCCTCCCGACTGGATTGTGTATCCGGGAGGGGCGCTTGGCAATACGTCAAGCTGCGGCAAGGCCCTGATGGAGCTGTACGAGTGGGGCTGGATAAAAAAAGTCCCGCGCATAGCGGTCGTCAACGCCGAGGGGGCCGGAACGCTTGCAGACTTGTACAACGGCCGGTTTGAGGGCGAGGAGCTGCGCTGGAACCGCGGCAGTCCGAACACCGAGCTGATTGCACGGTACTATGCGCACCTTGACGAAAAGGGCATGCGTCCCCGGACAAAGGCCACCGCCATACAGATAGGCCGGCCGGCCAACATACTAAAGGGGATCCGGGCGCTGGAGTTTACCGACGGGGTGGTCACCACCGTGAGCGACTCTGACATGCTTGACGGCATGTCCGTCGTGGGCCTCAACGGGTTTGACTGCGAGATGGCGTCGGGGGCCTCGCCTGCCGGGATTAAAAAACTGGTGGCCCAGGAGGTGATCAAGCAGGACGACGTCGTGGTGGGCATCCTCACGGGCAGGCAAAAGGACGCGATGCTGCCGGTGGACTATCACAACGACGCATCAAACCGGTTTGCACGCCCTCCCAAGACGTGATCAACCCGTCCCGTGATGCCGCCGGCGGGGTGCCGGCACGCCGCGGCGGGCGGGACGGCCGCCGCACGCGGATGCCGTGCCGGGCACGGGCGGCGCGGCCGATCAAAAACCGTATATGCGGCACCTGCCGCTCATTTGTTTGTGCGGGCATACTACTCTGACAGCCTCGCGGGTTTTGTTGGGGGCGACAGGGACGGGATTGTGGATCGTCTGGCGGCCAGGGCCGGGGCCAACACCACCCAGGAGCAAATGGACGCATGGCGTGCCGAGGTGGACCTGCTGCGCCAAGAGCTGCGGGACGTGTCGCTGCCGGGGCACATATTTTTGGAGTTTGAGATACCGCGCATGGGCACCAGGGCCGACGCCGTGCTAATCCTGGCCGGGGTTGTATTTGTGATCGAGTTCAAGGTGGGCGAGTCCCAATACAGGCGTGCCGACGCAGACCAGTGCGTGGATTATGCGCTTGATCTGAAAAACTTTCACCAGGGCACGCATGACCTGCCCATAGTCCCTGTTCTTGTGGCGACAAAGGCGCACGTGTGCCGCGACCCGATCATCATGGATGATGACGGCGTGTTCCGGCCCGTCATGCTCAACGGCAAAGGCATCGCAAGGACGGTCGTGGACGTGGCGTCAAGGCACGCGGACTCTTGCATATGCGCCGGGGTGTGGGAGGGCTCCAGCTACAAGCCCACGCCGACCATAATCGAGGCGGCCCGGGCGCTGTATTCCAGACACAGCGTCTCAAACATAGTGAGAAACGAGGCGGGCTACCAAAACCTGGAAAAGACCACCAAAACCATCGAGACGATCATCGAGGACTCCAAGAAGGGGAACAAAAAGTCAATCTGCTTTGTGACCGGGGTTCCCGGCGCAGGCAAGACGCTTGCGGGACTAAACCTGGCAAACAGGAGGCAGGATTACGACGATGGCGAGCACGCGATATTCCTGTCAGGGAACGGGCCGCTGGTGTCGGTTTTACGCGAGGCGCTTGTCAGGGATGCGTATGGCAGGGCCAGACGGGAGGAGCTTGCAAAACAAAGCGGCAAGCGAATAATCAAAAAGACGTTTAGATCCGAGATCAACGTGCTGATACAGGCGCTGCACCACTTTTTGCACGAGACCGTGAAGGATCCCAAGCCTACACACGAGAGGGTCGCGATATTCGACGAGGCGCAGCGTGCGTGGGACGTGACGGCCACGGACAAGTTTCTCAAAAAGAAGGGCCTTGCCGAGATGCACAAGTCGCAGCCCGAGCTGATGCTGGAGGTGATGGGAAGGCACGAGGATTGGTCCGTCATAGTGTGCCTGATCGGGGGCGGACAGGAGATCAACCACAACGAGGCCGGCCTTCCGGGATGGCTTGATGCGGCGTGCAGGCACGGCTCCGAGTGGGACGTGTACATATCGGACACGATCGAGGACAAGGGCGACGACGAGCACCTGCAGGGCAGGAGCATCGCAGACATGCTCGGGCCAGACGTCGTCCCCAACCGCCGCCCCGGCCTGCATCTGGACACGTCCATCAGATCATTTCGCAGCAAGAACATGTCGCAGCTTGTCAAGACAATCCTTGACGTAGAGCCGGACAAGGCAAGGGACCTGCTGCGGGAGGTATGCGGGCAGCGATACCCGATCGTGATGACCAGGGACTTTGAATGCGCCAAAAACTGGCTTCGGAGGATGGCCCGCGGGAGCGAGCGCTTTGGGGTGATAGCCGCGGCCAAGTCGTACCGGCTAAAACCCCACGGGATTTACGTGGAGCTTGCGGCCAACGCGATACACTGGTTTCTCAACCCGCGCGATGATCCGCGCTCGTCATACAGCCTGGAATATGCGGCCACCGAGTTTGAGGTGCAGGGGCTGGAGCTAGACTGGACGTGCGTTGCGTGGGATGCGGATCTTCGGTATGAGGACAGCGGGTGGCTTTACCGTGAATTTTCCGGCGACAAGTGGAAGAAGATCCACAAGGACTATCGCAAGAAATACCTTGAAAACGCATACCGGGTGCTGCTTACGCGCGCAAGGCAGGGGATGGTCATATTTGTCCCCCGCGGCGATTCGGACGACGAGACGCGCCGGGACGACTTTTACGACGGGACGTACTGCTATCTCAAAAAGATCGGCATACGTGAGATATGACCTGCCGTGCCGCGGCTGTGGCAGATCTGCAGTTGCAAAAGGCGGGCGGGCGGGCGGCGTGCAAACCGTCAGGACGTCCATGCCGGCGTCTTTTCCCGGCCGCCGGCGGGTCCGGTGACGGCGCGGGTTGGCGACTGCCGGACGCCGGTTTTTTTTTGGCACGCGTGATCGGATGGCGTGCACGGGGATGTTTTCCGTCCGTCCCCTGGCGCCTGCGGTTGGAAACCACGGGCCGGCAAGGCCATGCCAATCCTTAAAAGGCCCAAGAACCGCGTAAGACTGCCAACATGATGGTGGTATCAAAATAGAGATGGATGACCGTTGTAGTCGTTCCGGCATGACGGGGAGGGATTGCACACTGACGGGGGATGGTCTGCATGGCTGACCTGTGGATGGAGCTTGCATCGCTTGCAGTCCTGATAGGGCTGTCCGGGTTTTTCAGCGGGCTGGAGGTGGCGCTTGTTGGCACGCGCATGTCAAAGGTGACCCAGCTTTACGAGGAAAACCGCAAGGGGGCCATGGCGCTGCACAAACTCAAGAGCAACCCGGGATGGATGATGTCGAGTGTCAACCTTGGCAACAACCTTGTCAACGTCGGGGCCTCGGCGCTTGCCACCAGCGTGGCGCTCCGGCTGTTTGGCGACGACGGGCTGGGCATTGCGGTAGGCATAATGACGTTTCTCATACTGGTGTTTGGCGAGATTACGCCAAAGACGTACTGTAATGCCAACGCGACCAGGATTGCCCTGCGGTTTGCACCCGTGCTGCTGTGGTTTAGCTACGTGCTGTATCCGGTGGTCAAGATGTTTGAGTATGTGACCCGCGGGGTGGTGCGGCTTACCGGCAGCAGCGACATGCCGCCACCAATCACGGAGGAGGAGATCAAGGGCGTGATAGACCAGGGGCTGGCAGAAAAGGCGCTTGAACAGGACGAGCGGGAGCTTGTGCACGGCGCGCTCGAGTTTGACGACACCGTGATACGAAGCGTCATGACCCCGCGGACGCGGATGCTGTCACTGCCCGCAAAGATGCTGCTGTTCGAGGCCCTTCCGCTGATAAACCAGCACGGCCACTCGCGCATACCCGTATACCACGACAGCAGGGACAACATCGTCGGGTTTATCCACGTGCGTGACGTGCTCAAGAAACTGGAAAACGACGAGGGCAAGATGTCCACGCTGCAGCAGATTGCAAGGGATCCCGTGTTTGCATCCCAGGAAAAGCTTGTCAGCGCACTGCTCAAGGAGATGAAGGGGCGCAAGACGCACATGGCCATAGTCATAGACGAACACGGGGGCGTCGAGGGCCTGGTCACCCTGGAGGATTTGCTAGAGGAGATCGTCGGGGAGATCGAGGATGAGAGCGACAAGGCCCGCCCCAGGATGTACAGGACGGTGGATGCAAACACCGTTATCGCGCGCGGGGACATCGAGATTGACGAGATAAACGGGGTGTTCAAGACCGACGTGCCCGAGGGCGACGACCATTCCACCCTGAGCGGACTCCTTCATGAAAAGCTGCACGACATACCGCGCGAGGGCGACAAGGTGGAGGTGGGTTCGCTGAGGTTTGTAGTCCAAAAGGTGGAAAACAACAGGTCCAGCGAGGTCAGGATTGAGCGGATTGGCGGGGGCGGCAACGGTGATGACGGCGGCAAGGGCGGCAGCCATGGCAACGGCGACCACGGCTAGTTTTTTTGCACCGCAAAGTGCTCTTCAAGCCGCCTCTTTTTTTCGGCCATGTGGAATACGGACTCTGTGTGTGTCAGTGCCTCCGCGCGGGGTCGGTCAAACAGCATGGCCTGCATCAGCATGTGGTTTTCCGGTATGACGATGCCCGTCTGATCATCAGAGTACATCATCTGGACTGTGTCGCCGATGGACGCGGTCATGTTTGCGTGTATGTGGATCATGTTCGTGTCGGTAAAGTAAAACCCCATCGTGCCTGCAAAGTCGCGCACCTCCTTTGTGCCCCGTGCCGTCCACAGCACGGCCACGCCAAACTCGTCACGGAATACGTCGTGTATCTCCGAGGGCTTTGGCGTCGGACCGTCCCCAAACCTAACGTCCATTACGTGCAGGTGCATCTGCCGGGTGGGCACCTTGACCGCCCTCACGAACAGGGGTGCGTCTGCGCCCAGGTATGTCTTGACATCGTCGCCGTGGTGGGGGTTTTGCGTCATCTCGATCGTGTCCTCGACCTTTTTGTCCGTCTGATCAATGTCTGCCCACCTGCGAATCAGCGTCACGTCAAGCCTCGCCAGCCTGCCGCCAAACCTGTCGCGCAGGGGCCCAAGGATGCGTCCCATGCCCGTGACGTTGCAGCTTCCCTGCATCACATGCATGCGGTTTTTTACGTCGTCATAGTTTGCACGCGAGTTGAACAGCATGTCGGACACTGCGGCATCGCCGGTGACAGACTCGCCCCCCTGGTATATCGCCTTTATCCCCCTGGGTTTGTACAAATCCACCTTGTTTGAATATCCGCGCCCGCCGGGGGATGCGTCTATGACCAGATCGGACGCGTCCAGTGCGTCCTCTATGGTTCCGGCCACCCCCGTACCTTGGAAACCGCCAATCTTTTTTCGGGGCACATACACCGCCAGTCCGTCGCCTGCCGCCCTTTGGATCGCCCCGGCGTCCAGAGTATGCTTGCCAATTCCAACCAGATCAATCTGCGGGTCGTCACGGACAAACGCGGTAATCCTGCGGCCGATCGATCCATAGCCGTTGACAAACACCCTCCTCTTTTTTTCGCCCCCCTCTGCCATGCCGTACCATAACCATCCCCGTGAATAAATATCAACCAACCGGCGGCGGCGGCGGCGGCAAAACGCGTCCGTCCGTCGGCAAGGGCTAAATTTGGCCCCCCGTCACGCACCGCCATGGCAGTACACGGCCCGTCGCTCGGACTGGGCGCCCTCGTAGCAGCCGCGGCCCTGATCGCCTCATTTGCAGCGTTCAACGCGGTGTCTGACAGCGGCACCGCCGGCACGACGGATCCGCGCCTTGTCTTTGAACGGCCTTCCGGACAGCCCGTCCAACAGCAGCAGCAGCAGCAACCCGCCAAGGCCGTCCCCATGTCGGCGCTATTGGAAAACGGTTCGCCGCCCCTGGGGGATCCGGACGCGCCGGTAACCATCGTGGAGTTTGGGGACTATCAGTGCCATTTCTGCAACGTGTTCTTTCATGAGACGGAGCCTGCCATCGTTGAAAACTACGTCCGAACGGGCAAGGTCCAGATGATCTTCAAGGACTATACCATAATCGGACCGGACTCTGTCGGTGCGGCCAACGCGGCGCGCTGCGCCGGCGAGCAGGGATCGTTTTGGGAGTATCACGATGCGCTGTACAACGCATGGACCGGCGAGAACAACGGCTGGGCGGCGTCTGAAAACCTGCGGGTGCTGGCACGCCAGGCCGGGCTTGACATGCCGCAGTTTGACGAATGCGTGGAGCAGGCGCGTCACTCGGCGGCCGTTGAGCAAAGCAACGCCGACGCGGCCGCCCTCCGACTTGGCGGCACCCCTGCCTTTTTCGTGATCGGGCCGGGCGGCGACGTCACCGGCCTGTCCGGCGCGCAGCCCTACGAGGTGTTTTCAAGGATTATAGACGCAAAGCTTGAGGGGTGACCATCGGTGTCAACCGCGCCCTCGTTGTTGCGGATGCCGCCATAAACGCGATCACGCGCGGATTCTGGCACCACGCAAGCATCCAACACGATATCCTTTTATCCCAATCGGGGGTTGTAGTGTAGATGGCGGCGGGAATAGACGACATTGCATTGTACGTGCCAAAGCTGTACGTGGATGCGGCCGACTTTGCACAGGCACGCGGACTCGACCCCGAAAAGCTGCGCAAGGGGCTGGGCGTCTCGAAGATGGCAATCGTGGATACAAACCAGGATCCTGCATGTCTGGCTGCCAACGCCTGCCTTGGGATCATGCGGCGTAACGACCTGTCCCCCGACGACATCGGACGCCTTTACGTGTCCACCGAGTCGTCGTTTGACGAATCCAAGGCAATGAACTCCTTCGTGGTGGGGATGCTGGAGCAGGTGTACGGCAAGGGCACGTTTGAGCACTGCGGCGGCGTGGAGACAAAGTTTGCATGCGTCAGCGGATCGTATGCCCTGTACGACAATACAAACTGGATACGGGCAGGCGAGGCAGAGGGCAAGGCCGCGATGGTGGTGGTGTCAGACATTGCAAAGTATGACATGGGCTCTAGCGGCGAGATGACGCAGGGGGCCGGCGCCATAGCCATGCTGCTCAACGACGACCCCCGGCTGCTGGCCTTTGACCCGCGCGTGACGTCGACGTCCATACGCGACGAGTATGACTTTTACCGCCCGTTTGGCAAGGAGACGCCCATAGTCCACGGACAGTACTCCAACCTGCTGTATCTGATCCAGGTGAAAAAGGCCCTGGATGACTACAAGCGGCGGGCCGTGCAGACGGGTCTGATGAAGCTGGCCGACGGCGAGACCGTGCTGGACCACATTGACTATATCAACATGCACCTGCCGTACAGCAACATGGGCAAAAAGGCGCTTGCCTACCTGACGCGCCACGAGTGGAGGACGCTTCCCCGGTGGGCGTCCATCGTGGACAAGATCGGGGTGCCCGAACCCGTCCCGCGCGACCCGCGGGGGACGGTAGAGTCCGTTCTGGCGGACGCCGAGTTTATGGAAAAGGATCACGAGTTTACGCGGCTGTTCACCCAGACCGACGAGTACCGCGAGGTGTACGAGTCAAAGCTGGCAAGCTCGCTCGTGGCGTCCAAGATGATCGGCAACCTGTACACGGCATCGCTGTACCTGGGATTTCGCAGCAGCCTCGAGTTTGAGCACAAAAAGGGTCTGGATCTGGCGGGCAGGCGCGTCGGGTTTGGATCGTATGGTAGCGGTAGCAGTGCGATGGTGTTTAGCGGCGTGATACAGCCGCGGTATGCGGATATTGTAGGCGGCATGGATTTGGAGGCCGAGCTGGGTCCACGCAAGCGGCTCAGCCTGCAGGAGTATGAAGACCTGCACGAGAACCGGCGGACTCCGGAGCAGGCCGTGCTGGAGACTTCCGGCGAGTTTGTGCTGGTGGACGTGCAGACGGCGCCCGACTCGCGCGGGGAGCGCAGGTACAGGTTTAGCTAGCGGTGCGGGTGCGGGCAGGTGGGTTGGCTGGACGGCGAAGATGCGGATCCGACAAGGGACGCGGTGTATGATGCAATCCACGGGATTACGGAGGATGTGATACGTCGGGGCTTTTTGGACGGGCGCGGGCCCGAGATTATCCTGCGCATACTTGACGGATGCAGGGATGCGGTGATGGCGGCACCGTTTGAGGGCGGCACCGGGCCAGACGGACACGAGCACAAGACGTCCGCGGTGGCCACAGTCGTCCTGCACTACCTGCTTGCCATGCTGTTAATACCGTCGCAAAGAAAGACCGAGTTTGACGGCGTCCCTGTGGACATTGCGATACCGGACACGCGCACCCTCCGGACGGACTGGAATTCGTGCATTGTTTTGTGCATACTGTCCTCGACGGATCCGGCCCACGTGGAGGCCAAAATCGCAGAGGCCCGCAGGATACAGCCCAACCGTGACAACATATGGGTGGTCTCGCCGGGGCGGGTTGATGCCGACTGCCACAGGACGTTTGTGATCCGTCTTGGTGACGGCGGTGACGGCGGGGGTGCCGATCCAGACCGTGCAACCGCGGCCGCCGACGGACAAACCACCCACCCGTTCCCCGCCATAACGGATGCCATAGTCCGTTTTCTAGACGAGAAAAAATCCGCCAAGTTTAGGATGTTCCGGGCAGTCTGAACAGGGACTGCAAATCCACATTCCTCTCGACCTCGTCGGCCAGCGAGTCGGGATCCTGGCCAGATAGCCCGCCCACCGATCCCATGACGTCGACGTTGGTCAGATTCTCCAGTACCGTCTTCAACTCTGCAGGGTCGTATGCACCGGCGGCGTCGTTATCATCATCAGCACCACCATCCCTGCGGCCCATGTCGTTTATGATTATGCCTCGGATGGCATCCTCGTCCTCGTCCTCATCCTCCTCGTCCTCATCCTCCTCGTCCTCATCCTCCTCGTCCTCATCCTCCTCGTCCTCATCCTCCTCGTCCTCATCATCATCCTCGCCGTCCTCATAGTAATACACACCGTCCTCCTCCTCATATTCTTCATTTTCATCATCCTCCTCGTCCTCATCATCCATGTCACCCCAACCCTCCATGTTGAACATCTCTGCACTCATGACCGCGTGGTTTACGGCACCCATACGCGTCGTGGTGACCAACACCGCGGGAATGCCCATGTCCTCTGCAAGGTCGCATACGAAATAGTCTTCATGTATGGGCGTCATCACCCCTCCAATGCCCTCTACGATGACCACATCGTACCTTTTTGCAAGTTTGTCAAACGCGTCAAGCACAACATCGACATCCCGGTGATCATCACCGTCGGAACCGTCCTTGCCAAGTGTTGCAGAGTATGGCGAGGTGGGCTTTGGATAAAACATGGGGTTGACCAGGCCGACATCGCCCTCGTCCATCCCGGCGGCCTCCATGATTAGCCGGACGTCCCGTGTGCGATACGGCGTCCCGTCCGGGATGCCGGACGCATAAGGCTTCATCACCCCGACGCTTACCCCCCTCCTGCGAAGCGCTCTTGCAAGTCCGGCGGTCAGGGCGGTCTTGCCCACCCCGGTATCCGTCCCCGTTATGAAGATCGAGTCCATGGCGGGCGTGGATTGCATGGTTTGATTAACCTTTCACACCACGTTTGGCTGTACCCTGTCGTCCGCAGGAGCTTTCGCCCCGGGTTAACTCGGGGATCTTTATATGCGACAATTCTCGGGAAACATCTTTCACAGGAATGGAATCAGAGTTGGTGCGGTAACAATCATGCAAAACTCCCGACTACAACTACGGTAAAAGCCCCCGGCCAGCTTCAGTGTACAACCGGCGCCGTCATGCAGATTTAAATGTCCCAAATGCGTGTGTACTTTGTGAACAATGGGCGGGATGTCACGGTCGTGCTGGCGGCCTTGTCGCTGTTGCTGATGCTGCCGGTTGCGGCAGTAGCAGCGGCGCCGTCGTCATCGTCGTCACAAACCGCACACTCTGCAGAACCCATCCCATCTTGGATCAAAAACAACGCGGGCTGGTGGGTGCAGGGCCTGATTGACGACGAGATGTTTGTACAGGGGGTGCAGTTTCTGGTGTCCGAGGGCGTGATAGACGTCCCGCCACGTCCGGATGATGCGGGGGTGCCTGCAAACCCCGCCGGCGGAATCCCCGGCTGGGTCAAAAACAACGCGGGCTGGTGGGTGGCAGGGGACATCACCGATGCAGATTTTGTCAGTGGGATTGGGTACCTGGTGGCGGCAGGAATCATACGTGCGGACGGCACGGGTGCGGGGGTGCCAGACCCCCAAAAGGCCGTTGTGCGCGGCAGTGTGCCGGCACCCGCAGGCGACGCGGGGGTCGAGGCAGGCCTGCAGGCCGACCTAGAGGCGTGCGGCGTGATTGCAAAGGCATACAAGCGCCTAGAATGCGAGAGGGACGCGGCCGGGGCAATACGGATTTACGAGTACAAGCGGGACGTGAGTCCGGTACGCGTGGGCCATGTCAACTATTACTGGGCAGGCATCGGCTCGGAGGGCAACGAGTTTGAGATCAGCTCCGGAGGGCAGGCGCTACTGTCCATCAGGAT
>JAHRAJ010000066.1 GCA_020027365.1 Cenarchaeum sp.
AGACCCCCCGAAAGGCGTTCACTGCCAGAAAGGCAACTTTAACGATCAGAAAAAACGACCCAAAATGGTTCGAAAGAGACGTCGACTAAGGGCCAAATTAGGTGCGAACACATTTCCGTTCACTACAACAGGAATTCGCAGGGAATCGGCATCGTGTCCCGAATCCCGGCCGGAATCGATGCGGTGCCATTTGGCCCCTCCCCCCTCTAAGACCGCCCAAGCCGTTTAGATCGCGTGTTTTCGATCGTTTGGGCAACCCCGGACGGGCGCCCAAACTTATATCAAGCGTGGCGCCGCGCCCCCGTGATGGCAGACCACGACGGTCACACCGACGAAAAGCTGCGCGGCATACTGTCGCTGCGCAGGGTCGCGGTGGTCGGAATGTCGCGCAATCCCGCAAAGGCCGCCCACTATGTGCCCAGATACCTGGCGCGGCACGGCTTTGACATCGTGCCGGTCAACCCCCGGGCCCGCGAAATACTCGGGATTCGGTGCAGCCCGTCGCTTGCCGACGTGGACGCCAGACGGCACGGGATTGACATCGTCTGCGTGTTCAGGCCCTCTGCAGAGGCGGGGCGGGCTATCGACGAGGCGGTCACGCTGGAACCGCGCGTCATATGGCTGCAAGAGGGGATACGCGACCGGCGGGCAGAGGAGCGGGCGGCGCGCGGCGGCGGCGGCGGCGGCGGCGGGGGCATCGACGTCGTATTCGACAGGTGCATGATGGCAGAGCACAGGAGGCTGTTCTAGGAGGTGGCAGACAACGCCGGCGGCGGCTTTGCAGAGTTTTGCAAAGAGGTGTGCACCCTGGCAGACGGGTTTGAGGGCATGGCGCTGCGCGTAGAGTCGGACGACGGCTGCGAGTCGGTAAGGGTCACGGGCGGGGGGTTTGCGCCGCTTGCACGCGCAAGGGCGGGGCTGGCCGATGTCGCAGAGCTGTCCGCCGCGACTGCCGAGCACCACCCGTACTGGGAAATCCTGTCGCGGTGCTGCCAGATATGCGACGTGGTACTGGACGGATGGGATGCCACGCTGGGCCGCGAGGAGGCAGATGAGATGCGGTGGGCGGTGGGCCGGCTGGAGGAGGCGTGCAAGAGGATTGCCGCAGGGGACGCGCGCGGGACGGACTGCGGTGCCGGCGGTACACCGCCTGACTGACTGCGGGTCGTCAGCCGGTCCGGCCGACTCCTGCATGCGCGCACCTACGAGTCGCGCCGCGTCCGCGCCGCCGCCGCCGCCGCCGTGCCGGCGGGCCCCCGCATGATCCACGACGTGCCCGACCCGCGGTCTATCAGCTCCACGCCGCGCGCGGCAAGCTCGTTCCGCAGGGCATCTGCCTGCACGTACGACCCGCCCCGCCGGAGCTCCTCGCGCCGCGCGACCATCCCCTCAATCTCGGCAACCTTCGCAGGAGAGGCATCAGGCAGGCGCAGTCCCAGCACGCCCGCCTGGCGCTCAATCTCGCGCCCTGCAGAGGCCGCAGTGGCGGCGTCCAGTCCGCCCTCCGCCTCCGCCGCAAGCCCGTTGATCTCCCTTGCAAGCGCAAGCATCTCCGACACCGCCTCGTGTGTGTTCAGATCCGCCCCCAGCCACCCCATGAACCGGGCCGTACTCTGATGTGCGGCAGACCCTTTGGCGGCGCCCGGCGCCCGGCCGGGGGCGGCGGCGGTGGTGGTGGTGGCGGTGGCGGTGGTGGTGGTGGTGGTGGTGCCCTGCGCGCGGACCGCCTCGGAATACGCCGCCTCCACCTGCCTCCACCTGCCGAGGCTCTCCTCCATCAGCCCGTCTGTATAGTCCACCGGCTTTGAATAGTGCCCGGACAGGCAGAACAGCCGGACCGCGTTGGGGCCCCACTCGTCGATCGCGCGCCCGACGGAGCGCATGTTGCCAAGCGACTTTGACATCTTTTGTCCGTCGATGGTGACCATGCCGACGTGCATCCACGCCCCTGCCAGCGCCCCCCCGGTGTGCGCCTCGGACTGGGCAATCTCGTTCTCATGGTGGGGGAATATCAGGTCCCTTCCCCCGCCGTGTATGTCGACTCCGCCGCCTAGGTACCGCATGCACATCGCCGAGCACTCGACGTGCCACCCCGGCCTGCCCTTCCCCCACGGACTGTCCCAGCGAGGCCCAGAGTCGGCCAGCTTCCACAGTGCAAAGTCCAGCGGGTCGCGCTTGCCCTCGTCGACCTCTACCCTGGCCCCGGCCCGCAGCTCGCCGGTCATCTTTTTTGAGAGCTTGCCATACCCGGAAAACCCCGACACGGAATAGTACACGCCGCGCGGGCCCGCGTATGCGGCGCCCCGGTCCACCAGGTCGCGTATCAGCGACACCATCTCCCCCACGTGCTCGGTGGCGCGCGGGTACGCCGATGCCCTGCGCACGCCTAGGCGGTCAAAGTCGCGGTGGTACCGGCCTATGTACCGCTCGCTGATCTCGGCCGCCGTAACGCCCTCGGCGGCTGCCCGCCCGATAATCTTGTCGTCAATGTCGGTAAAGTTTTGGATCAGCCGCACGCTCCGGCCCGCAAACTCGAGGTACCTGCGCAGCACGTCAAAGACCACTATGGTGCGCGCGTGCCCGATGTGCGCCTCGTCGTACGTGGTCACGCCGCACAGGTACACCCCGACCGGATCGCGCGCGGGGACGCGGATCCGGCGGCCGCTGAGCGTGTCGGTTATCCACGCGGCGGCCGGCGGCTCGCTCCCCCCCCTGACCCCGCCGCCGCCCCCCGCCGCCGCAGTCCCCTTGCCCGGCGCCTCAGACGTCGACATAGACCCCGTCGCCCCTCTCTTGGACGGGATACGTCTGCAGCCTGACGTCCTTTAGATAGTCAAGCAGCTTGCCGGTCCGGACATCATAGTGCCAAAAGTGGTGCGGGCACTCTGCCACCCCGTCTTGTATGCTACCGCACGCTATGGACTGGTCTTGGTGGGCGCACATGGCGTCAAGGGCATGAAGTGTACCGCCGCCCCCGTTGAACACGGCTATCCGCCTGCCGCCCGCACGAACCTCGGCGCCGGTGCCCTGCTTGATCGAGCCGCGGTCGGCCACCCTGGTCCAGGTCAATACGGCGCGTCGCACGTTGATCCTTATTTAGATTACCTTGTGCGTGGCGCCCTAGGTACCGAACTTGCAACAAAACCTTTGGCAACACTCCCACCTCCCGGGCGATCGCGCGTGCAGGCCTGCCGCCCCGCGATCTGACAATCTCCCCTAGATCCTCTTTGCCGGGCCTTCTGACCGGCAATATCGCTGATCGGCCGGGGCCGGTCAAATGTTCGTTTGGGCTGTTTTTTGTCAGACTGCACTAATTACCGATACGACACCTGCAGATTGCGTCCAAAAACGGCGTTTTTGGCCGCTGAAATTCGCACACGGGCCAAGGCGGCCGCAGGAGGCGTCATGCGGACGGATGCCGGGGCAAAGGCCGCACCAGGCATGATCGTGTGCATCCGCAGGAAAGGGGGGAGGCGGAACCGCACCTGCGACTGCAGCTGAAAACGCGCGTTATGGAACACTTATCTGTGCGTGCCGGATGCCGCCACCGGTGGACACCCACAGAAAGCTCATGTTTGCAGGCGGAATCCTGCTGGTGCTTGCGCTTCTTGCCGACTCTGTCCACCAAGAGGAACAGGACGCCGGCGGCGCCCCGGGGTTCAACTATGCATACGCGGCGGGAGGCGGCGCCATAGCCGCCCTCCTGGCCAGTTTTTACATGTTTTACTCGTCGTCAAGGGGCGGCCGCGGCGGCTAACGCTCACCAGCTGTTTGCATACCGCACCTGCTCGGCCGTGAGCCGGTCTATGCGGACGCCCATCGCCCCGAGCGCGTCGCGCGCCACCTGCACGTCAATCTCCTCGGGAACCGCCGTTATCGCATTCTCCATCCTGCCGTGGTTTTTCAGTATGTACAGTATCGACAGCAGCTGGTTTGAAAAGGACTGGGCCATGACCTCGGGGGGGTGCCCCTCTGCGGCCACCAGGTTTGCAAGCCGCCCCTTGCCCACCAGGTAGACCCGCCTGCCGTTTGGCAGCAGGCACTCGTCAAGGTTTGGCCGCACCTCACGTACGGACGCCCGCCTTGAAAGCAGGAACTTTGTGTCAATCTCCACGTCAAAGTGCCCCACATTGCCCATCACCGCGCCGTCCTTCATCCGCAGTATGTGCTCCTTGCGTATCACGCCGGTCATCCCGGTACACGTGACGAATATGTCCCCCGTCCGGGCCGCCTGCGACATTGGCACGACCTCGTAGCCGTCCATGTGCGCCTCTAGCGCCCGGACCGGATCCACCTCTGTGACCGTGACGCGGGCCCCCATTCCGGCGCACCGCGACGCCACCCCCTTGCCGACCCACCCGTACCCGACCACCACCACGCGCTTTGCGGCAAACAGCAGGTTCATCGCCCGCAGGTACCCGTCGACGGTGCTCTGCCCCGTGCCGTACCTGTTGTCAAACATGTGCTTTGTGTGCGCCTCGTTTACCAGTATCACGGGATACCGCAGCATCCCCTTGCGCTCGACCGCCCGTATCCTGGTCACGCCGGCGGTGGTCTCCTCGGTGGCGCCCATGATATCCAGCTTGGAGTACCGCTTGTCAAAGTGCGCCTTTATGTTCATGTCGGCCCCGTCGTCGGTCAGTATGTCCGGGCGGTGTCCCAGCACGCGCCCGATACACCAGTCGTACTCGCGGTCGGTCTGCCCGTTCCATGCGTACACGTGCACCCCCTGCGAGGCCAGAAACGCCGCGATGTCATCCTGGGTGGTCAGCGGGTTGCCCCCGCACGCGGCGACGGTCGCCCCAAGCTCCTTGGCCCCCATCAGCAGTACCGAGGTCTCCTTTGTTATGTGCAGGCAAAACCCCAGCGTAATCCCGCGCAGCGGCTTTGACTTGCGGAACCTTGCGATGGTGTTGTCCAGAATCTGCATGTGGGAGCGGGCCCACTGGTACGACGTGCGGCCCTGCGGGGCCAGCCTCGGGCTCCTTACCTTGCTCAACTCACAGACACCCCCCTGCACGGCGTATAAATCCCTATGTCCGGGCGGGGGGAGGGGCACTTGCCAATCCGGGACATGGTTTCTTGGCGCACCGTGATTCGGCGTTTTGTGCATGCGTGTCCAACGGGCCAAAAATGAAAAACGGCAGGCAGCGGGCGTGTCCGGAACGGAGGCATCCTCCCGACGGCCACCGCCGGGGGGGGAGGGGCAGGCAGATCCGAGGAACGGCCGAAAATCGTCGGTGTCAGGCGCTGTCGAGTCACATCCCGAATTGGCAGCAGGACCAAGACTGGCACGTATGCGGTTGGCCCCTTTTTAACCAAAAGTCAAAATCAAATGATCACCAGATCTAATAGCAGAGGCCGTATCGGCCCTGTTCAATTTGGATGATCTGAACGGACAGCTGTTCAAGAGTGATGTCCATCTCTGCCTCCGATCACTTTGAACCGCGCCTTGGGCCGGCTGTTTTCGGGCAGTAAACAACAGATCAGGACTCACTTTTGAACGGCGATTGACCTAGATCACTCAAATTGAACAGGGCCGTATTGATCGGTTATCGACCAACAAGGTGACCAAGCCCCGCCTCGACCAGATCCTCTGGAGAGGGACGCCTTCCGATCCAAATCATCACATGCATTCTTTCAGGATTAAGCAACACATCGTTGGGAACCTTTCCAACATCCACTTTGTAGTATTTGGTATCGCATTTCTCGACCTTGGTCTTTCTCGCAAGTATGCTCATATACAGCGAATACAAAAACTGCAACGCGTCAATCTTTCTTGCCGGATATTCATCCCAGTTTAATGGCTGGCAGATTCCACAGCGTGCACCATTCACGTCTGTATGTGCATATGGGGAATGGGCACCGAAGAAAAAATCAACCACGGGTCTGTTTTTTGAATCAGTCTGCACGCTGTTAAAATAAACCGCTATATCGTAATGAAATCTCGTCAGGATTACAGTCTTCCCTCCGACTAGTAATTCTTTGACAGGTTCATAGTCGTAGCGCTTTATTGGGAATACGGGCCATTTGCGTTTGAATGATTTCAAGTATGTAAGACCCAACTCGAACGGCCAAAAGAAATAGTGCACATCTTCATGTTCATAAACCTTGGATGGGTTGTTGGAGATGCATATGGCAACGGGCTTCATGACCTGAACCCTGTCCTGGAATCCTCCATGCTCTTTTCAATTTCCTCTTCGGTATATCCAAACTCATCCAAGGCTTCGTGTAGCTGCAGACGGCTTTCGAACGTGTGTATGAGGGATTCCAACGTGTTTTTTAGCGAGTTGTCCATGGGCGCCTGCCTTCCATCCGCGCTGATAATCCCGTTTGCAATCTTGCGTATGTTCATAAGCTGCGTCTGATAGTCGTCCATCTTGATCTTTTGTATCGGGCTTGTTATGCCAAGCTTTACAACGTTTATCGACATCTCCAACGTGTTGCATAAATTGTAAATCCTCACAACATCTCCCGACTCTGTCGCGTTCCGCAGAATATCAACCACCCCTGCAAAGTTTTTATCGCGCAAATCTGAGACAAATGCAACGACCTCGCCAGGCGCGTTAATTTTCTCCAACAGGGGCTCTAGCCAGTCCTTCGTATCAATACCGGTCAACGATGCCGGTCGAGTTGGATGCCGTCTGTGGTATTTTGCGTGGTTTATCTGCAATTTATGATCTGGGAGACGAAGCTTGATTTTTTGTATTCGCCTGCGCAATGCTTGATTTCTGTGGAAAGTACGATCCGGCACAGCGTTGCTCGCTTCCCCAGTCAGGACACGTGCGATAATTATGCGTGTATATAACTGCGGGCGGATGCGGTGTTTTTGATCAACTGACGGCTGATCATCATAATCTCGTTTGGGCGTATTTGCTAATACGTATTTGCTAATTGCGTTTATCATGTCGCATCCACAACCTGAATGCTGTCATCATTATTCTTAAATCTATATATTGACTCGTTGCTTGATTTGTACACTGATTTAACACTGTCTAAAAAGATCTGTAAATCCTCTTTGGTAAAGTATGCCTGACGAGTGGTCTCTTTGCCGTCTTCATCGAATGCAAACTGCATCCTGATTCTGGGAAGATGGCACACGAGCTTGCCAGAAGAGTCGTGGATCTCGGACAGGGACACATCATGGTTCTTGATGGTGATGGTGGGATATTCAATGTTGGCCATGTCACAGTGAAATCGCCGGTTGATTCCGTTTATCCCGTTATCATCAAGCTTGCCTATTACCTGCACAATCTTGTCTTTGACACGATCGGCCAAATTGGATGTTTTAAGTGAGGAATCCCATTTCTGCCTGTTATTCTTAAAGGCATGTACGACAACTGTCAAAGCGACGAAACAGCCCTCTTCCAATCCCAAAGTGTTGGATTTGCAGACATCGGAGAATTCCTGAATTGTGACATTGCTGCCTTTACTGTTGAATAAATCCACCACACTGTTCAATACATCATCCGTCAGCGAGAACATATAAGCCAACTCATCTGCAAAGTAGTCAAAGTCATTGGACGTATTCATTATATCAGTTCCGATTCACACCTAATTAAATTTGGCGGCAAGCCGTCTGTAAAGGATTGGCCCCTTTTTAACCAAAAAATCAAAATCAAATGATCACTAGATCTAGACAGTATGAGGCCGTATGGCCTTGCATGACCGTCCCCGATTCCAATCCTGCGCAATGAGGTGGCCAGGCTCATAGGCAAGATCTCCAAGATGGAGCTGGAGATGACCAGTGGTCGGGATCATAGCATCCCTGCAAGGAGCGCGCCGCGGACAGGATCCGGATCGCCACGCCGGAAGGGAAAAGGCGGAGCTGGAGAGGCGGGACGTCGACGGCAAAAGGCGCATCGGCGCATACGAAAACAAACGCCACGGCGGCTGCGTCGGGATTGCTTCTTGCACTCAAGAGGCGGCGCCAAAGCCGCACGGCGTCCGAGGCCGGCGAACATCCCGCGCACGCCGGGCCGCAGGCCCGGCCGGGGGCGTGGCGCACAACCGCAAGCCCGACGGGGCGGTCGGTGACAGGCCCTCCTCCGGGTGCGGCCACTGGCAACAGCGGCAGCGGCCTTGAGACGGTGAACACGCTACAAGACCGTGTGACATTCCGTCCATGCCGCAGATACTGAACCCTGCACGCACTCCACTGTATGGTGCAGGCGTCCACGTCACCCGCGCGCCCGAGCCGGGCATGCCTAGAACCGATCGGCTCTAATCTGGCGTCCATGATGATGGCAAATGCGTGGCATTCCAACGGATCCACCGACCGGTTGAGGCAGGTGGCCTACATGTGGGATGGACGTAGCAAAGGCCGCCGTGACAAACATGCCAAAGTGCGTCGCGGCGCAGCTCGAGGACGAGAAAGGCGATCGTGGACGGGATGGGCGCCGCGGAGGAGGTTGCCGGTGCAGGGAAGGTTGCAGACGCCGCGGAGGAGGTTGCCGACAACAAAGGCGGAAAAAACATTGACGAGGCCGTATCGCATATCCGGCAATCAAGCATGCGCAGGGCTGGCCGCCGACTCAAGATGGCGGTGCCGTCCACGGAGATCCGCGGGGCGCGGCATGGCGCACCTCACAGCATTTCTCGCACTGTTGGGCATCGGCCACCACGGACGGGTACGCGCCGTACGCCACGGCGTTTGGCGCCAAGCAGCAGCAGCGGTGCTGCGGCCCGTCCTGCGCGAGTTCGAGTACGCCGCGCGCGACGACAGGCATCGAGGCGGCATACAACAGGCTGCAGCTGCCGTACCACGAGGCCAGGAACGGATCCGGACGACGACCGGAGGGCGAACCGCGACGCGTTCACCGGCCGCGTGCTGGCGGTCGCCGGCGTGTGCGTGGCGTACGGGGAGGAAAAACTGGCCGGCAGGCTGCGGCGCACCGCCGCCCCACACTGTTCACCCTCCTGCCGTACCCGGCTGCACCCGACCAGCAACTGCCACAGGCTTTACAATCACGCATGATGCGCAGTGAACCCGCGGCGGGGCAAGCTACAGATATCTGCCGCCACGACACGACTGCCTGCCTGTAAGAATGATCACTTTGCAGCAGTAGTAACAACAGCAGTAGCTGCATGAAGCCGCAGGCCTTCGTCACCGGTAAATGGAGGGCGTGCAGGGCCGCGCTGACGTCACCGGCCGCAGGCACGATTTCGGATGGTTTCTACTGAGCCAGAACGGACTAGGTTTATGTGCTCCGCATAGTGGGAAACTTTGGAGCGCTGCTATGCGCATAGCCTCCCATGAGTAATCGGCCTCAGAAACTTAGTGTGGTGACTATGGCGGATCACGTCGGTATGCCATCATAGCACGCTCGTCGGCACACATGTGCTACCGATCAGTGCAGTATGTCGTTTTTAACCATGCACATAATTTTCTCCAAATAATCACTTTTGACCCGGCCTGCTCTTTGGATTATATTATCTTGGAGGTCCAGATTGGCCTGTCATAGATTATGTTGCACGTACGATGTATGTATCCGTCAGTCATATCGTTTGACGTGATGGGATATGTGAATTTGGCAGTTGGTTTAGTTGTCATCCCCAAAAATATAAATCCGGCACTGTTCTGATGTAATGTGTTTTGTGATATTACCAAACTTGGGCGTTTTTTTGGTTTGCCACCACCGCCAAAATCAACTACCTGTACCACCACCTCTCCCGGATGTAAATCAGGAGTCAGAGGCACAAAGCATCATCCCCATATACTTTTCATAGCCTCTTTGGAAAAATGCTCCAAGTCCTTGTCGATGTCGCCTTCTTCATCAAAAATATCGATCAGCCACAAATTCGAAAGTTTTTGCAGATTGTCATCATTAGACTTTATGCGTAATCGATTTATTTAGAACGGCCTTTTCAAAAACAGGAAAAATTCGGCGCCGGGTTTTTCTGATCCTTGCCTGATTGCGGATCACGGCGGTGTGGAACGGAACGGTGCATGG
>JAHRAJ010000076.1 GCA_020027365.1 Cenarchaeum sp.
TGGTTCAAGCTGATAGGGCTGGCCTTTGTTAACATGTTTATAGCACTCGGCCTGCTGTACGCTGGAGTAATAGGACCTGGGGGGATATTCTGATGGGGACGGCTACGGGGATTATAAGGGCGCTAAATTCGGGGATTCGGCATCTGGCCGTAAGGCGGTTTACACTGCGGTATCCCGAGGAAAAGCTAAAGTTTGTTGGGGACGGCTACCAGTTTGACCCTACTACGGGGGTTGGTATTGCCGGCCTCAAGGGCAGGCACATGCTGTTTCACGACCATTGCACGGGGTGCTCGCTGTGCTCGATCGCGTGCGAGGGGGTGGCCGAGGCGATCGGAATGGTAAAGGTTCCCGAAAAGTGGGGGCAGAACAAAAAGTCGATAATGCCGCAGATTGATTACGGCAAGTGCGTGTTTTGCGGACTGTGCGTGGACGCATGCCCGTTTTACGCGCTGTACATGAGCAACGACTATGAGCTGTCATCGTTTACAAAGGAGGGGCTGATCTACACGCCTGCACAGCTGCAGGTAAAGCCCAATCTTTCCCAGGACGTCGAGATCAAGATGGACGGCAGGGGTGCGTCCCATGGCTGACGCGGCGTTTTTGGCCCTGTCGGTGCTGACGATCGGGTCGGCCATCGCGGCGCTGGAACTGCGCTCGCTGATCTACGGCTCGATCGCGCTGATGGGGACGCTGGGCGGCGTGGCCGGGTTCTTTTTGTTACTGGACTCGCCGTTTGTGGCGATGTTTCAGATTGCGGTGTATGTGGGATCAATCGCCGTGCTGATTCTGTTTACCGTGATGCTTGTGCGCCGCGAGCTGATATTCAAAAAGGTGGAGGACGACCGGAGAAGGCTTGCCGGGGTGGGGCTAATGCTGGTGATCATGGTCTCGCTGGGCGCCGTGATTCTGGATTCGGGGGTCAGGTCGGTTGTAACCGACGAGCCGCCCGTGGACTTTAGGGAGATTGGCGCCGACTTTTTGACGTACTATTGGCCCGCGCTGATACTGATGTCGCTCATACTGGCGGCGTCGGTGACCGGCGCGCTGGTGCTTGCCCGGAGGGAGGATGTGGTGGACGAAGAAGAAGAAGGCAAAGAAGAAGAAGATGAAAAGGCAAAAGGCAGGGAGGAGATGAAGACTGGCTAGCGAGCTGACCGACTTTGTCATAGTGTCCGTGGCGCTGCTGGGCATCGGGATATACGGGCTGTCCGTAAAGCGCAATGCAATCCGCATGCTGTTTGCGGTGGAGATTATAATAAACGCCGCAAACCTCAATCTGGTGGCGTTTGGGAGGTTTCTCCCCCACAGCGGGGGCCAAACCATGGCGCTGTTTTCGATAGCGGTGGCCGCAGCCGAGGTCGCGGTGGGCCTGTCGCTGATCATCGTGGCATACCGCATGTACAAAAACGTCGACATTGCAGAGTTTAGGAGCCTGAGGGGATGATGGACCACGCGCTGCTTCAGGCGGTATTCCTGCCGTTGCTGCTATCCCCCGTTGCATATGTACTCGGCAGGCGGTACGGCCCAACCCCGGTCATGTGGTTTACGTTTGGGGTGCTGCTGTACTGTACGGCGATCATCACGATGTCGGCGCTAGACGGCACATACGAGGAGCATTATCCATGGACCTCGATGTTTGGCGAGTTTGGATTCTTGATGGACGGCCTGGCCTCTCCGTTTGCCATAATGATATACGTCCTGTGCACGATACTGGCACTGTACTCCAAGCCGTACATGATCCACAAGTTCCGCGAGCAGTACGAGGAGCGTCGGCAGCAGCAGCAGCAGCAGGTCGTGGCCTCCTCCTCCTCTTTTTCTTCTGACACCTCCAACACGACAACGACGGGAGGGGATGGGGAGGGCGGCGGCACAGATCCTGCGGCGGTAAACCGGTATGTAAACTCCAAGTCGGGGCTGTATTATGCGCTGTATATGGTGTTTGCAATGGGGATGGTGGGGACGGTTTTTGCCACAAACCTGATCCAGTTTTACATATTCTTCGAGGTCATGCTAATCCCCGGGTTTTTCCTCATTGCGTTTTGGGGCGACGGGCCGCGAAGGCGGATCGCGCTGATGTTTTTGTTTTGGACCCATGTCGGGGCCGTCATACTGTTGCTGGGATTCTTGATGATAGGCCTGAGCGTGGGGAGCTTTGACTTTGCAGACATTGACGAGTCCAAAATGTCCGGCGACATGCTGCTGGCGTCGGCCGTGGCCATATCGATCGGGCTGGGGGTCAAGCTCGCGGCGTTTATGTTCCACATCTGGCTGCCCCACGTCCACGGGGCGGCCCCGACGCCGATAAGCGCACTGCTGTCGCCTGCGATGATCGGGATTGGGGCGTACGGGATATTCCGGCTGATCATCGAGCTTTTGCCCACCGCGTACGCCGACCTGTCGATCTGGTTTCACGTGTGGGGTCTGGTGACCATGCTGTACGGGGGCGCCATGGCGCTGATGCAAGACGACATCAAGCGGCTGTTTGCATATTCCAGCATAAGCCAGATGGGGTACCTGCTGTTTGGGATTGGCACATACTCGGCCATGGGGCTGGCAGGCGCGGAGATGATGTATGTGACCCACGCTCTGGGCAAGGGCCTCTTGTTCATGACCGCCGGAATCCTGATCGTCAACGTCGGCACGCGCAGCATATCCCGGCTTGGCGGGCTTGCCGGCAAGATGCCGATAACGGCGGTATGCGCGGTCATAGGCGCCCTGACGATCATGGGGGTGCCCCCCACAAGCGGCTTTATGGGCGAGTGGATTTTGTTCTACGGCGCGCTGGAGACTGCAATCGCCGAGGACTCTGTGCTGAGGATGGTCACCTTTGGACTGGGACTGGTCGCGACGGCGCTGACAATGTCGTACATACTGTGGATGTTAAAGCGCGTGTTCTTTGGCAAGCTGCCCGCCAACCTGTCGGGGGTAAGGGAGGCAAGCTGGTATATGACTGCCCCGATGATGGTACTGGCCGGGTTTACGGTGGTACTCGGGATTTACCCGGACATCTTTTTGGAACAGATCATGCCTTATATGAGCGGGGTGCTGGGGGTCTAGATCAATGGCCGCCGACGCAATGACATCATTTCTGCCGTTTGAGGCCACCGCGGAGGCCGCATGGGCCATCTGGGTGCTCCCGTTTGTGGCCGCGCTGATAATGCCGGCCGTCGGCCGGTTTACCCGGGCCGGCACCGGGTATGTGGCGGTGGCGTTTGCACTGATGAGCGCCCTGTCGGCCGCCTCGCTGCTGCCCGCCGCCCTGTCGGGGGGCGAGATGCACGACCAAATCCCGTGGATAAACGCAGTGGGGCTAAATGCCGGCGTGCTGGCCGATCCGCTTGCCGTAATCATGGCAAACGTGGTGGGGTGGATATCGTTCCTGATCATGATATACGGGACGGGCTACATGAAGGGCGACAAGAACATCACCCGGTTTTGGTTTTGGATGATGTTCTTTATAGGGTCGATGCAGCTGATCGTCTTGTCCGACAACCTGCTCCAGGTCTTCTTTGGATGGGAGGGGGTCGGACTTGCATCGTACATGCTGATCAGCTTTTGGTACCGCGACAAGAAAAAGGACTATGTGGGGACGGAGGGCCACACCGCGCTGGGTCTGGCCGCCTACTACTCGCCTACCCATGCAGGGATGAAGGCGTTCATCATGACAAAGATTGGCGACATCATGATGCTGGCCGGCATGTTTTTGATATTCGCGTTTGCCGGAACGTTCGGATTTCGCGAGCTGTCCGGCGACACGGCGTGGGCCGTCTCGATGCAGGCCGAGGGACTGCTCATCCCGGCGGCGGTGCTGCTGTTTGGGGGGGCCATCGGCAAGTCTGCCCAGTTTCCGCTCAACGAGTGGTTGCTGGAGGCGATGACCGGCCCGACCGCCGTGTCTGCACTCATACACGCGGCGACCATGGTCAAGGCGGGCGTGTTTTTGGTCGCACGAATCGGCCCGCTCTTTTTTGCGCTGGCCGCGGCCGGAATCATGATGGACCAGTTTTTCGAGATCGTGGCGTGGGTGGGGGCGATCACCGCGCTGTTGCTTGCCACACAGGGGATGGTAAACCCCGAGATCAAAAAGGTGCTTGCCTACTCGACGGGCTCGCAGATTGGATACATGATGATGGCGCTTGGGGTGGCGGGGCTGTCACACCAGTATGTCGACGGTTACACGGCCGGGTTTTTCCACCTCATATCCCACGCAATGTTCAAGGCGTCGCTGTTCATGGCGGCCGGTTCGCTGCTGCACGTGGTGGGATCGCGGTTTATGACCGACATGGGCGGCCTGCGTAAAAAGATGAAAAAGACCTATGCGTTCATGTGGGCCGCGGGCCTTGCTCTGATGGGGGCGCCGTTTATCACGACCGGGTTTTGGAGCAAGGATGCGATCTTTGCCGCGGTGTACACGTCGGGCAGCGAGTGGGCCGCGCCGCTGTATGCAATAGCCGTACTGACCGCGGTGATAACCGCGTTTTACACGACGCGGATGATAGGCATGGTGTTCTTTGGCAAGCCCAGCCGCCACATCGAAAAGATAGAGTCCGAGGGACGCCACGTCCACGAGGCCCCGATGTCGATGTGGGTCCCGTACGGCGTGCTGGCGGTACTGACCATCGGGATTGGGCTGATCGGCCTTGGGTTTGAGCAAGAGCTGCATCACCTGTTCGAGGTGTATCTTGACGATGCGTTCCACATATCCTCCGAGCACAACAGCATGGCGGTGGAGGATGGCACCCAGGCCGGCTCTGTCGTTTTGCCCGGGTTTCTCTCGGGCCTAAACCCGGTCGCGCTGGGGTCGTCTCTGGCGGCCTTTGCCGTCGGGATTGGGCTTGGATATGTGTTTTACATAGGGAGGCTTGTCGACCCTGCCAGGTTTGTAGGATCCAACATTGTGTTTTATGCGATACACAAGCTAATCCTGAACCGGTGGTATCTCAACGCCATGATATACTGGGGGTTTGTCGTGGCCCCGCTGTGGCTGGCCAGGGGCGTCTACAGGTACTTTGAGACGACCGCAATCGACACGGGCATGAACGTTGGATTGCAAAGGGCCGCCGGATGGGGGGCAAGGGTGGTGCAGGGGACCCAGACCGGGGTTGCCCAGTCGTACCTGTTTGTATTTGGGGCGGGACTGCTGTTTGTGGTCCTGATACTGATGATCTAGGTGATGATGATGATAGAGATTGACTCAACCCCTATGATTGTGGTGGCCATACTGGGAGCGGTCGGCGTGATACTGCCGCTCATCAGCATAGCGCGCGGCGAGCGGGGATCAAACTCGTTTTATGCCGCCCTGGCGCTTGGCGCACTTGTCGCCTCGGCGGCCTTTGTGGGGTACAAGATTGCAAGCGGCAGCGTGGCACCCGCGGCGCTGTTTTCCGAGGACGTCGTATCCGACGACATGTTTGGCGGATTTTTCGCCATTGCGATGCTCATAGTGGCCATCATGACCACCGTGGGCTCGTTTAACTACATGAGGCGGCACAACCATCACGCCGTCTACTACTCGCTAATCCTGATGGCCACGACGGGCATGGTGCTGGTGGCATACTCGACCGATCTGGTGATGCTGTTTATAGCCTGGGAGCTGATGAGCATACCGACGTACATTCTGGCCGGATTTGCAAAAAAGAATCCCCGCTCCAACGAGGGCGCGCTCAAGTACTTTTTGTTTGGCGCCCTCTCTTCGGCGGTCATCGTATACGGGATATCCCTGGCATACGGGATTACCGGCTCTACAAACATCGCAGAGGTGATCCAGGGCTATGCCAGCATGGATGCCAGCATGCTGCCTCTGGCACTGCTGTCCGTGGGGCTGTTTATTACGGGATTTGGATTCAAGATGGGGCTTGTCCCATTTCACATGTGGCTTCCGGACACCTACGAGGGCTCTCCGCCGCCGGTGACTGCGCTGCTTGCGGCCGGTACCAAAAAGGCCGGCTTTGCGGCCGCCATCCGGGTGGTGATTCTGGGGGCTGTGGCGCTCAACGTGGACTGGATGCTTGCACTGGGAGTGATCGCGGTAATGACCATGACCGTGGGCAACGTGGCGGCCATCATGCAAAAAAATCTGGTCAGAATGCTTGCCTACTCTAGCATAGGACACGCCGGATACCTGCTCATCGGGCTGTCCGTGGCCCCGTTTTCACCCACCGGCCTCCACGGATCCCTGCTACACGTGATGAATCACGCGGTCATGAAGGGTGCGGCATTCATTGCCGTGACCGGCATAGTAGCCACGCTGGCCGTGACCCACCTGGACAAGCTAAGGGGGCTGGGCAGGCGCATGCCGATCACCGCGCTGGGCCTGCTGATATCGCTGCTTGCGCTGGCGGGCGTGCCGCCGCTGAGCGGCTTTTGGAGTAAGTTGGTGCTGTTTGGTGCCGCACTTGATGCCAGCACCGCGGTACCGTGGACCGTGTGGCTGGCCGTGGCCGGCGTTCTCAACAGCGCCCTGTCGCTTGCCTACTATGGCTGGATAATAAGAAAGATGTACTTTGAGGGGGAAAACGAAAAGCGTATCTCCGAGCCTAGATCCGTGGTGGCCGTCATGATCTTCTCAATCCTGTTCATGGTCGGATTTGGCGTATATCCCGAACCGTTGCTCCAGTTTGCCGAGATGGCGACTCCGTCACTACAGGGCATGTTCACGCCCTAAACGACGTAAACTCTATGAGGCCCTCGAGGCCGGCCTTGGCCTCGCCGTCGGGAATCTTCCGAAGCCCTGCCGTGGCCCTCCCCGAAAAGTCTTTTAGCATATACTCCATCTTGTCAAAGACATCCCTTGGATCCGCGCTTTTTTTGACCAGCAGGTTGAACAGCTTGTCCTCGTTTTTCCAGTCCATCAGGTCGTCCCTGATCTGGTAGGCTATCCCCATGTTCTTTCCAAACTCCGTGAGGGCCTCTGTCTGCTCCTCCGTGCCGCCCCCGATGATCGAGCCGATCCTTGCGGCCACCTCAAAGGCAGTCGCCGTCTTGTACTCTATGACCCTCAGGTAGTCGTCGAAGGTCACGTCCTCGCTGGACTCAAGCTGGCCCTCAATCATCTCTCCCTCGCTCATCAGCATGGCGGTGGTGGCCAAGTCCTTTGTGATCCTCGGGTTGTTCAGCTTCGAGGATATGTTCAGGATCAGCCCCAGGACAAAGTCCCCCGTCAGGATGCTCGTGTTGTACCCGTACTTGATGTGAAACGGCTCGTTTTGCCGCCTCATGGTCTCGTTGTCGATTATGTCGTCGTGTATTACGGACTCTGTGTGGAGGAGCTCGACGGCGCACGCGGCCGT
>JAHRAJ010000090.1 GCA_020027365.1 Cenarchaeum sp.
TGTTAAAATTGGTGGTAAAATGAGTAAAATTAAAAAAGATAAACCGGAAGAGCGGTGGTGGGATAAAGACGAGTCTCTTACCGAAGAAGAAAAATCAGTCATGGATACATATGATTGTGAGAAAAGCCCAATGCTATACGTGATAAAACCACGCGGTGTTGTATTTTTTGGTTCAAAAAAACATACAGACGAAGACTTTGATGAGATTGTTTATTAGATGTGGCATAGGCGGCGGCCCGGACCGGCGTTCTGCAGTCTAGGCCCGTGTATGGCCTGACAAAGTTGTGATGTGTTCGGGGCAGATTGCAGAACGCCTGGGCCGAGTCCCGCGTGCCCAGCCCCTTTTTTAACGCCAGCAGTGAAAAGACACCTCAACTTAACAGTGCACATGCAGATAACCCAAAAGTAGATTGCTGGCGGGGTCAAAAACGTCCCCTCGATGCCTCCGCGATGACCTGACACGCCGTCTGTACACCACGATGCAATGACATCGGGACCGCGCGTCGGTGACCGGAGCGTCATGATGCGGCGTAGCGTGTCAGGCGACGATGACGGCCGGCGACGGCGGGGGGCAGGGCGGCGACGGCGGGGGGCAGGGCGGCGACGGCAGTTCGGGATTCGGCAGGTGGCCGGATCGAAAACGTACGGCGGATCCTACGGCACCTTTTCTGGCGGCGGTTTTGGCTAGATCATGCCGTATATCGAGTCGATCACGGCAGTCCTGAACCGGCCCAGCGTCAGGGCGCAGCAGCGGTCGCGACGCCCGCCCAGACCGTCGGAGATCATGGTGCGCGCCACGACCCACGCGTTGTAGATCAGCATGGAGAACAGAAAGCAGAATGTCCGGGCGTCCGAGTCGCGGATGCTGGTCTTGATCGCCACGTCCTCGATCTTGGAATACCCCGTCTCGACCCCCCACCTTTTCGGATATATCTCGATGTCGACGTCGGGGTCGCTTACGGCAAACGCGATAAACCGCTCCTCGGCCGGGACACCCACCACGCCCGTGTCCTTTTTCTTTGTGCGCTTTGCAATGATGATGGTAATCTCCTCCTCGCCGTCCGTATCGCTGGACAGCGACATCCGCGAGACGCGGCCGCGCGTCCCGGAGGCGTATCCGCGCAGCGCATCCACCACGCGCGGCGTGTTCCTGCACGGCATCAGGTATGACGCGCCCTCCTCTCGTAGCGCGCGCAGCACGCGGACAGAAAAACTCGCGGTCCAGCATGAACACGCCGGGACTGATCCCCAGACCGTGGCATTTTTGCACCATCCCGCGCACGAAATCGGCATTGTCCGACAGCGCCTCCATGCGCAGCGCGGCCAGGGCCATCCTGCACCCATCGGACACCGCGTGGGCCGTCATGTACACGTCAAACACGTTTGTCCCGTCCTTCTCGCGCCCCCTCTGCATGGACGGGTTTGACTTGGCAAACCGGGGACGCCAGTGCTTGTCTATGGCGATGTTTACGGTTTGTGGCATCCTCCCCGCATCGCGCAGCATCCTTGCATGCTCGCGCACGGTATCCTCAAACCGGCTGTACATGTCCTTTTTTGACGCCTTGTGTATGATCTGGCGGAACCATTCGGCGACCGGGAGGCGGCGGCCGCTACCGCCTCCCTCGCCGCTCCCAGTCGTCGTGCCGACGCACGACGCCACGGACATGCGCGACACGCCGGCGCGGGCCATGACCGCGTACAGGTACCTCGGGCCGTACAGGGCGTTGTGGTGCACGGACGTGGCGTCGCAGGCCATAATGCACACGAGGTCGAGGATACGTCCATATATCTCCGGAATCGAAAGCAGATCGCGTCGCAGGCGGCTCTTTTTGCTTAACACTTCAAGAGCCGTCGGGCGCACTATTATAGTTCTTTTTCGGTCGATAGGTATTAAGGGGGTGTCAGGGCCTACCTAGGGCCTTTCTGGAATCTACTTTTGGGTTATCTGCACATGCGACCAATACATAAATAGAATCCGTCGTGGTTATGCGTATGCCTGTGGATCCTGTGTGCGGGATGGAGATTGACAAGGATCTCGCACTGGTCCACGATCATGACGGGCAACAATACTATTTTTGCTGCAACGGGTGCAGGCGCATATTTGTCAAAAAGCCGCGCAAATGGAAGTAGCGCTATACCGGAAACCTGCCGCACATCCTGCAAAACCTAGAGCCCAACCCCGTGGCCGTTCCGCAGTCCGGGCAGCAGATGGCGCCGCCACCGCCGTCCCTGGCCGGTACGCCAAAAAACTTTGTGTATGTCCGGTAGTAGTGCATGGATTCCATAGTCCTGATGTATACCCCGTCCCTTTTCATGACGTCCTTTTGCATCCGTGCAAACGCGTCGTCTGAAACCGTGCTTGCAAACATGCCCGTAAGTCCGGCCGTCCCCGCGCCGTCCTGCATGGCGACCTTTTTCCTCCATGTTATCTGGTCGGGTATGTGGCCCGCGATGGCGTTTCTGATGATCATCTTGCCGTACCTGTCACCGCCGTGCAGTCCGACCATGCTTGCGGACGGCAGCTTGCGGGCAAACTCGATCATCTCGGCGGACAAAAACGGCGTCTCCACATCGACGCCAAGCGCGCGGCCGATCGCCTTTGATGGAAAGTGCATGATTCTGGACATTCGATCCTGTTCTGACTTGATCTCGCCCGCCGGTTTTTTCAGCATAAAGTCATACCCTGCAAACAGCTCGTCTGCCCCGTCACCGGTGGTGATCGACCTCCCGCCAATCCTCCTTACCGCACTGATCGCGATATACATGACTACCGCGTTTCTTATCTCTATGTCGTTAAAGTTTTTGAGAATCCTGACGGTCTCCTCGATGGCCGGCATCATGTCCGCCGCGTTTGCGCTGATTATGTCGAGCGGAATGCCAAGGTGCGATGATATGGTCTGGCAGTATGCAAGATCGGGGGCGACAAACCCGTCGGTGATCACGGCATGGCCCTGCAGGTCCATCCCCCGCATGACGTATGCCAGGGCGCTGCTGTCGAGTCCGCCCGACAACGCAATGTGCTTTTCCACGCGTTCTTTTCTGCCGCCGTCGCCGGCACCGCCACCCTGTGGCGGTATGGACCCTGCCAGGATTTCCATAAACCTTTTCTGCAGATCGTCCACGGCCGGCGGTGTCGTGCCGTGCTATAATATGTTGGCCCGCATCGGTCGTGGACGCGGGCGGGTTGGGGACCGGGCGGCGGGTCTGATTGACTTGGTGCGGGCGGCTGGGGGGAGGAGGTGGATG
>JAHRAJ010000038.1 GCA_020027365.1 Cenarchaeum sp.
GGGGCGGTTGCCGGGGCCAAAGCCCGAGGCGGCGGAGTAGGCGCCGTCCAGGACGGGAGTTCTGTTGCCAATTAGGGACATGGTTTCTTGGCGCACCGTAATTCGGCGTTTTGTGCATGCGTGCCTAGACGGGTCAAAAAAAATGAAAAACGGCAGGCAGGGGGCATGTCCGGAACGGAGGCATCCTCCCGACTGCCACCGCCGGGGGGAGGGGCAGGCAGATCCGAGGAACGGTCGAAAATCATCAATGTCAGGCGCTGTCACGAATCACATCCCGAATTGGCAAGTGCCTTCCGGCGCGAATATACCACGAGTTAAATATTGAACGTCCGGTATTGTGTTAATGGACACTCCCGTGGATCCTATTGCACTTGCTGTCTCGCTTCTAATCCCACTCTTGATCTACTTTATCAAAAAACGATACGATTGGCAGTCGGAAAATTATCGTGCTTCAAAAAGCCTTTGCAAGGAGATGGATGATGCATACACATACCTTACAAGCAAGGACGAAGAGTATGCAAGGGAGGCCTTCCTTCCCAACGGCCGGACTGTCAAGTTTGTAAATTTTCTGCTAAATCACGATTCTTATGACAGCCTGATCTACTCCGGCAAGATAACATTCCTGAGATCAGGGTTGCAGCAACATGTGCAGGACGTATTTCAGAGGATCAAGCTGCATAACAGCACCCTGTACAGGATTCTAGACATCGATGATCACGAGAGTTGTGAAGATACGATCAAATACAAGACCGCCAAATATTACGAGTTTCTAGAAGGGATCGAATCGGAATTGCGCGAAAAAATCGTGGCAGTTCGAGAAAAGCTTGATGCGGAGATGAGGCGAAATTGGCTATTCCGTGTCGTCAGCCTTGATGTCTTTTTGAACAGATGCTGCCGAAATTGATCGGCTGCTCGAACTTTTTGGCATCGGACTGCCGAATCTGGCCTCGGTTTCGGCAATCTTGCCGCCATCTGATTTTTTAGATTCCATAGCAGGCAACATGTGCTATGATGTTAAAAATGTATCTGGCGTGCCAGTCTTGGTTCTGTTGCCAATTCGGGATGTGATTCATGACCGCGCCTGGCATTGACGATTTTCGGCCGTTTCTCGGATCTGCCTGCCCCTCCCCCCGGCGGTGGCCGTCGGGAGGATGCCTCCGTTCCGGACATGCCCCCTGCCTGCCGTTTTTCATTTTTTTTTTGACCCGTCTAGGCACGCATGCACAAAACGCCGAATTACGGTGCGCCAAGAAACCATGTCCCTAATTGGCAACAGAACCCCCGTCCGCCTGCCTCCCTTGGTTTTTAAGCGGCCGGCGGCGTGGACGCACATGCCCACCAGAATCCAGGTGATAGCACCGGTAGCCGTGGCCGCCTTTATCGTCGGGCTGGTGGGGCTGCTGTCCATACCCAGCGATGCCAAGCTTGAATACGTGGAGTTTCCACGCGGGACGATCAAGATTGACGGCCACGTGCTGGAGGTGCAGGTGGCCGACACCGAGCCCCGCCGCGTCAGGGGACTCATGTTCCAAGAGCGACTTTCATACGACCAGGGAATGCTGTTTGTGTTTGACGAGCCCAAAGTCCACTCGCTATGGATGATGAACATGCAGTTTTCCCTGGACATGATCTGGCTTGACGCCGACGGCGCCGTGGTCCACATCGAAAGGGATGTCAAGCCGTGCAAGAGCGCAGTCGAACTGGTGACATGCCCGTCCCAGATTCCACTCACCCCTGCATCATACGTACTGGAGGTGTCCTCGGGATTTGTAGAGCGGTTTGGAATTGACGGCGGCTCGCGCATCGAGTTCATCTCCATATAAGACGTAAAATAGGACGCCGCACCACAAGCAACATGCTGGAACATCTGTGGCTTGTGGCCTTGGGTGCGGCCGCCGGGACGCTGGGATCCATGATAGGTCTGGGGGGCGGCATCCTGGTGGTTCCGGCACTCACATTCGTGGGATTTCCGCCGTCGGCCGCCGCCGCCAACAGCCTCTTTGCGGCGTTTAGCAACTCGGTGGCATCCACGATATCATACTCAAAACAACGGCGGATCGAGTACCGTCTGGGGGCGTTCCTCGGACTGCTCTGCGTTCCCGGAACCGTTTTGGGCGCAGCCGTCTCCGGCGACGTTTCCCCCGGAACATTCGGAATCCTCTTTGCGCTGGTACTTGTGGCCTCGGCCGCATACATCCTGATGCGCAAAAGCCTCTTGGACAGGGAGGCGCGGACGCCCGCACCGCCGCATCGCGCCGACCACCCGTCATCCAAAACGGTTTCCATGTCCGGCGCGGTAATCGTCCTGGCCGCCGCCGCAAGCCTCTTTGCCGGGGTGATCTCCAGCTTTTTCGGGATTGGCGGCGGCACCGTGTTTGTCCCGCTCATGGTGGCGGTCATGGGGCTGGCGATGCGCCGGGCGGCACCGACATCGCAGTTTGTCCTGCTGTTTGCATCCTTTTCGGGACTGGCGGCGCACTCTGCGATGGGCCATCCGGACTTTGTACAGGCGCTCTATCTTGCAATAGGCGCGTTTGCGGGGGGGCTGGCCGGGGCCCGGATCTCGACCGGGGTGGGGGAGCGCCGCCTCCGGATTATGGCATCGGTCGTCATGATTGCCGCCGCCGCCAAGCTTGTGCTAGACTCGGTCGGCGGCGGCGAGGACGACAACGACGACAACGATACGGCCGGTCACGGCGGCGGCATGTGACCCGACACCGACACCGACACCGCCGCCACCCCAACACCATCTACGCCAAAAACATCCGCATGCGTGCGCGGCCTGCCTATCTTGACTCGTCGACGCAAAACACCACCTCTGGCGAGGCGGCCGCGCTGGATGACACCATAAAGTTGAGCGCGTCTGCAACCCTGTCGGGATTGGGCTGCGCACCGGTCACGGATCCGGGCAGTACCGCAAACACCCTGACATCCGACTTTAAGACCTCGCTTAGCTCCTGGTTGACCGTGGCCGCAAACGGCCTGAGGGCCCCCCTGAACACCTCGATCTGGGCGCGCCTTGCACCAGGAACCTTTTTTCCCACCGGCAACGCCGGCCCGACGATCATCACAGCGCCTGCGGCCCCCTCAAACTTCCTTGGATCCGCCCCGCCGCCGGGTACAAACCTCTCCATCGCCTGCCTTGCCACCACCGCCGGCGTGACGACAAACCTCTGTACAAGCTTGTCCCACCCGTCCCTTGGGAGGTCCACCAGCCTCGGCATCTCTGGCACGTCACCGGTCATGTGCACCACCGCCATGATCCTTCCCAGCTTGGAGTCGGCAGTCTCCAACCACCTTGCAACCTCGTCGGGGTTTGACAAATCCACGTCGTGCGTGTGCACCTTGCCGGCTATCGCGTCCCGGATCTCCCGGGGCGCGTCCGTGGATGCCAGGCACGCCACCTTGCCGCCGTTGCCTTGCACATACGCGGCCAGATGCTCGACCCTTGCGGCATCTGCACCATCGGCGGTGATCACCACTGATCTCCCCGAAAAATCCACCTGGTGCACGCCGGGAACCGCGTTGCCGACATGCGCCCTGACCGGGTAGAACACCCTGTCTCCCGGGATTACCTTGCCGTTGAGAATCGAGGCAGTCCCGTCATCGCACAGGTTTAGCACAGACTCTGCCACCTGTGACTGGGACAAAAACTCGCGGTTTGCAATCATGTGCGACGTGTTGCCCTGGATCTTCTCGGCTATGCCCTGGATCTTCTCCAGCAGGCCGGCAAGCGTCGCCTCTAGCTTTTGCAAGTCCCTGTCACCGCCAATCTTTTGCGCGGCCCTGGCAATCCCGTCCCTCACCGCCGACTCGTCCTCGCCAAGCAACGGCACAATCTCCCCGTTTGCCGCGTCGACCTCCCGCGGTGCAAGGTCCCCAAATCCGCCCACCCTCATAAACTCCGCGGCCGCCTTGGGGTACACCGTCTTGTAAATCCGGTCGGAATGAACCGGCCCCGGATTTGTCGCAATGGACGTTATCCCGCGATCCACCAGCTCCCACGACATTGCCTCTGCAAGCCTGTTCTTGGCGCCCTGCGAGGCGGTATACGGACTGCGAAACCTGTACGGCCTTTGCTCCAGCGGCCTCTCCTCGGTAAAAAACGTCGAAATCGTGACAATCTTGCCGCCCTTTTTCATCACCCTTAGCCCCCTGGCCGACGTCCAAAAAGTACCCGTGAGGTGTATCCCGACCGTACTTGCAAACTCGTCCAGCGGCGCGCTTGCAAAGCACCTGACCGGCCCTGAAACCCCGGCGTTGTTTATGATATAGTCGACCATGACGCCGTCGGCCTCTAGCGCGTCAAACATCCCGTTGACGCCCGCCTCGTCGCTTACATCAACGCCGTCAAATATCCGCACGGCCGCGCCGCTCTGCTTTTGCTCTGCAACCTTTTCAAGCGCCGCCGCGGCCTCTGCCAGCGGCTCTTTCCTCCTTCCCAGTATGATGACGCCGGCCCCGTTTTCCACAAACCTCTCGGCTATTGCCCTTCCTATGCCTGTCCCACTTCCGGTTATGAGCGCCACCTTGCCGTGAAACTTTAGCATGGGGGGACGGCAGGTCTGCGATATTTATTTGGATTGATCCTGGTGATGGCCCCGCCGTCAACGGTCCGCCTCCCCCCACACCGCACCGCACCACCACCATCCTGCCGCCGCACGGCCGCCGGCGGCGGGGTTTATTTGTGGGTGCGCCGGCGTACACCCATGCACGACACCGAGCCCGATACGTTTGAGCCCCGATCCGTGGCCGAGGCCTACTCTGACCTGCTTGCCAAAATCGGCGTAAACTCGTCTGCCAAACGGACCGGCACCGACGAGGTCGAGCATGGCGACTACTATAGCCGGTATTTTGCAAACTCGCCGCGCATGATTACAAACAAGGGCTGCATGGACGTCTCTGGCACCAACATCGACGTAGTGCAGATTGTCCAAAAGGGGTGATGACATGGCGCAGGATCCAAATCCACTTCCATGGGGCGCGCTAGACCGGTTTCAGGCCCACTTTATAGTCAGAAAGGACATTGGGACCGACGTGCTGGACTATACGGCAAAAACCGTGCTGGAGACCAGCGGGCACTTTGGCCAAAAACGCCTAGTCTCCGTCGGATGGAACGGCGGCAAACTGGCATCCATCCTTGCAGGCGATGACGCGCTAAACGACGCAATATCCGCACAGCCGGTGCGCGATGCCCGGATAACCATAGAGCCCACCGACGGCGCCGTACGGATCCACGCGGACGGGTGGCAAAACCGTCACGACCTGGGCGTCTCCAAGGCGATGTTTGAAATATACGACCGGATTGCCGGACACGTCCGGGCCCTCTAGGCCCTCCACCAGTCCAACGCCACAAGATCCACGCCGCCGGCCCTTGGTATTGCCAGAATAAACTGCTTGCGCACGGTGGACGCAAGCCTTCCGGCCAAAACCACGCCGGTTGCCGTTATGGGATCCCTCGGACTGCACACCTGCACCAGATACGGCGCGTGATCAATCCCCGGCCCCCTCTCATACACTGCAAAGTCACATCCAAACTTTATCCCGGGATTCACGACATACCCCTTGTCCCGAAAGTCCACGTACACCCTGTACTTTTTGTCAAAGTCGTGATACTCTGCGGCGCATATCCTGCGCATCCTGGCGGCCGATATCTTTTGTGACTTGGAACCCATGATCTTGAGCCTTCCATGCTCCATCAGATAGTACCCCTCTATGAGGTCTAAAACCAGCGGCACATCAATCTCCTCGGGCTTGGGCTTTGGCATGCCAATCGGCTTGCCGTAATACCCGTCGGAAAACAGCTTTCGCGCATCCCTTGGATTCCACACCACAATCCTGTTGTCCACAAGCTCCGCCTTCACGCGCCTGCTGTCCTGTCAGGCTATATGATGGTAATGCCCCCCACGCCACTGCCGCTGCCGCCGGCGGGAATTGCCTGCGGCCGGCCGGATCGGTGATTGTGCATGCCGAACCGATCTGCACGCCGCACCGCCGGACAACGATGATGATGATGACGACGACAACAACATCAACCGCCGCACGGCCGGATCCAACAACGGCCTGCGTCTAAAGGCTCAGCGCAAGCAGGATGAACGAGTCTGATATCCTCTGGCACTTGTCGGCCATCTCCTCAATGCCCTCGATCACGTCCTTCATCAACAGCAGCTCCTTTGTGTTGGAGACCTCCCCCAGCAGCTTTATCGTGGCCTGCCTGTACTTGTTGTCAATCTCCCTCTCGATCTTCTGCGTCTCCTGTGCAAGCTCGATGGCGCTTGCCGCATTGCTGGTCAGGTTTCTTATAATCTCGTTGAGCTTGTACACCTCGTCCACGACCAGCTCTATCAGGGCCGACACCTCCTTGTCCAGATTCGAGTTTTTGAGCGTAGACGCCTTTACGTTTGACAGCTTGAATGCAATCCCGGTGATATACCCGGCAATCTCGTCCATGGTATACGCGGTATTCAGCAGGTTTTCCCTGTTCATGATCAGCCCGCCGACGTCGGCCACCTCGCGCGTAATCTTGCGCCGCAACGTCTCGACCTCCTCCTCTATGCTTGATATCTGCTCTAGCGCGTTTCGAACCCCCGCCTTGTCCTTTGTAACCATGAGGTTGGGAAGGGTGGCAAGCTCCCTTGCGGCGTTTAAAATCCTGTTAATCTCGTCCTGAAGAACCGCGATTGCCTTGCGCTTGGCCTGAACCTCGAGCTCTCCGCTATACATGCGAGGGACGGGTCGGGTGACTATAATTAAATCCTGTGATATTTGCCGGGCATTTTCCAAAACCGTTTCACAAACCGGCCGTCGACGGCTCTGGTGACGCCGCAACGGATGGATCCGGCATGCGGATCTCCTCCCCTCCTCCCCCTCCTCCCTTTCCGTCCATTCCTCACGCCCTCTGGCCGGCCGCAAAACCCATGCCGGTGACCCGGCCGTCTTCCACACGCGCCGCCGGCACATCCTAAACCTGTCGCTACTACTCCGGCCGCCGCCGCTACGATGACTGCGATGACGACACCCTTTTCTGTCCGCGGTATAGCGCGATCACCTCCCTGTCCGTGGACGCGTTCTCCGCCGCCTTGTCCTGCCGTATCCTCCCCGTAAACTTTGGAAACCTCAGGGCCAGCCCCCCCTCCTTTCTGATCACGCCCTTTGCCGTCACGTGTACCGGACTCTGCGTAATCTCCGACGCCACCACCTCGATCACCAGCTCCGGCTCAAACCAGACGTCGGGCTCCATCCCGCTGACCACCCTCGGATTCCTCCTGACCGCAACCCTCCCCGACAGCAGCTGGTACAGCTGGTCCAGATACTCGTCGGTAAACCCAGTCCCGACCTTGCATATGCTGTGAAACACGTCAGACTCGTCGTCGTACGAGGCAAGCAGCAGCGTCCCATACTTGCCCGTCCTGCGCCCCTTGCCAAAAAACGCGCCGATGACCACCAGATCCAGGCTGTCCCCCAGCTCGTTGCGGTACTCGCGCTTTAGCTTGAGCCAGTTGCTGCCCCTGGCGCCGGCCTGGTACGTCGCGTCGGGCGACTTGATCATGAGCCCCTCGCACCCCGCGTTTATGCCGCTCTCCATAAACTCCTCGACGTCCTCCCCGCTGCAAACCTCCGTCATGGTGACGCACCGCGCATACCCGTCCTCGGTGACAATCCCCTCTAGCATCCTCCTCCTCTGCATGTACCCCATGCCCAAACAGCTCTGCCCGTCACAGTACAGCACGTCAAAGAAATTTACGGATATCGGGTATTCGGCCACCGCCTTGTCAATCCCGTACTTGCGCTTGCGGTGCATCAGCTCCTGGAACGGCAGAAACTCGCCGCTGTCCTCGTTTACGGCCACCGCCTCTGCCTCCAAAATCGCCTCGTCGGCGCCGACGGCGCCCGGAATCCTCTCCACGATGTCCGGATAATACCTCGTAATGTTCTCCAAGCTGCGCGAAAACAGCACAATCTTGCCGCCCGACATGTGGATCTGCACCCTCTCCCCGTCAAGCTTGTACTCTGCCACAAACCTGCCGCCCATCTTCTCGGCGGCCTCGGCCCCGCTCTTTACCCGCTCTGCAAGCATCGGGCGTATGGGGCTAAACACGGACGCGCAAAACCCCTCCAGCCCCGCCACCCCGTCCCTGCTTGCGGCCTCGGCAACCCTCCCAAGATCGCTTGACACGTTGTACGCGGCCTCTAGCACCTTTCTGTTTGCCTTGTCCCCCGTATACGCCACGGCCAGCGCGTCCATCACCGTGTTCTCGGCAACCCCCAGCCGCAGCGTTCCAAGCAGCAGCTTTAGGACAAACCTGGCATCCCGCGGCGTTGCGTCATTAAGCAGGCTGGAGATGTACTTTATCTTCATGTCCTGCGATCTGGCCCCCTCCAGCCCCGCAATCCTCACCAGCGTGTCGTACACCCTCTCCACCGTTATGTCCCTGACGACAAACGTGGTCTGCGCCTTTTGCCCTAGCACCTCCGAGGCGGCCGCCCCGAGATCACCCTCCCTGCCGTACGCCTCCTCCACCTCCCTGGCCTGTACGCCGGCGGACTTTGCGACCGCCCGCACCGCCAGCTTGTCGGCCACCCCCAGCTCGACCCCCTCGTAGTCGGGCCGGAGCTTGCCCTGTATCATGTATACAATCCTTGCAATCTCCTCCGGATCCGTCTTCCCAAACAGATCCACCAAATGCTGCGTAAGCTCGCCCCTCTTGCGGGTCTTCTCCATGGCCTCCAGCGTGTGGGCCAGCGCCGAAAACTCCATGCACGCCACGCGGCGTGCCTGAATAAAAGTTGAATCAGATGTACCTGAATATCGTCCTCTTTGCACCCGCCGGGCCGCCGTCCCTGCCGGCGCCCGCTCTTCTATCATCATCATCATCACCGCTGCCGCCTCCCACCAGCGCAAAGTTGCACAGCGGATACGACTTTTTGTACTGCCTCATAAAGCTCCATGCCACATCATGCGTCTTAAACTCCGTACGAATCCCGTCAATCCGCGACTCTTTGCTGTATACGTCAAACACCACCACCGTGTAGCTCCGCGGCCTGCCCCTGCGCGGGGGCTTGGCCCGGAGCAGCCACGCCAGCGCAAACACAAACACGGCCCCCAGCACCACATACTCGCCGGCGTCCTTGAAGAACGACAGCACCACCCCCGGTATGGTCTGGCCAAACAGGTGCCCAACCGAGTACGAAAAGGAGATTACCACCACCGCCGTCATGATGTACGTCTTTAGATCAAACAGCCGTGCAAATGGTTCCATGTGTATACGCCGACCCAGTTTCTTTTAACTTTATCCTGCCTAGTCGGGATCCTCGTACCTTTTTGCCCCCCCGTCCGATCCGGACGGTGCGTCCTGCCCTCGCCGCCGCCGGCTGCCCTCGCCGCCGCCCCCCTCCAGCGGCCTCATCTTTGACCTCAGCACGTCCATCCTAGCGTTGTACCCCTCTGCATACTCTAGCTCCGATGGCACCAGCGTGGCCGGGTGGATAAACCCCTGGCTCCTCATGCCCATCGCCTTTTTGGTGGCAATCTCCCGCACGAGATCCCAATCGGGGGTGGAAAACCCGTCAAACGGGCCGGTCAGCCTCCCCCCGTGCATGCTAAACACCAGCGCCTGCACTATGGGTATGCAAAAGTTGATCGTCGCCGCCGAGTTTATCTTCACCGGCATCAGCGGCATGTTGTGGCTCCCCCTCGTATTGCCAGCCACATAGTGGGGGTTGTTGAACACGCTTCCCGCCTCCTCGGTCGCAGGAAACCTCTTTTGCGTCCTGACTATGCAGACGGGGTCGTCCTTGCCAACGTACGTGCCTGCAATGTTGTGCAGGCGGTCCGTGGATGCGGCCACAATGGGCTCGCCGTCCTTTGTCGTCACCGTGTCCACCACGTACCTCCCCGGATACATCAGCGCGGCCTCGATCGTGGGCTTGTCCTCCCACAGCGACAGCTCGGCAACCGCCTCCTCCTCCACGTCCATCACGTTGATCTTGACCCCCTCTGCAAGCGACTTGTTTACGATCAGCCCCGTGTTGCTCAGCCCGTCCACGAACATCCTGTAAAACGGATGGTTGAACGCGCCCGGCTCGGTCTTGTCGGCGGCAAACACGGTAAACGCCTCGTTGGCCCTCTCCTCAAACTCCATCTCGGCCACGCCGGGGCCCATCCCCTTTATGTTCCCCGAAAACGAGTCCTTTAGCAAATCCTGTCCCGCACCATACAGCCCCTCCTCCTTTGCCACCTTGGTGCCGGCCATGAACGCGTCCCACGCAAGCCGGTGCACCTCTGCATCCTCGGTTCCCCTCGTATGCGTCAGCACCATGTGCACATCGTCCCCGCAATACCCGATGTACCTGTCAATCCAAAGCTTGGACCCGCCGTCAACCGTGTCGCGCACGGCCTTTAGCAGCGCGTCGCTGGGCCTGGTGTGGCCGCCAATCCCGCCCACGTCTGCCTTGATGACGGATACGGTAATCCTCATGTGCAGACGGCCACGCACTTTGATTTATGTGTAGGCTTGCCGACGACGGCGCATCGGGTGCCTGCGGTTGGACTGCCCTTGCTTGCCCCCGCTCAGGCCTGCCACACGACAGCCGGCCTGTACCGCGTGATCATCGTGCCGTGGTCACACACCCCGCACCCGGCGTCCTCTGATGCCCACCACCACCACCACCACCACCACCACCATCATCAGACGGCACCGTGTGGCTGGACTGGCGGCGGTCTTGCAGGGGGTGTGTGGCGTGGGCGGCGCACCCCCCGCCCACCAGCCCGCCAGCCCGCCCCGGGGACGAATGGGTTGTGTGTGTGGGAAGAAACCACAACACGCGTTGACTGCCTGTGATCTGATCTTTCACCGTCTCCAAAACGGCCCACCACCGTCATCAGAGCCGTGTCGCGCGGCTGATGCGCCGCCGCCCCGCCGCCCCCCTCTTGGAATACAATCCCATCTGATACATCATCTTGCGGATGTGGGAGACGCTGTACTTTACCTTGAACCTTTTATGCACGCGCCGCCGCATCTCGGTGGACGTAATCCTGACCCTGGTCTTGCCCGCCTCCCTGCGCATAAACGGCTCAATCTTGTCGCGCGGCACAAGCCGCGGCTTTCCGGTCGAGTGCCCGTCATGCAGGCCGGCGATGCCGCCTTTTGCGAATTTTTTCGTCCAGTTGCGTATCGTGTTGTCACTGCATCCCAGCATGGACGCCGTCTCCAACGCGGATCTGCCCTTGGCCTGCACATGCAGGATGCCGAGCATGCGCCTCTTTAGGGTTGGATCCTTCTCCTTTTTGTATGCCGCCCGCAGGCCGCTGAGGCTTCTCACGCATTACATGGGAACCGCCCGATCAAAAAGTGTATTGGTTGGTAAAATTTGACCAAATGCACGCAATGCAAACCTGCATCCCATCATCGCCGTTTACAACGTGCGGGCAGCTGCCCGTCCGCGCGCAAATCATCATGATCCCTTGTATATTGGGGCCTGATTTTTTTGGGCATTTGGGTGGGAGGGGATGGGGGGGGGGAAAGGTGGATGACTCGCCGGTCGGGCAATGCTGCGCGCGCGTGCGCGCGTGCGTGTGGCGGCCCAGACCGCGCCGTCTGGCGGCATTCCCTTTTTTCTTGGCCGCGGCGGATGCCCGCCAATCCCCAGACCAAAGGGCAAACGGGCCAAGTCACTTGCATCCCGCAAGGCATACTACGCCGACCTAACAACGTCTTGGCAGCTGCTTGGGGGCACCATGATCGCCGCCATATCGGGCGCGTACCGGCCGCGGCGGGCCGCTGCCAACCGTCGGGCTGGCACCCGCAGGATCCATGCACGCAGGTTGTTTGACCCCCCGTCAACTGCCTGCAGGGCGCGCATCTGCGTCACGCCCTGCAAAGAAAAGCAGTGGCACTGCCTGCATTTGTCCACCGCAATCCCCCCCGCGGTCGGGATTCGGCCTGTTGGCGGTCCTCCCCACCCGCAGGCCGGGGCTGGCAGCCCTGCCAATCTCGGTTCTTGCCGACGCCATCTCGGCTGCCTCTCAAGTTTTACGTCTGATCGCCTGATGCGTCTGATTGGGATAATGGATGGATGATCAACGTCTTCACAGAACCGTCAAAATCCGGGCAATCTTCAGGGCTCCAACACCGATCATTTGATTTGGTTTTTGGTTAAAAAGGAGCAAACAAACCGCAAGTAAAGGGTTTGGCCCCCGGGATACGATCACGGGGACGGCGACCTTTGCGTGACCTCCCGTAGCCTTTCGGCCATACCACCCACCCCCCAGCGCTGCCAGCATAAAGCGTCAGCAGGGTGCTCAGCACGCGCATGCCGTTTACTGGACACGCCGTGCCGGATCCGGTGGAATATCACCACCTTGCGCAGCAGCCCCCGGCAGTTGTTGGTCGGGTGCATCCGGGTACGGCAGGAAGGTGAACAGTGTGGAGCGGCCCTGTTCAATTTGGATGATCTGAACGGACAACTGTTCAAGAGTGATGTCCATCTCTGCCTCCGATCACTTTGAACCGCGCCTTGGGCCCTGGCTGTTTTCGGGCAGTAAACAACAGATCAGGACTCACTTTTGAACGGCGATTGACCTAGATCGCCCAAATTGAACAGGGCCGTCAAAAATACCCGTGGCCCATAAAAACCAAGACATGCCTTTTAAGCACGCCGTGAATCAGTACGTTCTCACTAGGAACTCGTTTTCTAAAGTTATCGTGGATTTTTTGCGGACACCTATCGATGCTGGAATAATGCCGGATAATCTCGGCGGCGGACTCTGCCACAGTTTCCATGACGGACCTGTACGTATCCTCATGTAGGGTTTTCAAGAACGCATCAAATTCTTTGTTAGTTTGGACATGGATTGTGTGGGTCGTGAAAATACAAGGGGTTGGGTTATTTATTCTTAAGCGATTTTTCGTACTCTTCAAAAATTTGGTCGTCTTTTTTGCCCCAAGCAGGTGTAGGTTTGAGCCGTACCGTTTTCTTCATTATGACCAGTACTGTGCAGTTCCTTGTATTTTTATCCGAGAATGTCAGGGTAGAGGTAGCCCCCTTTTTAACCAAAAAATCAAAATTAAATGATCGCTAGATCTAGATAGTACGAGGCCGTATGGCTTGCATGGCCGTCCCCGATTCCAGTATCCTGCGCAATGAGATTGCCAGGCTCATAGACAAGATCGACCGGATGGAGCGGGAGATGACCGGCATGGCCGGGATCATAGCCTCCCTGCACAAGGAGCGCGCCGCGAACAAGATCCGGATCGCCACGCTGGAGAGGGAAAAGGCGGAGCTGGAGAGGCGGGACGTCGACAGCAAAAGGCGCATCGGCGCATACGAAAACAAACGCCACGGCGGCGTCGGGATCTCTCCCCGCACTCAAGAGGCAGCGCGAAAACCGCACGGCGTCCGAGGCCGGTGAACATCCCGCACAGGCCGGGCCGCAGACCGGGCCGGGGGCGTGTCGCACAACCGCAAGCCCGACGAGGTGGTCGATGACAAGCCCTCCTCCGAGTGCGGCCACTGCGGCAACAGCCGCGGCCTTGAGACGGTTGACAAGCACACAAGACCGTGTGGCATTCCGTTCATACCGCAGATACTGGCATCCTGCACGCACTCCACGACATGATGTGCCCAGAGCGGCCACGTCACCCGCGCGCCCGAGCCGGGCATACCCGGAACCGATCGGCCCCAACCTGGCGTCCATGATGGCAAATGCGTGGAATTCCAACGGATCCACAGACCGGTTGAGGCATGTGGCCGAAATGTTCGGGATGGACGTAGTAAAGGCCACCGTGATAAACATGCTGAAATGCATCGCGGCGCAGCTCGAGGACGAGAAAAAGGCGATCGTGGACGGGATGGG
>JAHRAJ010000049.1 GCA_020027365.1 Cenarchaeum sp.
GAATGGCAACTCTAACATAACAAGGATTGAAACATCCTTCTGTGCTCTGATCCATTCCCACGCTTCACGCCTGAATGGCAATTCTAACATAACAAGGATTGAAACTCTGTATTCATGTTCTTACTTAGTGCTAGGGTTAGCCTGAATGGCAACTCTAAGTCGGACAACTGCCAACATGACCGCACCACGTGCGCCCCAACAGATCACCAATGATTGCGGCGTAAAGCGGCGGGCCGGCGCCATTTGCGGCAGTATCGGAGGGATCAGCCACGCCTGTCTGGCTTTACAAGTGGGAAGACTGACGGACCACATCCACATACATAACATCACCACTGTAATCATGCATGGAAAAAACCCCCGTTAGAACATCAAGAGGATCGGACAACCCAAAAGTGAGGGCAGGTTCTCAAACCCGCGTAAAGTTTTACAGGCATTATCAAAATCTCAGGCAGTGTGATGCCGAGGATGAGATCGACTTTAGTCGCCTGAGCTTGAGCTCCCATTCTTGAGATACCAATGCCCAGTTTTAGTGAGATTCACAGGAAGGTGGGAGCTCCCGCGGGGAAAAGGTGTGGATCGACAGGTCGATCCACCTCAGGTTGAGCGGCGACCTGTTCGGGACGGAGCACATCCACATGTCCGCCAAACTCAGGTTTGTATTAAAGCGGGGTTTTTTGGTGGGCGGCGTAGCGCATGACACATGCCGGCAGGCAGTGGAAATTGCGGCCGTCGGGGCCGCCGGGCGATCCGGGCTTGTAAAATATCACCTATATAGGACAAAGGTAGAATACAGGCATGGATCTGTGCGATTTGGGACTCGTGATGCGGGATATCGGAAACTTTGACATGGACGAGTTTCCCGGCCGCCTGTCCCTGCAAAAGACGGTCTACATCCTGCAGTCATTCGGGGTCAACCTCGGATACACGTTCAACTGGTACCTGCACGGGACATACTGCCCGGAACTTGCGCGTGACGGGTACAAGCTTGCAGAGGTTGGACTGCCAGAGGCGGACGGGCCCCTGCAGTTTATAGACAAGCAGGATCAGGCAAACTACTACCTGTTCTCAAAATTCGTTGAGAGTCGAAAGCACGATCCCGACCAGCTTGAAATTGCGGCATCCGTGGCATATCTTGCACGCGCCGGATTTGGAAGGGACAAGGTCTTGTACATGGTGGAAAACAAAAAGGGCCGTTTCAGACGCGAGGACTGCGAAAAGGCGTGGGACGACCTAAAGGCGACGGGGGTCATAAATTGAGTCAGAAATCAGAGTCCCGCCCGGATAGTGATATGGAACGGCAGTTTTCGGCGGATTATTTTATGGATTCCGACACAGGCGTGTCGGCGTCGGATTATTCACGTACACTCAAATCCGTGCATGAGGCATTTGAGGAAATCAGCAGGATGAACATACCTGCTGAAAAGGCGAATATTTCCAAGATTAAAAAGCCAAAGCAGGTCAGGGAGGGTTTTTACGCCAAGATGCGTCCAAAACGTTCCTTGCTAGAATTTGTCGTTGCCAGCACTGTATTGTTCATGCTTGCCGCATTCGTATTCGTGATACTGCCACCAGGGTTAAACTTTGTAGCGGTTGCAATCATTCTTACTCCGATAGCAATAAGGATTAAGAGAGATTTTGATGACAATGTCCGATATACTATCTTCAATAATTAAAGACAAATGCAGTGCGATTGTACTTGCACTGATTGGTACATTCACCCCTCTGGTGTTTGATCAGAATCTCGAAGAGTTTGCGATGATTTTGTCACGGTTGTATGAATACGCTGTGTTTTATGAGTTACATCGTGTTGGACATTCATTGCAACTCCTATCAGAGATACACGGCATAGTATTTACCGCTACTGCTGCATTATGCGTACTGGTGTTTCTGAAAATATGCAATATGATGTTCAAAACATGCAATATGAAAAACGGATGATGATCTGCGGAGGTGGTCGGGCTGTATGCCATCCGATACCGTCAACATCCACATACGTCCCAGTGTTCAAATCGTCGCCGGCGTACGGCGATGCCAGGTGCAGCATCTTGCCATTCTCCGACTCGGGCCCTCTACCGGCAGGGAATTTCTCCCAAAGCGGATCCCGTCTACGGTAGACGCGGCCTCGACCGGCGCCGCGACCTCGTCCCGGCCCCGGCCAGACGGTCACAGATCTTCTCGAATGCGGCCCTGCGGTTCATGGATGTCACAGGGATGTTTGCACTTAAACGGGCCTTGCCGCGTCACGACCCTGGCAGGCCGCCGTCAGAATCAGAGGGGCATCCACATCGCGGTTGGGTGGTCGGCCTGCAGCATCCTAAACGATCGGACGGGGGGATTCCACAAACGTGGACGCATGCGTAAAACTTCAGTGGGCTCCAGCACGTCCAAGTGGTATGGGGCAACCGTAGGAGGCGATATTGCATGCCATGACGGGGATGGTACGGATTGTTCCGCACGATAAGTACATCGCGTTTGCGACCAGCCGACCTAGTTGATGCCAAATATGCCCCCAACGGAGGATGGGCCGGCTACCGCATGATCGAGTGTGTCAGGATCAGGACAGTCGTGCCCTGCCGCACGCCTGTCGTTGTTCATGCTTTCTGCCACCGCATTCAACGCATGTGTTTTGGCAAACGCAATCAGGTTCATGAGGCGGGGCTGCATATAACCGGCAAGGAAGTCCAGATACGGTGCTTTACGGACGGGTGGATCTACTGCATGTTTGGCCTACCTGTTAGTCTAAACCACCCATCATCGGAAACAGATCGTCACGAATAACGACGGTTCATCCGTTGCAGGCAACCAACCGTTGGACATCCCCGTCATAATCACCCGGCCGAGGGCAGGTACGACCCATCCGTTGCAGGCGGCAGTGCCGTTGGGCAACCTAGATCCGGCCACGCCACGCGCCCCAAACCCAGATCATGTGGTGGTTGCGTGTAAAGCGGCGTGCCTGCGTCATTTGCGGCAGGATCGGGGGCCGGCCACGCCCGCCCGGTTATCCGCGGACTGCACCGTCGTCCGGTAACCAAAACGGCATTCCAGTCGCAGGTCACGGCGGCAAAAGCACGTCCCACCCAAGCCGTCTTGCCGTATCAGGGTATACGCATGCAACATCCCCGCCAGGCCTCTCTGCCGCACGCATCTCCCCCTCGCACAGGATGTCTGGCGGGTTTACGCCCATGGCGGCCTGCTCCTTGAACGAGAGCCCGTAGTGTGCAGGCAACGGATCCATCGTCTGCGGGAGGCATCGCTGGGGAACGTGTGCCGGGTTGAACTTGCCCAAGTTTGCTATGGTCACGGATATTGCAATATCCACCCGCGTGAGGTTTCCCGACCTGACGTCTATGTCGTGAAAGCAGTCGTTTGGAACCAGGCGGGTGTTGTCCAGATAGCCCACATAATCCCAGACGTGGTTCCCCGCCGGGTCGGTGCCAACAATCACGACGGGAAAGTGATCTGGGTACCGTTCGTCGTACAATTCCTCATACGGGTAGTTCTTTGGCATCCTGAGCCCCACGTGCCCGTCGTCGCCGTACACCTCGAAATTAAACCAGGGGGTGTGATTTCCACCGCCGTATTCGATCAGCGAGGCGTTGTGGATCAAATAGTGGAACAAAAAGCTGGTGCCGTTGTCCCGTGGGTCTGCTATGGACATCGTCGTCCATTCCGCACCGCCGTCATATGCGTGTGCATCACCCGCGGCGCACAATGCCACGATGCACGCCGACAGCAGCCCCACCTCTGCCGCACATACACGCCGCCTTTTCCACAACCCGGGCAGTACCACACACACGCCCCCCTCGTAGCCACCGGCCAATATATCCATTGTCGGCGATACCCCGCGCATCAACCCGCCCGCGTTGATCATGATCACCATTTAGTCCACCAAAATAGACGGGATAGATCAAATAACGGGGCGTGCATACAAAGCAATGCAGGAGGTTTGCACTGGCCAGGACCCGCCGGGCCAACAGGTACTGTGTTGACTGCGGGGCCAGGCTGGTCTACTACCCGAGGCTGTCAAACCCCAAGGCGCCCAACGAGCACCGCGTGCTCGTGTACGCCTGCCCGGACTGTACAAACGACTTTGAGAGGCCAAAGATGTTCTCGGTCCGCCGCAACCAGGTGGATGACCCGCTAGAGACCGTCGAGATTGAGATTACGCAGGCGCGCAAAAGGGTGCCCGCACAATAGGCACGCCCCCCCCCCACGGCGATGTTTCCAAACCCGGGTTTAGAAACACCCGGCATCTAGCACGTGCGATATAGTCATAAGGACTGGTGCGGATGCGCCATCATGGGATCAACGGCAGGCAGCGCAGACAGGAGGAGCGGGCTCAGGGACAGCGTCGAGCGCTGGCTCGTCCACGAGAGCTACAGGTTTGCCGACGTCCAAAACGCCCAAAACCACTTTACGTTTGTGCTAAACCGGGCCGGCTCGTTTGAAAACAGGCTAGAGGTATTCCACCCCGTGCAGCAGGGCGGCGACGTGCTGGTGATCGGGTGCCTAATCCCCCTCAAGAACAACCAGAATGCCAGGTATCTAAAGCTAAACGGCCAGCAGCGCGAAAACTTTGCCGCAAAGGTGGCCGACTATTGCAGGTCAATCCGCGCCATAAACAAAAACCGCACAGAGGATGGCCGCCTGATCATAGGCGTGTATGCCGTGATGGACGACGAGGGGACGTTCAACCAAAACGAGTTTGTCCAGACGCTGGTCCGCGTCGCCGAGATGGGCGACGAGGTCACGCGGTTTGTGCTAAAGACGTTCTAAAGGACGGTTGGCGGCCGCACCGCCCGCCGGCGCGTTTACGCACAAAAGCTAAACCCCCCTCCCCCCTGCCGGAATTCAGGCACAAACCGCCGTTTGCAAAAAAACGGGTTTAGAGGGGGGGTTTAACACCCGTGCCTGCATGCGGGGGGCAACCCTCCAAACACCCCGGTGGGCCGGCCAGACATGCCCCCGCCCGCCAAGCCACGCACAAAAGCTAAACCCCCCCCCCCACGCGTTCACCATATATACGACTGCCGCGCCCACCCGGCATGGCAAGACTGGGAATCGTGCTGGTCATAGGAGCGGTCGTTGCATCCATGGGCATCGCCATGGTGTTCTTTACGGAATACCGGCCAAACGTCACAGAGGCGGGCCTGAACGAACCGATCACCGTAGGCCCCGCGCAGTATACGCTGACCTACGAGGGCATCCAGACGGGCAGTCCCGAGACAGGATCCAACCGCACGTTTGTCAAGGTCGGAATCATGGCCAAAAACCTGCATGACGGATCGCCGGCAACCGCCGAGAAGAGGCAGTTTACCCTAATCGACCGCGGAGGCATCCACACCGAGCCGACCCACGGCCTGTTCTCGGACACATCCCCGCAGATCACCGCATACTTTCCGCTAGAGGAGGACGCGCTGGATCCCGGGTTTGCATACACCGTCATAGTCCGGCCCACAAAGGAGCAGGGCTCTACAGACCTCGCCATGGTGTGCATAGCAAACTGTCAACAAAACCACACACTCGCAAAATAGCATGTTTCCAAACCCGGGTTTTGAAACATCGATGCCGCATGGCAGGATTCACCCACACACATAACCGCACAAATGTTTCCAAACCCGGGTTTTGAAAGTTATTCATCGCTCATGTGGAGTTCGGGCATCACAAACACGCGGTTCGGACGTATCCTCAAAATGATACGCCTCTCGCCGGGCCTCTTGAACGGATACCGGTCGCGGCCCACATACCTGCGCGTCAGCATGTCTGCGTGCACATAATCATAGTCGGGCAGTATGTCCGTGACAACCCCCCGGACGGTCGTCATCCTGAGCGGGTCGTCACGATCCACGGCAGACACGGCCACCCTTGGATCGCGCACCACGTTCCTGTGCTTTACCCGCCCCTCGGCGGTGTTTATCCTAACATGGCCGTCGGCATAGTCGGCCCAGACCGGCGACACCTGCGGGGCGCCGTCGGCCATCAGCGTCGCCACATACACCAAGTTTTTGCCGTTGAAAAGTTCGACCGCCCGCGGATCCATGCCGTCCCCAGCCACGCCAGGCACCGCCGCTCAGGATCCCTTGTGGCGCCTCTTTTTAGAGGGCTTTGACGGGGCCTTGGCATCCGGGGCGGCAGCAGCAGCGGCGGCAGGACTCCCGGGAGCCGCCTCTGGCGTCGCCCCTGCGTCGCCGGTCTTGGCGGGGGCGCCGCCCGCCGCACCGGATTTTTCAAACACGTTTGTCACCGCGCGGTTCATAATCTCAAGCATTAGATACTGCGAGTAGCCCTCGCCCTGGCTTGTGTCCTGCTCTATCTGTGGCATGTTGGGCGCGATCGACGTGAGAATCTTTTCCACCTTGGCGGCCGTGCTCTTTATCTGCTTGGAGTACCGGTCGTCAAAGTCGTCTGGGACGCTGTATCCAAGCAGCTTGGTGGACGTGCCGTAAAATTTTGTGATCGCGCCGCGGGTCTCGCGAATCCTGACGACCTCGACCAGCCCCGAACCCCTCAGTATCTCGAGGTGGTGCCGGACCGTGGTCAGCGCCTTTTTGTGCCCGGCCTCCTCCAGCCTGCCGGCAATCTGCTCGGCGCTCAGCTCGTTGTGGTACAGCACCTCCAAAATCTTGGAGCGCGCCGGATCCTCGATGGCGCGTGCATGGCCCATGCTCGTGGTGATCGTCCGGCTCACCCGGACCGGCTTTTCCAGCAACGTCGACATATACTACCCTCCAACGGACAAGCTAAAAGATCATGTTATCATATTTTTTTGTCCATTCGCATTAATTTTTTCCCACTACGAATCTGATGGTCCCCCGGGCCCGGATCCACAGACCGGCGGCACGCGGCACGTACCGGCCTCACCACCACGGTCACGCAACCATACACATGCCACCAATACCATGCGCATTGTAGCGGTCATAATCCAATGGTTCAAACCCCACCACCATGATAACAGCACCATCAAAGTCGTGTTGCTGTGTATACCATCGTTGAAATACAACCACCATAAAGCCAGCACGGCCCAAATGGATGCAATACCACCACCATCGCACCAATCCCAGCAGGGTCGTCTTGCAATAGGGTGCAGGCAGGCCGGCGGCCGGCGGCCCCGCCCGCCGCGCCGATCATGGGCCGGCGGCGTTCAACGGCGCGTGAAATTCGAGTTTGCCGCGTGTGACGGGCCGCCGCCGCGCACGACTACAGCGTGCGGCCCGCAATCACGGCATGCGGCAATACCGGCCGGTCATCCGCCGGACGATCTCGCAGGGGATGGCCGGCGGCACGGGCTCTTGGCCCCGCGCCCGCGCCTCCTCGAACCGCCGCGCATGTCCGTGCTCGGTCAGCCAGTCGCGCAGAATCTGCTTGTCATATGCCTCTTGCGTCCTGCCCTCTGCATACAGGTCGCGCGGCCACAGCCTGCACTCGTCGGGACCCACGGAGTCGGCCAGCACAATCCGGCCGTCCCCGTCGACCCCAAACTCTAGCTTGAGATCCGCCATGACAAAGCCGGCAGACTCGGCCACCCCAGACATCATCCCGTAGATTGCAACGGACGCCGACGACAGCTCGTCAAACTGCCGTGCCGTGACCAGCCCGTCCCCGACGGCGGCATCCCGCGTGACGGGCACGTCATGCTCGTCGGACTTTGTCGTCGAATCAAACACGGGGTGCGGGAGGCGGGCGGCGGTGACCGGCCGCGTCCCGTCGGGAAGATCCACCTCGCCGCGGCGCCACCTCCCCTCCAGACTGCCGTAAAAATAGCCGCGCACCACGCACTCGACCGAAAGCATCTCCAGCCGGCGGACCAGAATCTCCGTGTCCGACACCCTCCTGACAAAGTGGTTTGGTACGGGCATCGGCTGGCCAAACCAGTACTCGGCAAACGCGCACAGGACCTCGCCCTTGCGCGGCACGTGCTGGTCAAACCGGACGTCGTACGCCGACACGCGGTCGCTAAACCGGAACAGCAGGTGCGACTCGTCGTACTCGTAGATGTCCTTGACCTTGCCGGACGCCACAAACCTCATGCAGGCATGCCGGCGCGGTACGAAATTAACCTTGCCGCCGGGCCGTGAACAGGCGGCGGCCCTCCCGCCCCCGGGGGAAAGGCCGTCGATCCTTGGAACAAGACTATCCCGCCGAGGGGTGGGCGGGATTGGCCTTGTTGGGGTCCGGTCGGCTGCTGCCGGCGGTGTGCGGCCCGGCGGGGTCTGGTTGCAGGCCCTCTGCCGGTTTCCCGCCGGCGGCATGGCCATAATCCAATCCCGGCCAGTGCCTGCATCAGATGCCACCGCCGCCAAGACGACTCCGTCAGCACGCCCGTGTGGGGATCACCGGACGTGAACGGCTGGCGGCGAGGCCGGCGCTAATCGCCTACAAGTGGTTGCCACCCAGATGCCATCACGAGCGGTCCCGGTCCCGACGATTGCCGCCCGTACCAGACCAGGAGTGCGCATGCCGCGGCGGCCAACGTGTGTGCTACAGATCCCGCGACCGCCCGAAACACCACACCCACCTGCACTGATCTTGCAGACATGATGCCGCCCACCCGATGTCCAAGCAGTTTGACGTCATGGCAGCTGCGGTACTCAGAGACTCAGCACCCTTGCAATTTCGGCCGATCTGAACATCCTGCTTTTATGAGAATTGGAAACCTCTTCCAGCATGCCAATGTCCACCAGCTTTTGGACAGCAGTCTTGGCAGACGGATATGCCACCGCAAGTATCTTTTGTGCCCTTGGAACCGTCATGTATGGGTTCTCAAACAGGCTCTCCATCAGCTCATGTACACGCCCACTACCGCCGCCGCGGATCTGTGCCAACCGTGCCCGGTATTTCTTGCGCAGATCCAACAACGCACATATCTTTCTCACGGTCAGATCCGCCTGCTCGATGACCGCCGTCAGAAAAAACCCGATCCAGTCGT
>JAHRAJ010000087.1 GCA_020027365.1 Cenarchaeum sp.
GCCGTACAGCACCATGATCATCACCGGCAGTATCCACACCAGCATCATGAGCAGGTCGGAGTTTGAGCAATACGTATCCACCCAGCTGGCCCGGTACGGCGGCGGCGTCGTGGGCACAAACGCGGTCACAGAAGCGACAAAGGCGCGCGACCGCTGGCTTGACAACATCTCCGTAGAATTTCCGGACAGGTTCCGGTGGGACATAATCTGCCTGCTCCGCGCGCCCGGCGCCCGGATGCGCCAGTCCGAGCTGGTCGACCTGCTCAAGGTACAAAACCGGACAGAGGTGGCCCCCGTCCTCCAGAGCATGGAGGCCCAGAACCTGTTGTCCAGAACAGACCCCGACAGTCGTAGCTCCCCCTACGAGCTGACATCCCAATGCCGCCACCGCTACCTAGAGTTTGACCACTCGGTGATAGGCACCGCCCGCGACATCCCCCCAATGGTCTCCAAGGCCGTCAAGGCGTACCTGTCCCGCGGACTGTTCATCACGACGGCGTCCCAGCGGATCAAAAAGGGGGAGGACCGCACAGACCTGGTCGCCTATGACTATGCCCGAAACACCCCCATCAGCGTCGAGATTGAATCCTCCAGCGAGGTCCAAAGCCACCCCGAGCACGTCCGCCACAACATGGTCAAATGGTCCAAGCTGGGCTTTGCCGAGTGCCACGTGTGGTCCACCAGCCCCCGCGTCCGCCAGATCCACGGCCGCCTGACCAATGACGAAAAGACCAAGGTCCACATAATCATTACAGTCGACGATGGCGACGGCGACGGCGGCACCGTCACCTCATCCTGAGCTTGTCAAGCCGGCTCTGGGCACCGCCTACCTTGCCCCCAACGCCGACCCTGTCCCCGCCGGCAGACGTGGGCGGATTCTCATCCCCATCCCCCTTGCCGCCGCCGCCGCCGCCTACCCGGCCGCCACCGTGTCCGTTCCGGCCACCGCCAACCCCAAGGGCATTGTCAAGCTCGTCAAGGTACCCTGCACGTCCACCACCGCCGCCACCGCCGCCACCGCCGCCACCGCCGCCACCGCCGCCACCGCCATCATCAACATCATCATCCAAATGCGCCGACCGCTTGGCGGCCTCGGTAAGATCCTTCTTTGTAATCTTGGAATCGGTCACCTTCATCACAATCTTGCTGCCCACCATGGCAAACCGGACATACTGGTTTTTCCTCACCCCCAGCGACAAAGCAATTTCACGGGGTATGGTAACCACGTACGATCCCTGACGCAGTTGGATCCTCCGCTGTGGAATGTGGGTTTCGTCCATGCCCACCATGTCTGAGATCTATAAAAGGCCAAAAAAATGCACGATGTGCACGATTTTGGCGGGTTGCCGACGCCCCCGCGCAGATCGTGCATTTTTGGCGTGCAGATCGTGCATTTTTGCAGAGTCGCTTCGTGCAGATCGTGCATTTTTGGCGTGCATGATCTGCACGAGGATTTACGCGGTACAAACGATGTCCCCGCATCAGATGACCCACATCACCCTCGTCCACCTCGCATCTATTCATAAAACCAAAAACAACGAGCCGTCCATCCCCGCGCCGCCGCCTCCGGCGGTGGTCATCCCCATCTGGTCGCGGGGCCCCTCCGGGGCCCCGCTCCCCCTTTGTCAGATCTAGCACCTCCACCGTCAATTCATCCCAATCATTCCACGACATTCCCGCCACTCATCCTCATTCTCATCCTCATCCTCATCCTCATCCCTCTCTACGCTCAGCCGGCGGCCCGCTCGCGGGGCCCCTTTGGGGCCCCGCTCCCTCCCGCTCCGGCCGGGGCCTGACGGCCCCGGCCTCCGCTCTCTTCATCATCTTCTCGGTTCCAACACACTCATCCCGAGTCTGCTCGTCCCGTGACTCGCCATGGGTACATCGATCAACGTCTGGTCATCTCAATACCCGGACCGCCTGTCAGACCCGCTCCCACCAAGTTTGCGCTCCATCTAGTCAGCAGGAGTACCGACCTACAATTGGTGGCCGGCAGCTGGCAAAGACGGCACCAGTACGACGACTACCGCAAAACATCATGGTTTATCCAGCCACACATACCTCATCCTAATCGGTACGGGCTTCCACGATCGACACACGCGTTCCCCCCCACCCTCAATCAACTGGCGATCGGTGATTATGATCGACACGCCCCCCCCCCTCAATCGACTGGCGATCGGTGATTATGATCGACACGCCCCCCCCCCTCAATCGACTGGCGATC
>JAHRAJ010000002.1 GCA_020027365.1 Cenarchaeum sp.
CCGGCAGGCCTGTGGCCGGGCGGGCCCTGTCCGGCGGCCGGCCGGCCGTCTGCGTACAGTTTAAATCCGCCATGGGTGTGGCACACGCATGCGCAAGGAGTATGTCGTAAAAAGCATCGACTCGGCCCCCGACGGCCAGCCGTACGTGGTGGTCTCGCTGATGTCTGCCAAGGACGTGCGGGAGGGCCCGTCGCCGGAGGGGCAGTTTGGGGGGGGACCCAAGGTGATGGGGTTTACAAACATGAATGACATGATGAAGGATCTCAACAAGATGCTGTCCGGGATGGGCGGCTCGGGGGGCCACGGGGTGTACTCGGGGACGACCTCGATCAGGCTGGACATGCACGAGTACAAGGAGATGGGGCTTGCCGTGGGTGACAAGGTGTATCTGGACATGACAAAGGCCGAGGGTCTGGGCGTCTGACCTGCGTGGACGGCGCTTTGGCCGTTTGGCGCCACCTGTCGGGCTGGTGTCTGGCGCGGCGGCGGCGGCGGCCCGCGATGTTGGTTTGGCCAAACTGCGGGCAGACCTGCTGGAGCGGCGGGATGACAGTGCGTACGAGCGTCTGGACCAAAGGGTCGGCGGTTTGCGCGGTCTGATCTACGGGTACCGGCGGGACGCTGCCGGTACGTGGGGCCCGTCAGCCGCGCTGGCAGGCATCGGCTCGGGGGGGCAGAGGGACCGGCGGGGCGGTCAGGCGCTGCCGTCCGTCCGCACGGTGCTGAGAATGCCGGATCAGAGGGTGGCGCCAACTATCAGCCCGCAGATGTGCGGCTATGACGTGGCTGGGTGGTGGTGTGGTGGTTGGGGGGGGGGGGTGCAGAGTTCAATATGCGGGCACCGACTGCAAGCGGCCATTGTCATAAACCCCGGTGATACGCAGAGTAACAAATGCTGTTTGGACCCGACATTGGGTGGCATAAACCCGGTTTGTACACGATCCGTCCAGTCCATTGGGGTGTCCGGGGAGCTGAGTGCGGTGATGCCGCTGCCGTCTGGACGTTGGGGGGTCGGGAGGCCGCCTACATGCGGTGCGCGCATTTATTTGGCAAAAAAACCGGTGATTTTCTGATCCGCCGGATCCGCACCTTGCGCCCGGTGGGGCGTGCTTGGGCCGGTTCCTAAACGGTTGCCAGACGGCCAGAATCAAAAACCGGGGGGCCGCAACCCGTGGACGGTCGTGGCCCGGTTTGACCCTACCGCCGCCACCGCCGCCGCCGATCCGTGCCAGCCGCGGGACGCGCCCGGATTCCTTTTTTTTGGGTGATCGCCTGCGGGACGCGCCGCCTTGCGCTGTGTATAAATTAGAGCGCCAAAAAGGCGGCATATGCGAAAATCGGTTGAAAATCTGGCCACGAGCAAGATTACGGGCGGCAGGCGCCACCCGCTGAGGATACGGCGCAAGTATGAGACTGACCGGTATCCCAACGAGGCCCTGACCGGGGCGCAGGTCACGGTGACGCGCAGGACGCGCGGGGGCAAAAACAACAACAAGACCGCCCTCAAGACCGTTGATTTTGCAAACCTTGTCACGGGTGGGGGCAGGGTGAAAAAGACAAAGATTATCAAGGTGGTGGACAATCCCACAAACAACGATTATCGCAGGAGGGGCGTGATCACCAAGGGCGCAATTTTGGATACCGAGGATGGCAAGTGCAGGATTGTGTCTAGGCCGGGGCAGGACGGCGTGGTCAACGCGGTCTTGGTTGCAGAATAGCCGGTACGTTTTGCCGCCGTTGTGTGGACGGGCTGTTGCATGCAGTCTTGCAAGCATTCGGCTGTGGCGGCGTCGTATGTCATTCCATCCGCCTGCATGATGTACACGGCGTCTTGGCGGGATCGTTGAACAAATGCTAGGCCATCGGCCTCTGACTGGCGTGCGTTGCGGGGGGTGGGTGGGCCGGTCCTGGCCATGCGGCTTCCACCCGCGATGCCTGATGGCCCGTCGTCTGGCAAGCTCGTCGCGCGGGATTGGATCGGGGGCGGCCACAAGGCGACGGTCGACCATCCGCGGTGATCATTGTTGTTTGGTTTTTTGGTTACGATGTCCTGGGACGCGGCAAAAGGCGGAATGGCGGGCCGCCGGCCGCGGTCGGCGGCGCTCATTGCCGTCTTTTGCCGTCTTTGCCGCCGCTGCTGGCGCCGCCGCCGCTGCTGGCGCCGCCGCCTTGGCCGTCCGCAGACACCCTTCTGACCTTTTTGAACAGCTTTTGCTTTAGCGAGTCCGAGTCGCCCTGTATGCCGAAATACTTTTGGAATTTTTCGGTGGTGGTGTATATCTTGAGCCTCCCGACGTTCTGACTCTTGATAAAGTCAAGCTGCCGCAGCTCCTTGAGGTGCGTGTACACGCCGGTTCCCCTGGTCTCGACGAGCTGCTTTGAGGATATGGGCTGCATGTACGCCACGTATGACAGCGTTTTGAGGGTGGCCTTTGGAAGTATGGGCTTTGAGGCGTACCTTCTGACGACGTCGACGTATTCGGGCTTTAGCTGGAACACGTAGGTCCCGTCCGGCAGGACCACCACCTCTAGGGCCTTGAAGCTGCCCCTCATTTTTTTCATCAGGGATTCTAGGATGTCAAGCGTCCTTGCCCTGGATTCGGTGCCGGACGCGCGTATGATCTCCTCTATGCGCAGCGGCCTGCCTGCAGAATAGAGGGCGGCCTCTATGCGCGCAATCGCCTCGTTCTGCTTGGCTCTTTCACGCTGCGTGACCGTCCTTGACGCCGCCGTCACCGCCATCATCATCACTGGCTGCGGCCGTCGTGCGAATCCGGCCTGTCTTCTTCCCGGTGACCGGCGCCGCCGCTTTTGGAGGGCTGTGCCTGCGGCGTCACCAGCGTTATCCGTATGTCGTCGTCGGCCTGCTCCAGGTCCACCCTCTCGTCCCTTGCCATGAAGAGGACCGCGAAAAAGCACCGGATCGAGTCGGTGGCGTCAAGACCCTCGATGATCTTTTGGAGCATCCCCTCGCCGGACGGGGTGATCTTCTTGATTATGAGATCCTCGTACTTGCCGATTATGTTTTCAAGCGATATGAAATAGTCCTCAAAGTCGGGCGTTTCAACCGGCTCAAAGCTGATTCTGCCGCCCCTCCGTGACTGCGGGTTTGCGATTGATCCGATGAGGCTTTCCAGCAGCCCGAGCAGCTCGTTGAGCGTGACCGGGTACGTGGATTCGTGCCTGTACGGGATGTTGATCATCTCTATGCTGACGTCCCTTCTCTGCGGCATCGGCTTTTTGGACATGGCGGCCTTTTGCAGCGCGAATATGCTCTCGACCTTCATCCTGTATATGAGCGAGGAGGACAGCGCGGCCATGCCGGCCACGCGGAGGTCCTTTTTGCCGCTTTTTTCGAGTATGCGTATGAGCATCTCCAGTATGCCGATCAGGTCAATCTCCCACACGTCGCGCTTTGCAATCCCGGACGTGTTGAACAGCACGTTGACGGGGGCCTGCGATATGCCTGCCTGGATCGTGCCGGCGCCGTCCACGCCGGCGCCGTCCACGCCGCCGATCTGGTCGTTACTCATACGATGTTTTTCGTACCCGTTCCATAATAATTCTAGGGGCTCTATTTTTTCGTCCCATCCAGTCAACTCTTATATTGCAAAACGGCCAATTTCGTGCATGAAGGCGGCGCGCATAGTAAGGCCGGAGGAACCCCTGTCCGTGCAGGACGTGGAGGCCCCCGTCCCGGGGGGGTCTGAGGTGGTGGTAAAGGTGAGGGCCGCCGGCGTGTGCCACAGCGATCTGCACCTGTGGGAGGGGGGGTATGATCTTGGCGACGGCACGTTCATGAAGGTTACGGACAGGGGGGTGCGGTATCCGGTTACGCCGGGCCACGAGATTGTCGGCACCGTGCACCGGGTGGGCCCCGACGTGGGAGGGGGGGATGTCGCCCCCGGCGACGAGGTGCTTGTATACCCGTGGGTCGGGTGCGGCCGGTGCGTCGCGTGCGGGGCAGGCAACGAAAACCTGTGCGATACGCCCAGGTCGCTGGGCATATTCCAGGACGGCGGGTATGCCGAGTATGTGCTGGTGCCGCACCACCGGTATCTGGCCGCGCTGGACGGCGTTGATCCCGAGGGGGCCGCGTCCCTTGCCTGTTCGGGGCTGACCGCATACACCGCGATCAAAAAGGCCAATGCAAACTCGCCCGAGTTTCTGGTGGTCATAGGCGCGGGGGGGCTGGGATTGATGGGCGTCCAGGTGGCGCGGGCCGTCACCGGGGCCAAGATCATCTGCGTGGATTTGGACGATGAAAAGCTGGATGCGGCCAAAAGGATGGGGGCCGACCACGTCATAAACTCTAAAAATCCGGATGCGCAGCAGCGGATTATGTCCCTGTGCGGCGGGGCCGGGGCCGACAGCGTGGTGGACTTTGTCAACGCCCCGCCGACCGCAAAGCTCGGGCTGTCGATACTCCGCAAGCGCGGCAATCTGGTGCTGGTGGGGCTGTTTGGGGGGGCAGTCGAGCTGTCCTTGGTCACAATCCCGCTAAAGGCCATGACCATCCAGGGCGCGTATACGGGCAGCTATGACGACATGGTGGCCCTGCTGGAACTTGCAAGAAAGGGCACGATAAATCCCGTTGTGTCCAAGCGTTATGCGCTTGACGATGCGAATGTTGCGCTGGGCGACCTCAAGGGGCGCCGGATTCTGGGCAGGGCGGTCATAAACCCGTAGGCGCCGCGCGCGCCGCTATGCGTCTTCCGTCATCCACCCCTTTTTGATGGCGCGGGCGTCCTTTTTCTCGCCGACGCCGGTGGCATACCTCCAGACCGTGCACGAGGATTCCGCGCGCGTGCCGCCTGCAATCACCGCAAGCGCCCTTGCCTCCGAGTCCAGGTTGCCGTCGGCCGTGGTGCCGCACTCTGTGCAAAACCTGCACTTTTGATCCAGTTTGGGGGGGTCTGTCCCGATCAGCGGATACGCCGCACATGCCAGCGGCCTGTCGTCGTATATGCCGCACGTGTACCCGCCGTGTCCCGACCTCTTGTCGGACTCTGTGTCAAGAAACGGGCAGGTGTCCCCGTTGTCGTCCCTGCCCATCATTTGGTACGCGATGATCCTGGACGGGCCGCCGTCGTTGGGGGAGTCGGACGTGCCGATTCTTGGGATTATCGTTATGCTGATGCCGCGCCGCGCGGCCATCTCCTCGATCCTTTTTTTCTCCTGGGGGAGGACGAGCACCCCGATCTTGCCAAACTTTGTCGATGGATAGTATTCACGCTGTATGCAGCACTGTGAACAGTCCTGCACGCATCCAAACTCCATGGGTGACTGCCGGCGGGTTTGAATAAATCCGTTGCCGTTTGAAACCGGACGGACTGGCTGCGGTCGGCGGTCGGCGGTCGGCCCGCGTGGCGCGGCAGGCGGATTGATTGCGTGATGGCCGTCTGCGTGGTGTGTGCCGTCCGCGTGATTGACGGGTGTTGTCGGCGGGTGCGGGGTGATCACAAACCCCACAGTTATAAGTAAACGTGGTGTGAAAGCCGCATGGGAAAGCGCCAGGTAAAGAACGAAAGCGAGCTCAAGGAGATCCGGCTGCCGGGGGAGGGGGAGATGTTTGGCCGCGTGCTAAAGATGCTTGGAGGCGAGAATGTCATGATAAAGTGCACCGACGGGATAACCCGGCGCGGGCGCATACGCGGCAAGCTCAAGAGGCGCGTGTGGATACGCGACAACGACATTGTGATCATAGCGCCGTGGGACTTTAACGACAAGGAAAAGGGCGACATCGTGTGGAGGTTTACGCTGCCGCAGGTGATCTGGCTAAAGGAGAACAACCACATCCCGCGGGATTTTTAGTGTGGTCCCAAGCGAAGGAATTGAACCTTCGACAACCCGGTTTCTGTATGCCTGATATGCTGATGCGGTCAGCCAGGGCCGACATCTACAGCCGGAAGCTCTACCAGGCTGAGCTAGCTTGGGACGCATGTGCGTGCGCCGTGTGTATTAAATAACTATCGAAGCGGTGTAGGTGCTTTGGCGTGCCGTGCTGCCTGCCGTCTGACCGCACCCGCGTCGTTTTGCGTGCGCAGGCGCGATTCCTGCCATGATCGGGCGGCGTTGCTGGCAGGCGGCCTGCCGCCGGTTGGCCGGGCCTGTCATTTCTTCTGGACGTGCCGGGTTTCATTGGGGCGACTACGGCGCCCTTTTTTTGCCGGGTTTTTATAGAAATGTTAAATACCGACCATTATTCGTCGATTTGGTGCGCAAGCAGGAACCAACAAGCGGGTATGTGTGCTACCCGTACAATCATACGCACGGCTCTGTCGAGCTCAAGGAGCTGTGGGAGCGATCGCCGAACATAGAGTCTATGTATTTTGCCACGGCCACATTCTCCGGCGACAGCAAGCCGTATTTTACGCACTGCTCCAACCACTACCTGCTGGCCAGGTTTAGGGACGGTGACTCGGTATCCGATACCGTCAGCAGCCTCAAGCAGACCGAGGAGTCGTTTGTGTTCCACCTGGACGACGACTTTTTCGAGCGCGAGGTGGACGGGACTGTAAACTTTGTGTCCGTGTATTATTTGGAGTACGGCGAGTCCGGCGAGGACGTGGCCGAGATTGCAAACGTCGTCGCCAAGCGCGAGAAGATTGCCCGGGCCGGCTTGGCCCACATGGATGTCTACTGCAACGAGGATCCCAAGTTTGCATTTCCGTACCACAAGAGCATCGTGGTGCTAGAGGTCTCTGGAGACAAGAGCCACCGGAGCATAAACAAGTACTGTGAAAAGACCCGCTCGGACGTGAGCCGCAAGGGGTACTCGCTTACCAACATGGTGGGGCTCTCGATTCTTGAGGTTTTAAAGTAGTACATGTGCGCGCCTGCGTGTGTGCATCCTGGTTTTGGATGGTGGGCGGGTGGGTGGCGGTGTGGTCGGGGTGTTGTTGGGGGGGGGGAGGTCTGGGTGATGGTGCGGGCGGCTACAACCGGCAAGGGATTCCAAACGGCGGCAGTGGTGGTGGCGGATTGGGTTGGAGTGTGGGTGGGATGTCGGCTCTGGTGTGGTGCGGCTGTGTGGCGATCGGCGCGTATTTTGCTGATTTGTAGGGATTGGTGCGCGTCATGACGGCATATGTGTTGGACCGCCGTATGGATGTCTTTACAGCATGGAATATGACATGCAGATCCGACTTGCTTTGGTGGTTCGGGCAACCGCCCTCAGGGAAGAAATTCACTTAGATCGTTCTTTAATTCTGCAAGAATGCCATCGAGATTGATTTTTTCACGCCCTGCACATGTTATAAATCCGACATACGGCTTCAATGTGTCTTTTATACCGTCCGGGAAAAACTGATGGATTCCCGAATAGGTGATTTCCTTTGATCTGCACTTTTTTAAAAAGAGGGGGATGTTGGGTCTTCCCACCACGCCGTTTCTCAACAACTTCCAGGCATCGTAATAGTCGCGAATTCTTTTCCTTTGGATCATGGCCCTTAGCTTTTCTGCAAGAATGTTTTCCAGAGTGTACGTCGTAACACGGAAGTCTGGATATTCATACTCTGCTGGAATCTGTGGCATTTTGATTGCTGTTGTGGGGCCTATCTCTGCTTCGGTTGTTATGTGGATTTTGACTCTTCCATTTCCGACGGGGCCAGTATATTTCACAGTACATGTAAAAAATCCACCGCTATGATGTGGTTCGTCCTCGATTCTGCAATTGATTCCGGCATAGCTGTGCAGAGAATCGGGAATGTGCTTCTGAAACTCTGCCGTAAATCTACCCCGGTCTGTTATGGGGGCTGCAAATGTAAAGTCCAAATCCTCAGAAATCCTCCACTTTTGCGGGAAATACATCTTTGACAGGGACGTCCCCCCCTTGAAAATCAGACTTTTTCCAATGGGACTTTTTGCTATTCCGTGCAACAACCAGCCAAGAACATAGTCTTTTTCAACCGCGTCTGTCGCAATTCCTGAATCCCGTATGATTTTCCGTATGATCTGCTCCTTGATCAACTCATCCACCGATCTATTATGATGTCTGTGTTTACGCGCAGCTTCCACCTCTCGACAATCTTCCCCCTTGTATTGGATTTTGGCTCCAGCTTGGCATACTCGCTTGACAGGTAGGCATTGGCTATGACTTTTAGGCAGTCCTCTAGCCCTAAAACCTCCGACAGGTATCCGAGCCGCTTGATGACGGCGGTGTTTTTCATCCGTATTGCCATGCCTGCCATCTTGCCAAGATTTATCATGTTGCGTGAAAAATACAGCGCCTTGCCGACCTCGTCTATCCCACCGGCGTGTTCCGGACGATCCAAGCAGTCCACGATCGTCTTTTCTGGTGACGACATGTTGATCATCTGACCGTCAATCTCGACTGTATCCACGCCAAACCACTTGTAGTCTGCAATCTTGATAAACCTGAGCTCTACGCCTAGTACACGGCGTCCATTTTTTGGCCGAGCCGTTGCAACATACGTCCTTGGTGGTATCTGCTCTGTAAACCCATAATAGTTTAGCGCGCTTGCATATCCTATGTAATGCGGATCTGCAAAAAGGGATCCAATGACAAAGTTGTGCAGCGTGTGACTATCCGCCCCGCCCCTTCCGGCGGCAAGCGGCACGATCACATACACGCCCCTTTTGATCTTCAACAGCCATTTTTTTCGTATCAGCTGGTCTAGGACATTTCGGGGGCTGTCTGTCATCCCCCGAAGATCGTCTGGCGTGAAGATCGTCTTGTTGTGATAGCTCAACTCGGTCAGGATGCCTGCCTCGTTTTTGGACAGGGATCTGCTGGGGTTTGTTTTTGTTTTATGATTCATGGGACGGTTACCGATAACAAACACCAGCAAGCTCCTATTTAAGTGATTGCTAGGAGTTTGGATGCCCGATTCTGAACCTGTCGCTAGGGATGATCAACTCTTGAAATGACGAATTTGACAAAAATGGCGTTATACTGGATGCCGAATGGTTTGCATCGGTACAATAATATATGATTGTAAGAACTAAACCACATGTCAAAGACGGCAGAAATCATCAGATCTAGAGGGAGAAATCCGGCATATGGTGCATGGACCGAGGAGGAGACAAACTGGTCTAGTGCCGATACGGAGTTGGTTGAGAACGCCCTCAAGAGTCCAATCGTCCCGACATCGTACGAAGAAATTTTGGGCTTGGACTCCAAAGCATAGCTGTGCTATCGGGTCTGATGCATGATGGAAATAGCATTCAAGACGAGAGGGTTTTACGAAAAACTTCAAATGCAGAATTATTCTAGACGTGAAATCGTCGAGTCGTTGGTAAATGAAGTGAAATCAAAACAGCTCCGAGAGTTGACAAACATAATGACGTGTCCAATCAAGGAAGACGACGTTTATGTCATATTCAACAGGGTCTGCAAGTTGTATTTCAGCGTGGATGGCCGGACGGAGAAAAAAGTGACCCTGATCGATTTCAAATTCGAGCGGCAAATGCACTATGACGGTGCCGTGTAAGGGCCTGACAACTTGCAGGAATCCGCCAACTGGCAGAGGGCCGTGTTGTGGATGACGTTGCATACAATTCGGCGGCCAAATTGACGAAAAGGGAATCAGGCCCCGGCCAATTGTGATGTGAACCAAACGGCGGCCAAAGGTGTTGATTCGAGGCATCATCACGGCATCTGCACCTCCTGAAATCTGCATTGCCGTCCATCTTCCCTGGTCGCAAGTTGACCGGCGCCGCCGGGTCGGCGGCCCCCGCCGATCCGCCAATCGGCCGGATGCAAAAACGTCGAAATTCGTCATTTTCGGGGGGTGATCGTGCCTGACGCCGCCGGGTGCCGAATTGGAAACGGTGCCGGGTATCAAGGCGTATTCATTTATACCCCTGTCGGCGACGGCATGGAAATGGGAAAAAAGCAGATCTATTTCTACGACGAGGGCGACGGTTCGGACAAGCGGTTGCTGGGGGGCAAGGGCGCGGGCCTCTGCGAGATGACGAGGATTGGGCTTGCGGTGCCGCCGGGGTTTGTGATAACGACGGACGTCTGCCGCGGGTATTACACAAACGGCAAAAAGCTGCCGCGGTCGCTGATTCCGGAGATTAGGAAGAACATCGCCAAGATCGAGGCCCGGACCGGAAAGGGGTGGGACTCGGCCGACGACCCGTTGCTGGTATCGGTCAGGTCGGGCGCCGCAATATCGATGCCGGGCATGATGGATACGATACTGAACCTGGGCCTCAACGACCGCACCGTCGAGGGGCTGGCGGCCAGCAGCGGCAGTGACAGGTTTGCGTGGGATTCGTACCGGCGCTTTGTCCAGCTGTTTGGCAAGGTGGTGTTTGGGGCAGATGACGCAGAGTTTGACGCCGTCCTGGACGGAGCAAAAAGGGCGCAGGGGGTGGACGAGGACGGCGCACTGGACGCGGGGACGTTGCGCGGCGTGGTCTCAAAGTACAAGGACATCTGCAAAAAGCGAGCGGGACGCGAGTTTCCGTCCGATCCGTACGAGCAGTTGGAGCTGGCCATAAGGGCGGTATTTGGAAGCTGGATGGGCGAGCGCGCCGTTGTATACCGCGAAAAGAACGGGATTACGCGGGATGTCGCCAACGGGACCGGGGTCAATGTGGTGGCCATGGCGTTTGGGAACATGGGCCAGGACAGCGCGACGGGGGTCGTGTTTACAAGAAACCCGGGTGATGGCACCAACCGGATATTTGGCGAGTATCTTGTAAACGCGCAGGGGGAGGACGTGGTGGCGGGTGTCAGGACCCCCAAGCCGGTGGACCAGATGAGGAGGGAGATGCCAGAGTCGTACAAGGAGCTTGTGGCCACGTGCAAGAGGCTGGAGCGGCACTACAAAGAGCCGCAGGACATCGAGTTTACGATAGAACGCGGCAGGTTTTACCTGTTGCAGACGAGGAATGCCAAGATGAACGCGGCGGGGATGGTAAAGACGTCCGTGGATATGGTGGAGGAGGGGCTCATAGACAAAAACCGCGCATTGCTGCGTCTGCAGGCCGACCAGCTGGAGCAGCTGCTGCATGAGACCATCGACCCGTCTGCCATCGGGGGGTTTGAACGGGCGGCGACCGGGATTGCGGCATCGCCGGGCGCGGCGACCGGGATTGCGGTGTTTGATGTGAAACGAGCTACTGCGATGGGCGAGAACGGCGCCAGCGTGATCTTGATCAGGGAGGAGACCCGACCCGAGGACGTCCCGGCATTCTTTGCATCCGCGGGCATACTTACCAGCAGGGGGGGCAAGACATCGCACGCGGCGGTGGTGGCACGGGGGATGGGCAAGCCGTGCATAGTGGGGTGCTCTGATCTCAGGATAGACTATGAACAAAAAAGGTGTACGACGACGACGGCGGGGGGCGGCGGCGCTACCATCCTGGAGGGCGATCCCATAACCATTGACGGCAGTACCGGTGCCGTGTACAAGGGGCATGTACCGACCATAAAGCCCAGGATTACCCGCGACTTTGAGCGCGTTTTGGAGTGGTCGCAAAAGGCCAAGAAGATCGGGGTCAGGGCCAACGCCGACACGCCGGAGATGGCCGCCATGGCGCGCGAGTATGGGGCTCGGGGGATAGGGCTGTGCAGGACCGAGCGCATGTTCAACGCCGGGGACAGGATTGGCTTGTTTGTGGACATGATCATGGCCAAGACCACCCAGCAACGCAGGGGGATATTGGACAAGCTTGGCAAGCTGCAAAAGAGCGATTTTGTCCAGATACTGAGGGCGATGAAGGGCCACCCGGTCACGATCAGGTTGCTGGATCCGCCGCTGCACGAGTTTCTTCCAAACCCCGAGGAGCTTGCAGAAAAGATCCACCGGATGGAGGGCGGGCAGGGGGGCGGCGGCGCAGATCTCAAGGAGGCCCGGATCGTGCTTGCTAGGGCGAGGGAACTGGCCGAGATAAACCCGATGATGGGGCACAGGGGCGTCCGGGTTGGGATAACCTACCCTGAGATTTACGAGATGCAGATCAGGGCCGTATTTGAGGCCGCCGCCGAGTGTGCGCGCAAAAAGATTGACGCCCGGCCGCAGATTATGATCCCGCAGGTCAGTAGTGTGGCCGAACTGGATTATGTAAAGTCTGCATACGACTCGATCCGGTCTGAGATGGAAAAGAAACACGGGCGGCGGCTCGGGGTCAACTTTGGGACCATGCTGGAGGTGGTCAGAGCATGCGTCACCGCCGATGAGCTTGCACAGACTGCGGAATTCTTTAGCTTTGGAACCAACGATCTCACGCAGGCCACGTTCAGCTTTAGCAGAGAGGACGCCGAGGGCAAGTTTCTGCCTGAATACATGGATCGCGAGCTGTTGGAGAAAAACCCGTTTCAGTCTATTGACACGGGCGGCGTCGGTGGGCTTATGAGGATTGGCATTGCAAACGGGCGGCGTGTAAAGAGAAACTTGGAGGTTGGCATATGCGGGGAGCATGGCGGCGACCCGTCATCGATCCGGTTTTGCCACGGCGCGGGTCTGAGCTATGTGAGTGCATCGCCACACAGGATTCCTATCGCGATAGTTGCGGCCGCACAGGCCGCGATAGGTGGCGCAAAGGCGGGTGGACGGACCGCCGCCGCCCGCAAAAGAACCGCCAAGCGCACCGCCAAAGGCAGGGTGACTGCAACCTCCACCGCCCGCAAAAGAACCTCCAAGCGCACCGCCAAAGGCAGGACGTCAACCTCCACCGCCCGCAGGCGCACCGCCAAAGGCAGGGTGACGTCAACCGTCGCCCGTAAAAGAACAGCCCGCAAAAGAACCGTCAAGCGTACAGCAAAAAGCAGGGCGGCCACAACCTCCACCGCCCGCAAAAGAACCGTCAAGCGCACCGCCCGCAAAAGAACCGGTGCTGGGGGGACGCGTAAGACTGCACTAGGACCAAAAAAAGGTGTGAGGGGCAGGGTTGCCCGTGCAAGGGGCCGGAAATAGTTTAATAATTTGCGCCAAATCCTGTATTCATGCTGCCTAGAATCGACTCTATAAGACAGATTAGGCTCAAGATCGGAATCACGCAAAAACGGCTTGCATCCATGGCGGGCGTGAGCACCTCTATGATCAACCAGATAGAGTCGGGGCGCAGCAAGCCCGGCTATGAAACCGCGAAAAAAATCTTTGACAGCCTGGCCACGCTGGAGGGAACGTCGTCCTCCCACACGGCGGGGGACTTTTGCAGCAGGGATGTCGTAAAGCTGGGTCCGCAGGACACGCTGCACGCTGCGATAAAAAAGATGCATAAGATGTCAATCAGCCAGATTCCGATATTTGACGGGGCCGAGCCGGTCGGACTGGTGTCCGAGGACGGGATTGTAAAGCACCTGTCCGACGGCGGGGCGGATCCGAGGGCAACCGCAATCTCGGATACGATGGATGCGATACCGCCGATCGTCGACTTTAAGACGCCGGCAAACGTGCTGGTCCCGCTAATCCGCTACTCCAAGTGCATCCTGGTCTCAAAGCAGACTAGGATTATCGGAATCATCACCGCGTCGGACACGCTAAAGATGATGGAGTGAGCATTGCGTATGCGTGTCGTGGTCGCGGCGACCGGTCTGGCGTCGTGGTGGTGGTGGTGGTGGTGGTGCGCGCGTGCGCGCGTGCGCGCGTGTGTGTTACAGCAGGCCGCGCGCGGCAAGCAACTCGGCGGTTGGCGGGTATACGCACACTGCGTCGCCCCTGCCGGGCCTGTCAACGTGGATCCGTCCGGAGAGGCAGGGGTGTGATCCGTCGCCGGCTTTGCCGTGGTTTTCCTTCCCGCCCCCGGCCGTTTTGTCGGACGCGTTGCGGGGCCCATGATCGTTTCTGGGCGTCGCAGGCTCCCAATAGCATGTTTTCTGTTTTATGCATCTGTCGACCACGTCCCTGTATTTGGGGTCTATTGGGATTACGTGGTCTGTGACGCGGCAGGGAGTGGGGGGCCAGCAGTCGTGATCTGGGGTGTCTCCAAGCTGGGAGATGATGTGTACCGGGCACGGGTGCTCTGAATTGCAGACGGACAGCGTCGTGATGCCATCCCCGAGACGTATGTCTGTGAGAATGCGCAGGTCTGCAAGGTCGGCCAGCATGTCGGGGGGGATGCTGGCAGCCATGTACGCGGGCGACCCGTGGTGGTGCCTGGTTATGTTTCCTCCGCCGTCTTTGATCAGCGAGGACAGCCATGCCCTGTGAAACTCCTGCCTGCCTTCGTGGTATCCGTCTGCATAGTAGTGCCGGTCGTGCTCGTCGGGGCACAGGTGGGGGCAGCCGATGTCCGGGTATCTTGCCTGTCCCGCCCAGATGACCGGGATTGTGACGGGGACGGGTCCGTCGTACGCTGCCATGTCCCACAGCAACGGATACACGTAGGTGGATCCAAAGAACATAAAGTCTGGCGTTCCGACCCGCTTGCCGTATGCGTCGATGGCCACGACGTCCGCCCGCGCCGCCAGATCGGGCACCAGCGAGGCCGGAATCCGGGCGCTAATCTGGCCCTTTAGCTGGTGCAGCAGGAACGTCCTGTCCTTGTAGCCAAACCACTCTTTGGGATACGGATACGTGTCGTTTGATCCGCCGCCGCCATCCAATTTGGCATACAGCGTCATGTCCGGGTAGTTTAGCCGTCCAGAGCCGTCATACTCCCAGTCCCAGTATTGTTCGAGCACGGCGCCCCGTCCTTCGAGAAACGCCGCCATGGCGTACAGGGTGGCGTTGGCACCGCCGTGCAGGTCCTCCCCGGCGTGTATTGTCCCGCCTGGCAGGGCGGACACGGCCGTCACCACGGTGACGCACAGCTCTTTGTCTCCGGCGTCGATGCGTTTTTGCAGGTCAGGCATGACCTTGGAGGAGTTTGCATAGTTTACGCCGTATTCCATGTATGGCGCGTGTCCTGGACTGGGTAGCCGGTGCGTGGCATCCGAGTGCCACCAGTATATGTATCCGGGCATGCGCTCGCATCCTGCAAGGCTGGCCCTCGGGGCGGGATTATCGCCCTGATCTCCTGATGCCGGCGTGATGCAGGCGGCAAGCACGACGACGACGGCGGCGGCGAGTGCGACCGGCATGGGCGTGGCGGACACGAACCGTTTTTGCGGCGATTTGATTTAGATGTTGCGTATAACCGTCTTTTGAGCCGGATGTGACGCGCGGCCGTCTTGCTTGCCTGTTTGCCGTCTTTTGGCAACGGTTGGCCGGCCGGTTTCGGGCAGGGCCGCGGGACGCGTGATGCTCTGGCAGGCGGCATCGGCTCGCGGCCGGTGACCTCGGTGGGTTTGTTTTTGATGCCGTCTGCCGTCAGGCGCGTCGGGTATTGCAGACCGGCGAGTGGATGATGCGGCGTATGATTGCAGGCGGCGGAAGGATCGCGGATCAGATGCTACTGGCCGTATACCGTGTAAATCCCCCAGGCGGCACCCATGACCAGTATGCCGATCAGGGACAGCCCGATTGCCTTGAAGTCGCTGTTCACGGTTCGGCGCGGCGCGCCCCATATTTATTGGTGCGTGCGAGGCAACCGCCATGTTTTCGCGCAAGGAATAAAATCCAAGGGCCGGAGACGTGCGGCATGGAGTATTACGAGAGCCGGTTTGTGCGCAAGGAGTCTGTGGAGATGCGCGACTACCAGGTGGCGCTGGCCCGGCAGGCGGCCTCGGAGAACTGCGTGGTGGTGCTGCCTACGGGGCTGGGCAAGACGACGGTGGCGCTGCAGGTGATCTGCGAGTATCTGCAGAGGGGTGACGGGGGGGCGCTGTTTCTGGCGCCGACCCGGGTTTTGGTCAACCAGCACCACGGATTCCTGCGGGAGAACATGCTGCTTGACGACATTGGGATGGTCACGGGCGAGGATCTGCTGGCCAAGAGGAAAAAGCTGTGGCTGAACAGCGTGGTGTGCGCGACGCCGGAGATTGCAAAGAATGATCTGGACCGGAGGATTGTGGATCCGGCGCAGTTTAGCCTGGTGGTGTTTGACGAGGCGCACAGGGCGGTGGGGGGGTATGCCTACTCGGGGATAGCCGAGCGGTTTGCGCACACGGGGGCGCGCATTCTGGGAATGACCGCCACGCTGCCCAGCGAGCGGGCAAAGGCCACCGAGATTATGACCACGCTGAGGATTGCCAGGGTGGCGCAACGCACCGAGGACAGCGAGGATGTCCGGCCGTACATACAGAAGACCAAGACCGAGTGGATAAAGGTGAGGCTGCCCGACGAGATGAGGGAGGTGCAGCGACTGGTAAAGGCGGCGCTGGACGAGCGGTACGCGACGCTAAAGCGGGAGGGCGTGCCGCTGGCAGGACAAAAGTCGCTCTCTGCGCTCTTGCGGGCACGCCCGTACGTGCTGGGCAGGAACCGGCGCGCCGCCAAGCCGCTGTTTACGGCAATCCGAATACACTATGCGCTGAGCATACTCGAGGCCCACGGGATTACGCCGTTTCTGAGGTTTTGCGAGAGGGCGCGCAAGAAAAAGGGGGTGGGCGTCCGCGATCTGTTCGAGATTGATCAAAACTTTACGCGCGCCGTCTCGCAGGCGCAGTCGGCGCAGAAAAAGGGGATGGAGCACCCCAAGATTCCGAGGTTGCTGGAGATTCTGCGGGGGTTGCAGGGCAAGGCGCTGGTGTTTTCAAGCTACCGCGACTCGGTGGACGTCATACACTCGAGTCTGGAGGATGCCGGGATTCCTTCCGGGATACTGATCGGCAAGGCCGGGGAGACCGGGCTGAAGCAGAAAAAGCAGATCGAGGCGGTCCAGCGGTTCCGTGACGGCCAGTACCGGGTGATGGTGGCCACTAGGGTTGGGGAGGAGGGGCTTGACGTGTCCGAGGTAAACCTGGTCGTGTTTTACGACAACGTCCCAAGCTCGATCAGGTTTGTGCAGCGCCGGGGCCGCACGGGACGCAAGGATGCCGGGAGGCTGGTGGTCTTGATTGCAGAGGACACGATTGACGAGACCTATTACTGGATAGGCCGG
>JAHRAJ010000011.1 GCA_020027365.1 Cenarchaeum sp.
CCGGGGCGCCCGCGGGTGCACACGACGCCCGATCAGGAGGAGGCCGTCCTGAGGGCGTGCAGGGAGGACCGGGCCGGCGTGGGGCGCATCACCCGCCGCCTGCACGGGGAGGCGGGCAGACGGGATATAAGCCAGCGCCGCGTATACGACATAATGGGGAATAACGGCTGATCACGGCGTCTGCCGCCAAGTCTGGAAAACGCAAGTGGATCCGCTTTGAGAGGACATACTGCAACGCCATGTGGCACGTAGACTGGCACACCATGAAGCATCCCCGTTATGCAGGCACGAATCTGGTCACGTACCTGGACGACGCCTCCCGGTGCATCGGGCGCGGCCGTGTTCCCCAACGCCACCTCTGAGAATGCCGTCGAGGTGCTGCGCAAGGCCGTGGAAGTTTGGCGTGCCGGCCACGATCCTGTCGGACAACGGAGTGCTTTGTGGGCCAGGGGGGCCGCAGGCGCAGGGACGCGGTACGCAGGGACGGCAGGGGCCGCGGCACGTGGCGGCCCACCGCCTTGGGCAGATCTGCTGGACCTTGGAACCGAGCTGACAAACAGCCGTCCCTACCGCCCCCAGACCAACGGCAAGCTGGAGAGGTTCCGCAGGACAATGGAGGGGGAGATCTGGCTACAAGGGTCTGCTGACTGGCCTACTACAACGATGAGAGGCACCACTTTTCCCTGGACAGAGCACGGCGAGACGCAGCTGGATGCCTTTTCGGCCAAAAAGGCATCCCAGCATCATGGAAAACGATCCAAAATGGATGGGGAGGGATTCATGAGTGACGAATACACTTTTCGTACGTTACAAACAACGGTGCACCTCGTGTATGTTTATATAATATGATGATGAATGGTACACAATAACATGATTGAGAATAGTCAAAGAACAGTAATGTCTGCGTTGATGCTGTTTGCATCACCAGTAGCTGTAATGATCACCCCCTTCTTGATGTCACAGTCTGTATTTGCAAACTCTAAACAGCGAGTTTGAGATTGGGACAAAGTTTGAAAGTCTGGACAAGGCCGAAGAATACGGCGTGTTGCTGAGCGGTGAAATAGGAAAGCAGCAGGACATTGTTGACAAGGCAGTAGTGGGCTTGGACGAAGATCTTGCAGACAAAATAGACAGGTTTGAGGACCTAAAGCAGGCGGGCACCGCCATCATAACAAAGTATTTTCCAAACACCGCCCCGTTGGGGGTCACGGAGGATGAATATTTCCGGTCGGTGGAGGAAGGCGAGCAGAGGACGCTTGGCGTTGAACACAACAGTGCCGGCTACGCCCAGATCATACCTGTGGTCATACGGCCCGGCATACCTGTGGCAAAAATCGGATATGACCATCCTTGCCCGCTGGTGCCAATACTTACCTGTGGCACCGATGTTGGGAGCGGTAGAACCGTGACGGTTCCATCCGGATCGGATGTGTCTTTTGTGGGATACGCCGCTGAAGACAACGGCTGGATAATGGTCTGGCAGCACCTTGCATTGCGTACATCTGGGGCCTACAGTGGAACAACACTGTGGAATGTTGATGGCGAAAAAAACACTGTGACTTGGACGCAATCCAAGCCATGGTGGACAGACACTGTGAAGATACATGCCGCCACATACGGATCAACATCATGTGGTTACAATCCTGTCAGCGAGAACACAGTCATCAACGCCCTGGTGGGTTTTAGGGCGGTTTCCTAGATCACACCTCGTTTTTATCATGCCCTCAGAAATCTACGACCCGCGAGATGTGAAACTTGGGGATACTAGGGGCGGGTCGGTCAACAACGAATCATTGTGCATTGCAAAGATTACACTTACGGTGATGCAGTCCCTAGAGCGTCAATACGATGTCATTGTCATCCCCGTAGTCGACAGACTCGACTGGGTGACGGATGAGGACATCCTCAAATCCTATGACATTTTAAGAAACAACCAAATCGAGACCATGAGGGCGATCAAGGAATACGAGGAGGAAAGGAAAGGCTCTGGTCAAAATTGTTGACAAGAACCGAAAAGTGGCCGGAAACGTGGTTTCAAAGGAAATACAGGCACGCTACGGCATCCAACACCGGAACATCTTTGACCACTTTTTTCTCCAGATCAACATCTTTGACCCGGGCCGGCCACTCCCCCGTTTTTATATCCGGCTGCGTGCAGGGTGGCATGGGCAAGACGGCGCGGGGGGCGGACGCGGTGGATGCTTGCCGCCACCGCGATGACGCCGTCACCCGGGCGGCCCGCCGGGGTGGTTGATCCATGGACGTCGTGATACACAAGTCTTCGCGGCTGGACGGCACGGTCACCGTGCCGGGATCAAAGTCGTACACGCACAGGGCCGTGGCCGTGGCCTCTCTGTGCGCTGGAAGGACCGTGATTGAAAACCCGTCAAACTCTGACGCATGTGCGGCCATGATACGCGCATGCCGGCAGCTTGGCGCGTCGGTCGTGTGGACGGATGATAAATCACTCGAGGTGGTCGGAACCGCGGGGCGGCCGCGCGTGCAGGGCGGTCTTGGGGAGATTGACATGGGCAATTCCGGGACCGCGATGCGCATCGTGCTGTCAATGGCGGGACTTGCGGCCATGGGTGGCGGCGACGGCGGCGATGGCGGCACACCCATCACAATCACCGGCGATGCGTCGCTGCGTGGCAGGCCCGTAAAGCCCCTGCTGGATGCCCTACGCGCGCTGGGCGTTGATGCCGCCGGGGCGGTGAGGGGGGGAGACGAGTATGTGCCGGTAACGGTCGGCGGTGCGTCCGGCGGCATGGGGCGCGGCGGCGGCGACGGCGTGCACAACATCGGGGTATCGTGCGCCAAGAGCTCGCAACACCTCAGCTCGCTGATGATTGGATGCAGCTTTGCCGGGCGCGGTGTGGAGATTGCCGTTACCGACTCGCTTGTATCCCGGCCATATGTGGGGATTACGCTGGATGTGCTGCGCGCGTTTGGACTGCCCGTGGAGGGCTCGGAGGACATGATGCGCTACCGGGTTGGGGGCGGCGACGGCATGACGACGGTCATGGGACCTGGGAGGTACCGCGTACCTGGCGACTATTCACAGGCCGCGTTCTTTCTTGCCGCCGGATGCCTGGTCGACTCTGACATACGCGTGGCCGGGCTTGATCCAGACGATTCGCAGGGTGACAAGGTGGTTGTGGACATACTGCGCAGGATGGGCGCCGCCATCGTGTGGGATGACGGCGGGGACGGCGGGGGGTGCCTACGAGTGACCGGCCCTTGCAAGCTGCGGGGCGTTGACGTGGATTTGGTGGACGCCCCCGACCTGTTTCCCGTCCTGGCGGTGGTCGGGGCGCACGCCTCGGGCAAGACCCGGCTGTACAACATGCCGCAGATCCGGTCAAAGGAGACCGACCGTATTGCCGTGATGGAGCGCGAGCTGGGTGGGTGCGGGGTTCGGACAGAGTCGGGTGACGACGAGATGACCGTTTATGGCGGCATCGGATTGCGGGGCGGTTTTGCACCCGGTGCCCGTGACGGCAAAAAAGGCGGTGGTGATGGCAAGCCAGACCCGGCATACGCCCTTAGTGCGGCCGGCCGCGGCGGCGTCACCGACCACCGCGTGGCCATGGCACTCTCGCTTGTTGGCCTGCGCAACGGGCCTGTCTTGCTAAAGAACGCAGACGGCATAGCCGTATCCTATCCTGACTATCTGCACCACATGGAGCGTGTCGGAATGCGTACGCATGGGTAGGCGGCGGCAACGGCAACGGGGGATTGATTGGATTGTGTACAAACTCCCCTCTGCACGTGGTTGTGGGTGGAGGGGGGGGCGGGGCGCGGGACAACGCGCGCAGATGCTTACGGTCATGGATCCGCCGCGCAGCAAACCGATGCCACGAGCCGGCTGGACAACATATGTGTGGGAGGATGGGCTGCGGCGGCGGCGGATCATGGGCGTCGGCCCTCCGAGGATGTGCGAGACGCCGCATTCCGGCCGAGTCACGCGGGATGCAACCCGATGTTCGCCGGCCGGCCGGCCGGCCGGCGGATGTGACGACGCGGCGACGGGCCGTATCCTCTTTCCGCAATCCGGCCTTTCCCCGTCCAGCCGCACCGCGCCGGCCGTCCTCGGCGCCCGCGCGCGGCATCCGCCAAGGTTGACTGTCAACGACTCGCATGAAACGCTTTTAATCGGCCGCCTGCAACCGGTGTCGTGAACATAACCGAGAAGATTCTGGCGCGCGCCGCCGGCAGGGACAGGGTGTCGCCCGGTGACGTGGTGTTTGCCGACGTGGACAGGGCCATGGTACATGATGTGTCGGGACCCGGCGTGATCAGGGTGTTTGACAAGATTGAAAGGCAGGGCGTCAAGACCGACCGGCTGTGGAACCCCGACAAGGTGTGGGTGGCCGAGGATCACTTTGTCCCGTCGGCCGAAAAGGTGTCGGCGCAGAACATCGTTGATCTGACCAACTTTGCAAAGAGGTATGGGATTAAAAACCACTTTCGGTACGGGATGGGGCAGTACGGTATATGCCATACGCTGTCCCACGAGGAGGCGATGGTGCTGCCCGGACAGGTGTATGTCGGGGGGGACTCGCATACGAACACGACGGGCGCGCTGGGGGCGTTTGCATGCGGGCTGGGACACACGGACATGGCGTATGTGCTGCTAAACGGCAGGATCTGGTTCAAGGTGCCCGAGACGATGTATGTGCGGCTTGACGGCGGGCTGCCCGATCACGTGATGGCAAAGGACCTGATACTGCGGGTGATCGGGGATGTTGGAACCGACGGGGCGGCGTACAAGACCATGCAGTTTGGCGGGACCGGGATTGGGGAGATGTCGGTGGAGGGGCGGCTCACGCTGTGCAACATGACCACAGAGGCCGGCGCCAAGAGCGGGATCATCGAGCCCGACCAAAAGATTCACGGATACATGGAGGCGCGCGGCGCGGTGGCCGGCCGGGACTACGAGCCGATCTGCGGCGATGATGGCGATGCAGAGTATGCAAGCGTGCACGAGTACGTGGGATCCGAGATGGAGCCCGTGGTGGCAGAGCCGTTCTCGCCTGCAAACGTCTCGGTGGTGCGCGAGGCGCCCGGGGTGGATCTGGACAAGGCGTACATTGGATCGTGCACGGGCGCCAAGTATGAGGACATTGCCGCCGCCGCGCGGGTGCTAAAGGGCCGCACCGTCAAGATACGCACCGAGGTGCTGCCCGCGGCGGTGTCGATATACAAGAGGGCCGTGGAGGACGGGCTGGTGGGGATTTTTCTGGACGCCGGGGCGACGGTGGGCCCGCCGACCTGCGGGGCCTGCTGCGGCGCCCACATGGGGGTGCTTGCCAAGGACGAGGTGTGCATAAGCACGACAAACCGCAACTTTCCGGGCAGGATGGGGCATGTCGAGTCCAAGACGTATTTGGCATCGCCGCTGGTGGCGGCCGCGTCGGCGGTGACCGGACGGATCACGGATCCGAGGGATCTGGAATGACCGCGGCGATGCGGGGGCGGGTGTTGCGGTACGGGCGCGACAACATTGACACGGACGTGATCATACCGGGGCAGTATCTCAAGGTGCATGATTATGACGAGCTGGCAACGCATGCCATGGAGGGGCTGGATCCCGACTTTCACAAGAGGATGGAACGTCTGGGCGGGACCGGGTTTGTGGTGGCCGGCAGGAACTTTGGGTGTGGCTCTAGCCGCGAGCATGCGCCGATCGCGCTTTCGAGGTCGGGGGTAAGGGCGGTGGTGGCGGTATCGTTTGCCCGGATATTCTACCGGAATTGCGTGGACGGCGCGTTTTTGCTGCCCATCGAGGTGGGCGAGGACGCGTACGGGGACATATCCGACGGCGACGAGATTGAGATCGACACGGCCAAAAACCGGGTTGTAAACGTGACGCGCGGGGGAAAGGAGTATGCGACAAGGCCGTTTGACGACATCATATCGGGGATTATCGAGGCCGGCGGGCTCTTCAAGTATAGGCCGGATGGTCGAGGGTGATGACCGCACGCACGCTGTTTGAAAAGGTGTGGGATGATCACGTGGTGGCCGGAGGCGGCGGCGGTGGTGGGGGGCCGTCATTGCTGTACGTGGACCGGCATCTGGTGCACGAGGTGACGTCGCCGCAGGCGTTTGACGGGCTGCGCGCCGCCGGCAGGAGGGTGCGCAGGCCAGACCTGACGGTGGCCACTGTGGATCACAACGTGCCGACCACGGACAGGTCGCTGCCCATGGCCGATCAGACGTCGGAGCTGCAGATTAGGGCGCTGGAGCGCAACTGCGGGGAGTTCGGGGTGCGGCTGTTCGGGGTGGGCAGTCCCGAGCAGGGGATTGTCCACGTGATAGGGCCGCAGCTGGGGGTGACGCTGCCGGGGACCACGGTCGTGTGCGGGGACAGCCACACCTCCACGCACGGGGCGTTTGGCGCGCTGGCGTTTGGAATTGGAACCAGCGAGGTCGAGCACGTGCTGGCATCGCAGACTTTGTGGATGGACAGGCCGCAGTCCTTTGAGATACGCGTGGACGGGCACAGGAGGGATCCCGTGGCGGTGACCGCCAAGGATGTGATACTGTCGGTGATACGCGGGATTGGGACTGCCGGGGGCGCCGGCGCGGTTGTAGAGTACCGGGGGGATGGGATTGAGGAGATGTCGATGGAGCAGCGGATGACCGTGTGCAACATGTCGATCGAGGGGGGTGCGCGCGCCGGGATGGTGGCGCCCGACGAAAAGACGTACGAGTATCTGCGGGGGCGCATGTTCACGCCGGACAACTATGAGGATCTTGTGGATGCGTGGCGCGAGGAGCTGCACAGCGACGCAGGCGCGCGGTTTGACAGGTCGTACGCGATTGACGCCGCCGGGGTGGTCCCGCAGGTAAGCTGGGGCACAAATCCTGCCATGACGTGCGATGTGACCGGGAGCATACCGTATCCGGAGGATGGCGGCGGCGGGGATCCGGCTACCGCGGGGATGTCGGCCGCGGCCGATGTAGAAAAGGCGCTGACATACATGGATCTAAAGCCGGGCACGCCGGTGACGGACATCCGGGTGGACAGGGTGTTCATCGGATCGTGCACAAACGCGCGCATGGAGGATCTTCGGGACGCGGCACGCGTGATCCGGGGGGCCGGCGGCAGGGGCGTGCACGCGGGGGTGGGCGCCATGGTGGTGCCCGGATCGCAGGAGGTCAAGCGGCAGGCCGAGGAGGAGGGGCTGGACAGGGTGTTCCGGGATGCAGGCTTTGAGTGGCGCGAGTTGGGGTGCAGCATGTGCCTTGGAATGAACCCCGACGTGCTCAGGCCGGGCCAGCGTTGCGCTAGTACATCCAACCGGAACTTTGAGGGGAGGCAGGGTGCGGGGGGGCGGACGCATTTGGTGAGCCCCGTGATGGCGGCGGCGGCGGCCATTGCCGGACACTTTGTGGACGTAAGGGAGTGGGATTTGGGGGAATGAAGCGGTTTGTCACCGTGAGGTCGGTTGCCACCCCGCTTGACAGGGCCAACGTGGACACCGACCAGCTGGTCCCAAAACAGTTCCTAAAGCTTGTGCAGAGATCGGGGTTTGGAAGGTATCTGTTTTACAACTGGCGGTTTTTGGACGGTGACGAGGGCCGGCCCGACCCGGGGTTTGTCCTCAACAATCCTGCATACGCGGGGTCTAGGGTGCTTGTGACCGGCGCCAACTTTGGATGCGGCTCGAGCCGGGAGCATGCCGTCTGGGCGCTGTCGGACCACGGGTTTGACGTGGTCATATCGACCTCGTTTGCTGACATATTCCGTGACAACTGCTTCAAGAACGGGGTGCTCCCGGTGCAGCTCTCCGAGGGGGATGTCGCCCGGATTATGGGGTGCGGGGCCGCCGGGGTGGTGGAGGTGGATCTGGAGGCGCAGACGGTCACCGCCGCCGACGGCACCGCCGTCGGGTTTGAGATCGAGCCGTACCGCAGGCGGGCCTTGCTGGACGGGCTTGACGACATAGACCTGACGCTGCGGCACGGGGACAAGATATCTGAATTTGAGGCAAGGTCTAGGATTCCATCCGTTCTGTGATGGCGTCGACCAGCCGCCGGTTTCTGTCCACCGCGACGGGTGACTCGATGTCAATCCACCCCGCGTCGCCTATGTCGTAGGCGCCCACCTGGGACTTGCGGGAGAGGTCCTGGAGCACGTCAAAGGACAGGTTTACGTCCGCGGCATCCCCCCCGCCGCCTTTTTTGGCTTTTTTTGCATTCCGGATGTGGTCTAGTATGCCGCGATCCAGCATGTACATGCCCAGACACTCTGGGATTGGCAGGTCTGCCACGGGCTTTTCGACAAACTCGGTTATAATCCCGTCCTGCACCCTTGCAAACCCCGTCTCCTCTTGGCGCCGCGAGCGCGTGGCGATGCAGGCCATGACCCCCCCGGAGTCGAACCTTTTTCTGACCGCGTCGATGTCAAGCGCGCACAGGTTGTCGACAAACCACAGGAGAAAGCCACTGTCGTCGGAGCTGTCAAGCGCCGGGGCCGCGTGGAGCAGGTCGCCGCCGGTTCCGCTCTGCGAGTCTTGCACAAACACGAGGGCGCACCGCGCACCGCAGGCCGACAGGTGGTTTTTGATCTGCGCACCCAGTCCCGTATAGTCGGCCACCACCACGATCTCGTCCACGTGGCCGTTTGACGCTATGTGGTTTACTATGCGCTCGACGAGCGGCACCCCGTTTATGGGAATCATCGCCTTGGGAAAGTGGTCGGTGTAGGGCCTGCCACGCGTCCCCCTTCCACCCGCCATGATTACCGCCTTCATGCCTAGCGGTACGACTTTTGCTTTTTGCGCCGCGCGCCGGGACCGCCAAACTTTTTGGGCTCCTTGCGACGCGCGTCGCCGCTTATGAGATACTTGTCAAACTCTGATATTCTTTGGCGCAAATCCTCCCTGTCAATCCTTGTCAGGGGGTGGGTGCGCGGCTCCTTTTTGGACTTTGACCAGCCGGTGAGTGCGCGCGATATGGCGGTGGCCGCCGCGCCGGCCTGGCCCATAAATCCGCCGCCCCTTACCCTGACCGATATGTCGATCTTGTCTCTGAGATCCCCCGCTATCTCCAGCGGGGCCAGTATGGTCTCGCGCGCGTGCTCTTGCGGGATCATCTCGACGGGAATGTTGTTAATCCTGATGCGGCCTGCACCCTTTGTGATGTATACGTGCGCGCTGGACGTCTTTCGGGTGGCAAAGTAAATCTCGGTCTTTGTCATTGGGCGGTCCACCCCACGGTTTTTCCAAGATCCGCCATCGTCACATACGTGGACGGCGCCCTTGTAATTCTGGCCTTTTTCAACTCTATGCGTTCTAGCGAGCCTGCCTCCTTGGGCGTGCCGATGTATGTGCGCAGCCGGGACAGCGCGGTCTTGCCGGACGGCTTTTTACGCGGCAGCATCCCGCGGATCATCCTGGCGATTATGGTGTCCGGCCTTCTGGGATGAAACGGCCCGTGCTTTGGGTTTAGTATGCTGGCAATCTCCAAAAAGTCGCGATACTCTGCCACGATGTTGCTGCGCGTGCCGCTTATCATGATTCGTTCGCAGTTTATGACGGTGACCCTGGTTCCCTGGAGAAGCATCTTTGCCACGTGGGACGCAAGCCTTCCTGCCACGAGGTCGGTGCCGTCTACGACCACCTGGGTTTTTGCCGCCCGCGCGGTGCCGCCCGCGCCGTTGCCATCAGCCAAGCAGGACTACCCCCCTGCCCGTCGGGTTTTTCTGCACAAACTCTTCGTGCTGCACTATGGTGCCCCCCGCCCTGATTATCTTGTCGGCGGCGGCGTTTGATATGGAGAATGCAAACAGCGTAATCTTGTGTGCAATGTCACCCGTGCCCAAAACCTTGCCTGGAAACGCCACCGCATCGCCGTCCTTTGTGAGCTGGCCTATGCGGTTTACGTTGGTTATGCGCCTTGCAACCGACGGCTTTAGCGCATACTCGGCCAGCCTGGCCCAGATGGGGGCCTCGTTTGCCCGTGACGCCTTTTTAAGATCCCTTGCCAGCCGTATGGTGGTCTGATTCGTCATAGGGGCCCGCAATCAAGCCCAAATATAACGTGTATGCTTGCTTGTAGGGGCGATACTGTTGCAAATTCGGGATATGGTTACTGACCACGCCTGAAAACGGCGGTTTTCGGCTGTTCTACGGATCACCCTGTTTGGATGTGGTTATATCTGACTTGCATGCCGTCAAATATGCCGGTCTTGCGGGTGCCTGTTCCTCTGAATATCTTCGTGGTCGCGGTTGTACCGTGCAATCTCTTTGTCTTGCCGCCGTCATCCTTGCCTGCCCTCCACGCCGCGTAGTTTAGAGGCATGTCTCCCCCTCGTCTGGCCCACACCTTGTTCCCGACAATCTCCCCAAGCGCCGTCCAAGGGCCGGGCTTCAACTATCCGGCTACAACAGCCTTGTGTCGAATCCGCGCCATGGCCGCCTGCCATGGGCCAATTGACCACCCGTTTTGACGAGTCTGGAATAAAGGGTGGGGAGATCTGCTAGACTGCTGAGAATGCCGTCAGTGAATTGATAGGCGGTTTACTATGATCACACCAGTGGATGCACCGCCTGAAACCCAACTGATCTACAATTGCCCGTTTTGTTACACCATACTCTGGTTTTCTATGCATGCAAAATAGACAGAAATATAAAAAAGAAAACGAGCAAAACGCCCATGATCCATGACACAGTCCTTGACCTGATCAATGATATCCTGTCATCAATCCACCATAATTTATCGGACATCGCATCCGTTGTCACAATACTGTCGCTGATTTTGTCCCCGATATTTTATTTTGCAAAAACGTACTATGACACCTACAAAGAAAACACGCGTGCATCACGAAACCTGCATACCGAACTGGAAGACACCATGATGTGCTTTGGAGGAACTGGCTCTGACGGCAAAAAACACTCCGATTTTAAAAAAATCACCTTGTTAAACGGCAAGGAGGCAATTTTTACCAACAGGAATCTAAACCATGATTTTTACGACAGCTTGGTCCTATCAGGCAAAATAAACTATCTTGATGATAAATTACAACAGGATGTAGAAAATATCTTTTTGTCTATAAAAAATCACAATGGATTAATAGACAGGATTAGAGAAATCGAAGATCGTGAAATTTCAGAATGCATGATTCAGACCAAAACAGACAGATATTATACACTATTACACAAAGTTGAAGAAGAATTGGTGCGTGACATCCCAAAAATCATGGATAAATTGGAAAATGAGTTTGGAACACTACGCCAAAAAATAGCGTTCAAATTGAAACGAAAAAACTAGTGGGGATTAATCGTCAGTATCTGACCTTGTCGGCTTGGACGATATTGTTGTTTCACGGATGCTAGAGACATTCTCCCTGCTCCCTATGAGAACACGACGGCCTTTTGTCTCGATGCCCTTATCATCACTCATGATTACAATATGATGTTTTGATGTATTTATATGTTAGACACCGTGTCAGGTATGAGGTCACCTACCCCATCTGTGCCTCATTCCAATCATGAGCAGTACCCCGCCGTCCCACCCCTGCCCGACCATCAGCGGCGGCGGCGTCGGATCGGTCACACGATCTTTGCCACCTCCTCGGC
>JAHRAJ010000017.1 GCA_020027365.1 Cenarchaeum sp.
GCAGGGTTGCCACGACAAGCTGGCACCAGCAAAAGGAAAAGGTTACCGGATATACACAGCCGTCAAACCAGTACTTTGCGACAAGGGCCAGGCTGGCATACCATCCACCCGCAAAGACGTTTACCGGATATGGACTCAAGGTTGATGGTGTGTCACCGCCGCCTTCGCAGCAGCAGCAGCAGCAGCAAGAAGCTGCCACACCCCCCAAGCCAAAGGGCACGCTTCCAAAGGGCTTTGAGCAAAAGCAGCAGCAGCAGCAACAGCAGTCCAGCTACACAGAGGCGTCACCCGACGACAAGTCGAGGCAGGAAAAGCTTGAAGATTATGAAAAGGACTACCTACAAAGACTTGATCAGCAAAAAGAGCAGGCCAGGGCAGAGGCCGCCAGAGCCGCAGAGGCCGAGGCACAGGCCAAGGCGACACAAATCCGCGGCACCATGCCAAAGGGATTCAAGCCACAGTCCGCAACTGCTACCGATGTTGCCGACGCCAAGCCCCCCAAGCAAAGGGGGACGCTGCCAAAGGGGTTTTGAGGTTTTAATTCACATTCACTTGTTGCTTTGCCATTCACGGCGCCGCCGACGAGTCATGTGTGTGGCGCCATCCGCGTTGCGGCCGGTCCTTTTCCTGTCCCTGCAAACACCGCACAGATAACCGCGCCGCAGGGAATCCAGCTCTGCCTGAAAAGAAGACGACGCGGAAAACCTTGCCGACGCCTTGATCCCGCCTGAAACCATTTTGCCGCAGGCGGTGCACCTGATATCGATCTCCAGCCGGACCGTCTTTTCGCCCCCTGCAATCGGCCCCACAATCATGCCCTCGGTGGGACGTGCGTGTTTGAAAACTTTCCGCGCCAGCCCCGGCCGCCCTCACCAGCTGCGGGGTTGCAGGCGGCGGCGGAGGGGCGGGGCGGCGGGGCGGTGGCGGCGGTGGCGGCGGGGAGGCAAGAAGGCCCCGGCCATTAGATTGGCCTAATTTTGGCAGGCTTTATTTGCCGTCGTTTTGTAGCGGCCGCATGAATCCGTGGGCCAGATTCTGGAAGTGGTACGAGAACAAGATACTGGGCAGCATAGTGATAATCGCGATCATCCAGTTTATCCAGATACCCCACATGATATGGAACGCAGACCTGTATCTGGAGACGGGGATGGTGAGCAGGCTGCACCCCGTCCTGGACTGGCTGCTGTACGGGGTGGATCTCATAGAGATTGTATCCATCATAAACGTCGGCATGATAATGTACAGCCTGATCCAAAAGCGCAGAAAGCGCGGGTCTGCCACGGATGATGTTGCCGCACGCAAATAACAGACAACGCAGGTGATTTTTAATCAATGCCGCCTTGATTTCCCCGGACCATCATCATCATCATCATACCGCCATTTCATCACCAACAAGAGGGACCGACAGTCGGCGATCACTGCGATGAACAAGACGGCATGTCCAGACCGCGCCCCGGGGGCCGTGGTACGGCATTTGACAGGTCGACTACAGGCGGCGATCACCGCCGGCGCTGCTTGCCCCACTGCGCCAGGGCCGAGGCGGCGGCCACCCAGTCCCTCAGGTCGTCGTATACGGGCACGCCCTTGTCCTCTATCATCCTAGATATCTTTTGCGTGTACGGCCCGCCGTTGGCGCCGACCAGCAACGGCTTTCTCCCCTTTTTGGAAAACTCGGCAAGATGGTCCACGATCACCTCCTCGAGGGGGTCGTCCTGGAATACAAACCACGGCATGACCACGTCGACGCCGGCGTCGTTCATAAACGTCTGCATCACAAACCGATAGTCGTCGGCGCTGGCGCCCCCCGTGACGTCTGCCGGGTTTCCCTTGCCGATCACGTATGTGGGCGGAAAGTGATCCTTCATCCTCTTGAGTGACTTGGGGGAGACGCGCGCGAGGCGCAGCCCCAGGCGCTCAAAGTGGTCTATGGCGCCGATCATCGGGCCGGCGCCGTTGCTGGTCATCGCGGCCCGGTTGCCCCCCGCGGGCGGCTGCCACGCCAGCGCCTTTGTCACGGCGGCCAGCTCCTGGTAGCTGTCCACCGAGATAATCCCGGCCTGCCGGAACGCCCCCATGATTATCGCGTTGGACCCGCCCAGCGAGCCGGTGTGCGACGCGGCCTGCTTGGCCCCCATCTCCGTCCTGCCGCTCTTCCACACCACCACCGGCTTTTTCCTTTCGCGCATCACGCGCTTGGCCGTGTTGATAAACTTGCGGCCGTCTCCAAACCCCTCCACATACAGGGCTATCACCTTTGTGTCCGGATCGTTTGCCAGGTACCAGATCATGTCGGCCTCGTCCACGTCAGAGCGGTTCCCATAGCTGACCATCTTGGAGAGCCCGAACGAGTCGGCCGTCTCCAAAAAGCTGATTCCCATCGTCCCGCTCTGCGACAGCAGGGCCACGGGCCCCAGCCGGGCGCGCACCATCCTCTCCTGGCCCTGAAACGCGCAGTCCAGCCGGTTTTTGGCGTTGAACATTCCTATGCAGTTGGGGCCGATTATCCTAATCTTGTGCTTTTCAGACAGCCGCTTGATCTCGGCCTCATAGTCGGCGCGCTGGCCCCCAAGCTCCTTGCCGCCCCCGGAGACGATGACCACGTTGTGAATCCCCTTTTTGGCGCAGTCCTCCAGCACGGGCGGCGTGATCGACAGGTCGACTGACACCACCACTAGGTCGACCTTGCCCGGTATCGCGGCCACCGACTCGTAGCACTTTATCCCGAATATCTTGTCGGCCTTTGGGTTTACCGGGTACACCCTCCCCTTGTAGTCGTGGTTTACAAGGCTGTCCAGAATCGAGTTGCCAATCTTGCCCTTTGACGCCGAGGCGCCCACCAGCGCCACCGACTTTGGCGTGAAAAACGACTCCATGTGCGTCTTGTCCGGGGCGGCCCTGGAGAGGGATCCCTTTTTCTTCTGGCTGTTGAGGATGATCTTGGCGTCGACCACGTAGTGGGATTTGGGGTACAGGACGACCGGGTTGAAGTCTATGCTGTTGACATAGTCGGCATGATCCACCCCCAGCCTGCCGATGCTCACCAGCATCCGGGCGGCCATGCCCATGTCCACGGGCGGGCTTCCGCGGAATCCCTTTAGCAGCTGCGAGCCCTTTAGCTCGTCTAGCATCGACCTTGCGTCAGACGTCGTGATCGGCAGCATCCTAAACGATACGTCCTTGATCACCTCTGTCATTATGCCGCCCAGGCCCGCCATGATGACCGGCCCAAACTGCGGGTCGTTCTGTATGCCGACGATCAGCTCCACCCCCTTTGGGACCATCTTCTCCAGCAGCAGCCCCTTTAGCTGTACGCCGCGCTTGCGGGACAGCCGGCCATACATGTCGCGAAAGGCGGCCCGCACCTCGGCGGTGCTGTTAATCCCGACCCGGACCCCGCCGACGTCGGTCTTGTGCAGTATCTGCGGCGAGACCGCCTTTATCACGAGGGGAAACCCAATCCGCCTTGCCTGCCGGACCGCCTCTGTCTCCGAGGTGACCAGCGCATGGGGGGGGACCCTGACGCCATACCCGCGCAGGATTGACTTTGAGACGTCCTCGGTGACGACCTTGTGATCCGTGTTTATCGTGTCCTCAAATATCCTCTTGACGGTAGAGGCGGCAGCCATGCGATCAGCGATCGATGGTGAGTATATTAACTTAATTTTTGCAGGCATTGCCTTGTCCCGTCGGCAGGCCCAAAGGGGGGCGCGCGGGCGGCCTAGGCCGTCGACCAAGGATGGGCAGGGTGAGGGTTGGCCGGTACGTATTTTTTGCGGCAAGTCTCGGGCCGCACCTAGGAGTCGATTGGATCAATCATCACATTTTTGATCAATGGCTTACATATGGCAGCACAGGTTGCTTGTCCCGCACGAAGAAATGGCGGATGCCGGGGACGGCCGTCAGGAGGCAGGGCGGATGGCGGGTACACCGTGTCAACCGGATGGCGCATGCAAGATCCAAGCACATAGGATGACGGGCGGCGTGACGTGGGATCGGGCGGTTGATTGCGGCAGGGCCGGGCGGGTCTGCAACTGTCGGCAGACGCAAGGCAAATCGCAGGCGGTTGGTTGCGGCAGGACGGCACAATCCGCGCGATTGCACCTTCCCTCCCTCCTTCCCCCCACATCGCCTGAAGACACTCATCCACCATCACATGCATGACCCGGTTGATTAGGACGGTTGATTTATTCAAGAAAGCCGATGACAGACTGCATCTTGATCACCGGATACCCACGCGGCGTGATGGGACGGCCCGAGGGATCTGCCCCAAGTGCCAGATGGCATGCAAATTCGGCCATAGACCGGGACGGCTAGGATGTCACTGCCAGCGGGATGCGAGTCGGCAGCACCGAGGCAATCCGCGCGTTGTGGAATTACTGCAGCGACGGTGCGGGCGGGCGGCATCCCAAAACAAACGCTCTTGTCCATAAAGGACGGACGGCGTACCACGGTATGATCAGGGATCTGATCGAGGATCCGTCCGGTGAGATCACGTCGTGAATCCAAAGATACGGATGATCAGAAAACTACCGTATCCGTTCACGTTTCCTAGGAATGTCCGATCATATTCCGGATCGGGGATTGGGATTTTCCGACTTGCGTCGATCCGGCCACGGTGCCGCCGGCTATGCCAAAAGCAAAAAGAGCGATGCCGGGATCATGACCGTGCTCCCGAGCATCCCCAGATCCTTCTTTGTGACCACCAGCGAGCCGGCGGATACGGATCCGGTTTTCCTCATCGCCGCTAG
>JAHRAJ010000019.1 GCA_020027365.1 Cenarchaeum sp.
CCCAACGGCCTCCCTCAGCAGATCCACCCCCTCGCGCCCCCCCTCCCTGAAATCCACAAACGTGGTCACCCCCTTTGCCAGCATCGACACGCACGACCCCCTCACAAACGACACCAGGTGCCCGTAATCCGTGCGCGACAAGATCCGCTGCTTTGCACCAGACACCGGGTGCACCCTGTCGTCCACCGATCCCTCCATCATCACGTCCTTGCCGACCGAGTCGCCCACGTGCGTGTGGCAGTTTACCAGCCCCGGGATCATCAGCAGCCCCTCGCCGTCGACCTCCCGGACCCGCGCGCCATCCACGCCGCCGCCGCCGCCACTACGCGCATCCGGCCTCCCCTCCCGCCTGCCCACCCGGCAAAACCTCCGTCCAACAACCTCCACATCAACCCGCGGCACATACTCCAGCCCCTCCCCGCGCAGCACGCTGACATTCCTGATGTTCATCACGGTCGCAGTCGTAGCCCCCGCCATGTCACGGCAACTCGTACACAAACGGCCTGTCCGCATCGCCGGCATCCCGCATCCCGCGTATCGCGTCCAGCGCGCCCGTCGCGCGCGCGGCCGCCTCCCTCCCCCCCGCGGCGCGCCCCACCCCGCAGTTGAGCCGGACCCCAAACTCCTTTAGATCCATCCCGGGCAGCTCCACCCCCCCGTCATCAGGACCGTGCCTGCGATACCAGCTAACCTTCCGGACCTCCTCTACAAACCCCTCTGCATCCTCCCGCGCCGCGGCACCGTTTGCCACAACCATAAAGTTGTCCCCGCCCATGAAAAACGTCATCCCGCCGCGCAGCGCAAAGTACCTGGACATGCGCGCATACAGCGAGACCACCGTGCCCGTAACATCGTACGGCGACATCTCCGCCGAGGCCGACGTCAGTCCCTCCACGTCCATGTGCAGCACGGTGGCCTCGGTGCCGGCGCCCGCCGCCGCCGTCTCGCCGCCGCCCCCGTATATCCCGTGCTCCCTGTCGGCCGCCGCCCCCGACCTGCGCGCCTGCGCCGCCGCAATGTTGGCCCCGTACGGCGTGTCCCCAACCCCCACCGACATCTCCACAGGCAGATCAAACCCGTCGCGAATCCCCCGCTGCACCTCTGCATGCCCCTCCACGCCCAGCCCGTTGGTCACCGCAAAATACTCGTCGGCCCTGTTCATGAACGCCAGGCACCCCCTGTCGGCCATCAGCCTCTGCACCCTCCCGTACAGCGACGCCTGCAGGATCTGCAGCTCGTGCTCGCGATCACTTCCAAGCTCCAGCGTCCACGGCCCGTACCCCGTGATCCGCATCACCGTAATCTGGATCGTCATCCCCCAATCCTCCCCAGCTCCTGAAACACCCGCACCGCGGCGGCGACGGCCCTCTCTGCCACGGGCCGGATCCGCGCATGCGCCTGCCGCTCGTGCATCCCGGGCCCCGTCACCCCCAGCGCCACCGGCTTGCCGTGCCGCACCGACATCTCCGACAGCGTCCGGGCCGCCGCATGCGCGATCACCTCGTCGTGCTTGGTCTGGCCCCGGACCACCGCGCCCAGCACCACCACCGCGTCCACGCCCGGGCTGCGCAGCAGCGCGTCGGCCACCACCGGCATGTCATACACGCCGGGCACGCGGGCCACGCGCACCACCTCGGCATCATCCCGCCTCTGCGCGCACTCGCGGGCCACCGCCTCCATCCGCGAGGTCACCCCGCCGTTAAACTCCGACACCAGCAACGCAATCCTCACCCTAACCGGTGCGGCCCCGTCCGCCTCCGTCTCCGCCGCCCCCGTCAACCCTGGCGCACCCCGGCATAATGCTCCATCAGCTCCCGCCCGTCAACCAGCGGAACCCCGTTGCTGCGCGCATACCTGGCGGCCCCCTCCACCGACAGCGCCGAGTAGGTCTGCGCGTCCATCATCTCACATATTGCCGTCACGGGGGCCAAACCAGCCCCCGCCGCCCCAGCCAGATACACCGACATCTCGGTGTGGCCCTGCCGGTCCTCCAGCAGCCCCCCGGACGCCACCAGCAGCGGCACATGTCCCGGCGTCCGAAACGACGAGACAAACCGGCGGCGCCGTATGTCGTGCGCGCCGCCGTCCCCGCCGTCCCCATCGCCGCCGCCGCTACCGCCCTCCAGCCCGTGCAGCCGGGCCATCTCCTGTATGGTGGTGGCACGATCCCTGTCGGTAATCCCCGTGTACGTCCTGTAATGATTCACGCTGATCGAAAACGTCGGCCTGTCCCCGTACGGCGCAAGCCCCATCACCATCCCCCTGTCCTCCTGCGCCATCGCCTCCCCCAGCAGCTCGTGCATGTACCGCAGCCCCAGCACGTCGGCAAACCCGCGATCCAGCGCGATGCACAGCAACCCACCGGCGTGCTGCCTCATCCGCGCCACGTGCTCGGGCGTGACAAACTCGGCGGCCACCACCATGTCCACCTCGTCCTCGCGCCCCTCTGAATCGTGCAACAGCACAAACTCGCCGCGCCGCAGCGAGTCCAGCGCAGACCGTACGCCTCCCATGCCCCCGACCCCCTCCAAGCGGTTATAAGCATTACTAGAAAAATTGTAAGTACCAATAAAATGGTAATAAAGCCAGATTGGTGCGGTACCAATGGTCCGCGGCACCATTGGCATAGCCGCAGCTAGCAGAGCAGACATCAAAAGATCAATATGTGGCCAGATCCACGTCAAAGGATCTTGCCGCCGGATACCGACACCCTGGAAGAAAAATGGCGGCTGGAATACGACAGGCTGGACCGCGACTTTTACAGCCTGCGCGATTATTTCAACCGGAACAAGAAATGCAGGTGCCACATAGACGAGTGCGCCCACTTTGATTCGGTGGTCGAAAAGGTGCTTGGAGAAAGAACGGGCAGCCTGTTCCAGTCGGGACTGGACATCAGTTTTAGAAGATATTATGAGGCGATGAGATCAGATTAAATTTGCATTTGTAAGAATTTTCTGTAGTTTGGCCACAGTGTATTTTCTTGACAACGTGCGAAATTGTTTGTTTAGCGTTACAATGTTGTATACCGATATAGGAACTAGTGAATTATTATTTTGTGCAAAGTCTCTAACTGACTGTTGGAGATCCTTTCCCGTTATAGCACAAACAAGCGAAGGTGCTTTGGACAGGGGTATGTATCGAAAGCCGACCAATACTTCTGCTTCAAAATGGGCGGAGGTGGGAGTATTGCGGGCAACGGTTCTAAATGAATATGCGTCCAAACCAACCCAATGATATAACAGAGAACCAGCAACATGATTCGGCGATTTGATGATGCCTGATGACAGCCGCAGTATCCTGTCATCAGGTCTACTTTGAAGAAACGTAAAATTGCGTAATCGGTATGGGTTTCGTACCTTGGCAGGTTTCCTGGCAAAAAACGAGATTAAGTCGTCTTTATTATCCAAGCAATCCACATATAGCGATTTGAACAGATGAGATCTCATATTTTCGTCAATAACGGCAACGAATCTATTTTTCGAAATGCGTGATCGGTAATGCTGCGAGTCATCTATAACATCCTTGCTATTCTTCTTAAAAAAAGCCTTTACTAATGAAAAGCCAGTCTTCTTGAAAATCAATCAAATCTTCATTGGTCTTCTTTGTAAAATCAATTTTTTGGGGACCTGTATCAGTTCTTAGGTTATTCATTGTAAATAGTGACAGAGACTTTGGGTTTTTTCTTATCATCTCAGAAAATCTTGCTTTTTGTTCATTCATGTATTCTGAATCATGCAAAAGCCTGTTTGGATCAGGCTCGATCATTTCTACAATTTTTGTCTTAAAATCAACGTGGCGGCCGATTGATTGCATATCATCCAGATTTACAGAGGTTATTGCCTGTGTCGGAAACGTGCCTCTGACTCTCGCGATGTTGAATGTGCCGGCTCGGATCTTATTTTTGAGTAGTGTTACTGGCATTGTTATCACATTTGGTGCGTGATTAGCGAATATAAGGATAACTCTAGTAATTCATGTGAGTTGTTCACCAATCATTCAAGGGTTTGCGATCTGCAATAGGCTAGATCGCTACTTGGTAATGCCCATCAGGATCGGTCGCATAATCATTACTTTTTGGCCACCACATACTTGCCCAGTATGTCAGTTTCTATATTTACCCGGTCGCCCTCCTTCTTGGAGTCCATGCTAGTGACGTCCACGGTGTGGGGGATAAGGCATACCAACGCCACGTTGCCCTCAATCCCCGCCACCGTCAGACTAATCCCGTCCACCGCGATCGACCCCTTTTTGACCACCTGTCTGGCAAGATCGGCGGGCATTTCCACCCAGACCTGGACCTCGCCCTCCTTTCTATGCATCCTGCGTATCACGCCCACCCCGTCGACATGCCCAAGCACAAAGTGGCCCTCCAGCCGGTCCCCGGCGCGAAGGCTGCGCTCCACGTTGACCACCGATCCCTCCTTGAGACTCCCCAGATCGGTGAGCCGCGCCGTCTCGTCTATCATCTCAAAGGTGCACCTGCTCCCGTCCAGCCCGACGGCCGTGAGGCACACCCCGTTGAGGGCCACGCTCTGGCCCACCCCGAGCCCCTCTGCGTTACTGCCAAGATCCACGACCATCGTCACCGCGCTGCGGCGCCCTGGACTCTTGGATACGCGCTTGACCGTGCCGACACCCTCGACAATCCCCGTAAACACGACCGCACTATGTGCGCCTTTGTTATAAAATGATCCGACAGCCACAGGATCAGCTGTACGCCGCGCCCCTCTTTTGCCTGCCCGCACCGCCATCATCACCGTCACCCTGCCGGCTCCCCTCCGCCTCCTCCTCCCGTCTCTTCTCCACCAAATCAAACTCGTCCTCACAAAACTGGTGGAACACCGAGCAGTTGTTGGCCCGCGCGTCGCGCTTGATACCCTCCATCTCCCCGATCAGCACCCCCTGGGCCGCCAGAAACGCCTCATCCTCCATCCCCAGCCGCGTAAACATGTCGGCCTTTGCGCCCGACACCCCCTCTACGGACGGATCCTCCCGCTGTACCGCGTCGTATCCGCGCGCCGCCTCCTCCAGCCTGTCCAGCAGCCCCAGCGTGTTTGCCCGGTTGAGCAGCGCGGTCACGTTACGGGGCTCCGCCGCCAGCACCCGGTCGTACATCACAAGCGCCTCGGCGTGGCGGTCCGTCTCGTTGAGCGCAAGCCCCCTCGTATTGATCGCCCACACGTCGCCGGGATCCCCCACCAGTAGCGCGTCGGCGCACCCCACCACGTCACCAAACCGGCGCATCCCCTCCAGCCCCAGAATCTTGTTGCGCAGCGCGTGGGCGTCGGTGGGACTCTTGCCCAGAATGGTATCACAACGGGCGACGGCCTCCTCGTACCGGCCCACCCGCACCAGCGCGGTCGAGATGTTCTGCAGGGCCAGCAGGTCCCCGGGATCCCTGTCCAGCATCTTCTGGCAAAACCCGATCAGCTCGTCAAACCGCTCGGCCTCGAACATGCGGGTCATCACGGCCAGCGGATCCAGCAGGTCAACCATGGTAGTACGAGGCGGTAGCCATCTTTATGGCTTGCCCACGGTTCAGCGTCAACAGGGTTCAACATAGTCAACACGACGGCAAGAAAAAACATAGTGATGATTGTAAAAGAGCGTACAGTAGCCCCAAAATCGGGGTTACGAACAAACCGATCAGTCATTTAGCACGTATTTGATCAGCATGAGAACAAGATCTTCGTCACGGTTATTGTACCTCCACCCGACTCTCTATTGTACGAAAAGTATGTCCGCCTGTGGTCAGGAGGCCGATCGCCGCTATTTCAAGATGTACCGATCAAGTTCCTGTGAGGACCAAGCTGACCGCGGGGCAGGGCAGGCGCATCGCAAACCGGTGCGACAGGCAGGCATGGATGCCCGGACGCTGGCCGAGGAGATGGGCGTCTCCCAGCGCCACATACGCCGGCTGTGGGACGTGCCGCAGGAGGGGTGCCCCGCGCACCCGGACGGATGGGCCGCCCGCGCGTGCAGACGACCGCCGAGCAGGAGGCCGCCGTCCTGGAGGCCCAAAGAAAGGGGCAGGCAGGCGTGGTGCGCACGACCCGCCGCCTGCGCAACGCGGGCCGACGGGATATATTCTACTGCCGCGTATACGACATGAGGAAGAACGGCCTGATCACGGCGTCGGCCGCCAAGTCCAAAAGACGCAAGTGGGTCCGCTTTGAAAGGCTCCATTCCAACGCCATGGCACGTGGACTGGCACGCCATGAGGCATCCGTTATGCAGGCACAAACCTGGTCACGTACCTGAACGACGCCTCCCGCTACATCCGGCGCAGCCGTGTTCCACGAGGCCAGCTCGGAGAACGCCGTAAAGCTGCGCGGGGCAATCAAACAACGGAGTGCTTTGTGGGCCAGGGGGGGCCGCAGGCGCAAGGACGCGGTACGCAAGGACGGCGGGGGCCACGGCACCTAGAAGCCCACCGCGTTTGGAGAGGAGCTAATCAACGGAGGTATCGAGCTGATAAACAGCCGCCCCTACCACCCCCAGACCAACGGCAAGCTGGAGAGGTTCCACAGGACCATAGAGGAGGAGATCGGGCAACACCCGGGGCCTGTCGGAATTCATCGCCTTTTACAAC
>JAHRAJ010000022.1 GCA_020027365.1 Cenarchaeum sp.
TCCGGTCAAACTTCCAACTATCTGATTTGCATGCCTGACAGCAGATTGTGCAGGCATCATCATAGTCTGATCTCGTACATATCAGCTCACTTTTGAACAGCAATTGGCCTAGCGCACTCATATTGAACAGAGCCCACACAAGCCATGACGGCGGGGTCGTGACGACGGTTGCCTGCATCATCGATCATCGATCATCGATCGGTTATACATCATCGCTTATCGCACCATCTTGGCCGTTTTTCACGCATTTACATGCGCGATGATGTCCGGGTGTGGAAAAAACGCGGCAACTGGCCGATCAGCCGTAGGACATGTTCGCGGCTATGCATCCGGATTGTTTATGCTAGCGATCCTTTGCGCGGCCACCAGGCTCATGCGCCATCGAATCTTGGCGCGCGCCTCGGCGTGCGCGGGCACCGCCAGTGCTCCACGGCTCCGCTACGTAATAGATCGGATAAACTCATCCTTGTTACCCACCGCCATGATCACCCTGTTTTCCCTGATGCTGCCAAGCAACGGAAGCCCGGATCTTCGCCTCTTGCCAAACTCCGCTTCGCTCCAGTGTATGCTGTTAATCTCCCTGCCAACCTCCTTTTCTAGATCCATGACCGACTCGTACACCTTGTCCTTGGGGGCGTCCCCTACTATGAGGATGTCAATGTCACTCTCCGGAGTCTCGTATCCGCCCGCAAACGATCCGAAGATCAACGCATATCTTATGTCGTGCTTTTTCATCCCGTCGGCGATCACCGTGTCCGCCAGCTCTAGCTTTAGAAACATGCGTCTCAGCTCGTCGTATATGACGCAGTCCCTGTTTATGCTGCAAAATACCACGCCGCCGTGCCTTGCCTTGGTTATGATGTTCAGCGGCTCCAGCCTGCCGGTCTCCCTGAGTACGGTGGATGCCGACAGTCCGGTCCTGCGCGCCAGCTCGGTCAGATAGTGCTCGCCGCCGGGATCGACTAGCAGGACGCGCATGATGCGTACAAAGGACGGCCCGAACAGCGTTTTTAGCAGCCTGCCCCCTTCCCCCACCGCGGCATCGCTGCCGCCCGCCGGCCGTCTCTTCTTGGCGCCAAAAACGCTGCTTTTGACCGATTCCATGGCCTCCTTTTCCACGGGTCTTACAACGTCCGTGACCTGCCACCTGCCGACGGACACGAGTCCGATCCCAAGTCCCGTACACACGGCGCGAATCCTGTCGTCTGCGGCACCGTCCGGGATTGCAAGGCACGCATAGTTGGCGGCGTTTTTGAGCCGGAGCGCCCTTTGAACCCCGTTTTCCGGATCACCGCGCCTCCCCGTGATGGCCACCGCCATGATCTTTCCATCCTTTTGGACCATGATGTCGGGCTTGATGCCGCGGATCGTCCTTGAAAATGGAATCCGCCTCCAGCCCGTCCCTGCCAGATGATCCGCAATCCTACTGTGGGCATCCTCGTGATGCATTCAACGGATACCTTCCTGCGCAGGGCTGTAAACTACTATTTCTTGAAGTGCAATGGTTGTTGCCATATTGGGAGTGCTACTTTTATGTATTAAAGGCTTGCAGAGGCGTTTGCCGCCACCGGCAAAATGCAGGGCCACAGGCGTGTTTTGACGCCGGCTGTTTTTTGTGAAAACGGGTTTGTGGCGATGCCTGCCGCCTGGCGGGGCTAGTCCGGATGATCTGCTTTTGCCTCGGGTTTCTACGGTGCACCACGTCAGTACCGCGTGTGCTCCGGCGACCCGCGACGAGGGCACCCGTATCGCGCCGGAGGATGATCCGGATTGCAAGGAAACGATCCCGCCGATCAAAGACTGCAGGCCTGCAGAGCCGGCGGCGGCCGTCAGGAACGCACGGGTCTGGCGTGATCGGCGTGGGGGGGATCCGCACTGATCCGTTAGGGACGGACAAAGTTAGCCTCGTCTAACAAAGTTAGCCTAGGCTAACTTTTTATATGGTTCCGGGGGGGTGGTGCCGTGAGGAGCAAGACGATGTGCGCGGCGGTGTCCGTCATGGCCGCCGCCGCCATCATGTACTTTGTCGTGCCGGACGCGACCGGGGTGGCGCAGCCCGCGGCCCCGACCACGTTTGTCACCCACTCGGGGGGCGTCATCACCACCACCGGCCAGGTGCTGGATCCGCTGTACGCGCCGTCCACCGTGGAGTTTGACCCCATGGAGTTTCTGCGCGAGTTTGACTACGGGCGGGTGTCCGTGGCGCCCGACGGGACCGTCACCCGCGAGTATACGATCGTGGCCGACGACGACGGGGTGATGGAGGTCTCCCCGGGCGTGTTTTACAACGTGTGGACCTACAACGGGACGGTGCCGGGGCCCACAATCCGCGCCACAGAGGGGGACATCGTCCGCATACACTTTATCAACAACGGGTCTAGGCAGCACACCATGCACTTTCACGGGATTCATGCGGCCGAGATGGACGGCGTGTTCGAGGTCGTGGGGGGCGGCGGCGGGCGGTTTACCTACGAGTTTGAGGCCGGCCCGGTGGGCGTCCACCCGTACCACTGCCACGTGATGCCGCTAGAGGAGCACATCGTGCACGGGCTGTACGGGGTGTACATCGTGGATCCCAAGGAGCCCCGGCCCGAGGCCGACGAGATGGTGATGGTGCTCAACGGGCTGGACACGGACTTTGACACCGAGAACAACTTTTATGCGGCAAACACAGTCCCGTTCTACTACCAGCACCACCCAATCGAGATCAGGACGGGCGAGCTGATCCGGATATACGTGGTCAACATGGTAGAGTTTGACCCCGTCAACAACTTTCACCTGCACGGCAACCTGTACCACTACTACCCGACCGGCACGGACACCGTCCCGTCCGCGTTCACCGACATGATCACGCTGTCGCAGACCGAGAGGGGCATCATGGAGTTTGTGTACGACCTGCCGGGCAGGTACCTGTTCCACGCGCACAAGGTGGAGTTTTCGGAAAAAGGGTGGGTCGGGACGTTTCTGGTACGGGACGGTCCGGGTGCCTGAGATGGAAAGACCGGCGCCGGGCAGCAGCGCGGCATTGAGGGCAAGGATGATCGCCGGCGGCACCGTCCCATTCGCGGTCATGGCGGTGATGACCGTGTACGTGCTGGGTCCGGGCGCCGATCTCCTGGAGATGGGGGTCGCGCTGCCGGAGATCTCGATCGAGAGGGTGGAGTTTGTAGACTCGGAGATCCGCGCCACGGTGCGCAACACGGGCCGCATTCCGGTGGACGTGGTGATGGCCGACATAAACGACCGGATCCAGCCGGCCGCCGCCGAGCCCGACGGCCATTTGCAGAGGTACGAGACGGCGGTGGTCCGCATACCGTTCGAATGGAACGTCGCAGAGCCCTACAGGGTCGGGGTTACGCTGGGGGACGGGACCCGGTTTGAGCGGGAGGTGGAGGCGGCCGCCCCGGCGCCGCTGCCCAGCTACGAGCTGGCGGGGTTTTTCGCGCTGATCGGCACGTACGTGGGCATAATCCCGGTGATGGTGGGGTTGCTGTGGCTGCCGTTCATACGCCGGATTGGACAAAACAAGTACCGGTTTTTTCTGGCGCTGACCGCCGGCCTCCTGCTGTTTCTGGGGGTGGACTCTGTGGCAGAGGCGGTCGGGATATCCGACGAAAACCTTTCGGACAGCTTTGACGGCGTCATGCTGGTGTCGACCGTCACGGTCCTGTCGTTTCTTGGGCTGTACTGTGCAGGCGAGTGGCTGACGCGCAGGGCGGGCCCGGCGGCCTCTACCTCCGTCCCCGCCGTTGCATCCACCGCGGCCCTGATGATCTCGATCGGGATCGGGCTGCACAACTTTGGCGAGGGGCTGGCCATCGGCGCCGCGGTGGGGCTGGGATCTGTGGCGCTCGGGGCGTTTTTGATCGCCGGCTTTGCCATACACAACACCACCGAGGGGGTCGCCATCGCCGCGGCCGCCTCGCGGGGGGGCGTGTCCCTGCCGCGCCTTGCGGCAATGGGCATGATCGCCGGCGCCCCCGCAATCCTCGGGACGTGGGTGGGCGGGTTTTCCTACTCGCCGCTGGCATCGGTGGTGTTCTTCTCCGTGGGGGCCGGCGCCATATTCCAGGTGATCATAGTGCTCCTGAGATGGCTGCGCCGCGAGGGGGATCCCGGCCTTTCGGGCGCATACACCGTATCGGGCCTGGCCGCCGGGATGCTTGTGATGTATGCCACCTCCGTCCTGCTCTAGCCGGCCGGCTCTGTGTGTATGGTGACCAGGGAGTTTTTGAACAGGTCTTTGATCTTTTTTTCCATGTCCGCGGTGACGTCGTGCACGGCGGCGATGGACAGCCCCCCGTCAAACGAGCAGTCCATCTCGATCTTGTGCACATCCTCAAAGTTGAGGCACAGTATCCTGGTCACCTTTATGATCTCCGGGTACTCCGCGGCCAGCCTCCTGATCTCCCCCTCCATGTCCACGCCGTCGGCGCGCAGGACCGCCGGGATGGCTACGTGCGGCTCTAGGTGGACCGTCACGTGGTCAATCTCTGCAAACTGATCCTGGACCGCGCGCTCCGCCGCGTCTGCAATGGAGTGCGCGCCGGACAAATCCATCTCGCCGTCCACCATGACGTGCATGTTTGCATACGTCCCCGACTCTGATCCATACACGCTGATGTTGTGGACGTCCCTGACTCCCGGGATGCGCACCACCGCGTCCTTTATCCTGGCCTCCCTTGGAACGTCCTCCCAGCTGGGCTCAAAGTGTACAGTCACCGACGCGGTTCGGCCCACCTCCCTGCGGGCCTCGTCCTCCACCGCCGTGCTGATCTCATGCGCCCTCTCAAAGCTTACGTCGCCCCGGAGCGACACGGTCACGTCGGCAAACACAACGTCACCCGATCTCCTCATCAGCACCGACTTTACGTCCGTCACGTCCGGGATGCCCCTGACGGCCCGCCCCACCCCCTCCACCATCTCCGGCGCAATGACGTCGGTCAGATCCATCGCGGTCCTGTGGATCAGCTTTATGCTCAGCACGGCCAGCAACCCGCCCAGGATCAGGGCCGCCGCGAAATCCCCCTGTGGAAAGACCCCCGTATGCACCATCACAATCCCGGCAACCGCCAGCCCGGTCGATCCCATGTCCATAAACGCGTGGTACAGGTCTGCCCTGAGCGCGGTTCCGCCGCCCCCACCGCCCTCCGCCTCCCTGATCGACCTGCGCAGCAGCGCGACCCTGAACACGTCGACGCCGATCGTGTAGATGCCCGCCGCCATCCCAACCGTCCACAAAACCTCGACGGGTGCGGGGCTGTGCAGCCTTGACGCCGACTCGTATATGAAAAACCCCGCTACAAACAGGATTGCAATGCCGCCAAACAGCCCGCCCAGCGACTCGATCTTCCCGTGACCGTACGTGTGCTCGGCGTCGGGGGGCCTTGCGGCCATCCGCACCGCCAGGATCAGCACGACGGTGACGATGCCGTCAAGCAGCGCGTGGACGCTGTCGGTGACCAGCGCCAGACTTCCCGAGACCAGGCCCAGCACAAGCTCGACTGCAAACGCCGACATGATTGCAAGCAGGGAAATCTGCAACACCCTTGCCTTGTGGGCAAACACAGCCGACGCCACCACCACCACCATCGCCGCATCCCGCCCATTAACAGTTGCTACCCGGTCCTTGGGACTCCGCCCTCGTGCACCCAAATGCCCCGCCCCTTGACCCACCAGATGCGGAGGCTGGAGGGGAGGAGAAGAGGGGCCCCCGCAATCACAACTTGCACCCCTTTACTGCCGACAAGCCTCCCCGCGTCAGACATGATGAAGGACACCGATCTGCTTCACCACCGGCTGATCCGCACGCCTGATTTGTGGAACGCGCCACAAACCGCAGGTTGCGGGGGCGGGATATCGCACGATGGGCGGACATCGCCCTGTGGCCAATCGGGATGAGGGCAGAATCCGCCGGCATATGCACATCAAGCCTCTTGCTGGGGTTGTTGAGTGGGATGAATGGTGCGATACGACCGTTAATATTGCTTGAACGGGGTCGGTGCCTGATGGATGCCCAAAAGAAGACGCTGTTGATAAGATGCAGGGACAAGGCCCATAAAACAAACCACCTCCGGCTGGTTGACAAGCTGAGATCCCAAGACAAGATCAGTTATGCAGACACCACTAGCGTGAATTTTGCGGGAAAGTACTATTGCATCGCAGTCGATGTTGATACAAGGCGCTCGGACGTGTTGCAAAACATGATTCAAAAGATCCGCAACGAGCATAAAATCACAGACGTGATCGAGTTTGGCTCCTCCTAGCTTGGCTGGCAACATGGTTTTCCACCACCGGCACACGGCTGATAAGCGTTGGAATGTGTGGTGGCGTATCTGCAGGTCTGATGTTGCTGTACTGGACGAGATGTCCCCTCTGCATCTCAGAAAATGTCCAAAACCCCGCAATTGATCTTTGACGGGGGCAAAACCTTCTGTCTGGGAGGTTGTGTGTTGTTGGGCGGGTGTGTATGGGGGGTCGGCGGTCTAATACCGCCGCCGCCGGTGGGGGGGGGGAAGTATGTTGGGGAAGGAGGGGGCGCAGAGGGCGTGGCCCGCCGGTGGCTACTGACTGGATCGAGTCGCCGATGATCCAAAGCCTGAATTTCTGGCCCAAACGGGGCAAATCCGGCCTCTGGTCAAAAAATATGCACCTTGCCATACCCAAGTCAACTTTTATTTCATTTAATACATAAATACTAACAAAAACCACAAAATTTAGCATGAGACGTATCCTGCTGTGTCTGTCGGTGGCGGTTTTGGCGGTCGGCCTGTTGGCATCATACGGCCTTTTGGCCCCCGATGCCCATGCCCAAAGCTGCGGCAAGGACGAGGTGCGGCAAAAGGGCGAGTGCGTGTCCATATACGATGACAAGATACACCCCAACCTTCCCGTAAAGCCCGACAAAAAGACGTACAAGGACGGCGACACAATCACCGTCACCGGCAGCGTAAACAAGACCAAGGATTATGCCCAGCCCATAACAATCAAGATTACCGGCCCCAACGGCGAGGCCGGGTTTGGACAGGCCAACCTAAAATCCGACGACACCTTTCAGGCAGAATTTCTGGCAAAGGGACAAAAGTGGAAGGCTTCGGGCACCTATACCCTTGACGTGTTTTATGGCAAAACGGACAAGTCTACAATCAGGATTAATTTTGAGGGCAGCAGCTATGTGCCCAAACGCGATGCCGCCCGCCCCGCCACCCCGTCGTGCAGCGCAGACGAGGAGCTGATCAACAACAAGTGCGTGCCCAAGGAAAAGGAGGTTGTCACGCCCGCCCCGCCCCCGCCGCCCGCAAAGCTGGGCGTGGCAGACTTTGTCACCGACGATCCCAAGTCGTACGTGGACAGGTATCTTGATGAAACCGACACGTTCAAGGACTGGTTTGACAAAAACTATCCCCAGTACGACTCGATATACCAGGCAGTCGGCCTGCCCGATCCGTCCACGATTCCGCCGCCTCCCCCGCCCGTGGATCCCAAGCCCGTCGAGCCAGCAAAGCCCGAGTGCGGCAAGGGAACCGTGCTCAAGGACGGCATATGCCAGATCGTAGAGCCGCCAACCACGGACGGCGACGACCGGCGCAACACCTGCCTGATCGCGACGGCCGCGTACGGATCAGAGCTGGCACCCCAGGTCCAGCTGCTCAGGGAGATCCGCGACGGCACGCTGTACAGCACCGCATCCGGCACGTCGTTTATGACCGGATTCAACCAGTTTTACTATGCATTCTCGCCCACGATCGCGGACTGGGAGCGCCAGAGCCCCGTGTTCCGTGACATGGTCCGCGTGGTGATCACCCCCCTGCTCTCGTCGCTTGGAATCATGACGCTGGCAGACCCCGGCTCGGAGGCCGAGGTGCTCGGGTACGGCATGTCCGTGATCGCCCTGAACATCGGGATGTACATCGCCGCCCCCGTCGGCGCGGCCTTTGCGGTCGGGAGGATTGCCCGCTCGCGGCTGGCCAAGACCCGCGCCTGAGCCATCACACACAACCTGCCGGCCTCCGTCTGAGTGCGTGGCGTGGCCAAAACCACCCGCACAAAACCAGTTTTTATCAGGATTTTGAGTCGGTAGGCCAATCACCATCTAGGGCCGGGCACGAGCGGATTAAATCTCGTATCATGCATCCTGACGTGGCAAAAGCAGGGGCTGTCGGTGGCCAGCGAGGAGGATGAGGGGGAGGGGGATGTGGCAAAGAATGGGCCGTAATCCGTCGCCGCCATGCAGCCGCCGCTGATGGCCGGGCAGGGGCGCGACGGCGGGGGATTGGTTGGAATAACGGGGTGCGGCCTCACACGACGCACAAGAAAGAAGGTTTTTATGCATTCTGTGTAATCATCGTGATAGATGAATATCACAAAAGACACACACAATATACGACGCGGGCTTTCGGATAGGGAGGCCGTGCTACTGAGCACGCTTGCCATGAAAGGCAAATCGATCATCGGATATGGCGACGTCTCAGACACCTTGGATACATCGTATCAAAACGCACGAAAGGTGGTTCAAAGACTGTCACACAAAAAATGGCTGCTGCCTATAATGGGAGGACGGTATCTTATCTCACCACTGGCGGCAGGATCCAAATCCGAGTATACAGAGCACGAGTTTGTAGTTGCATCCAGTCTGGCTGCAAAAAGGCCGTATTATGTGGCATACTGGTCGGCCTTGAACTACTATGGGTACACGGAGCAAACCCCTGTCACAGTATTTCTGGCAACCACGGCAAGAATACCACGGATGACAATACACGGGGTGGAGTACATGTTTGTCACCATACGGGAAAAAAAGTTCTTTGGGACTGTCGGCGGGTTTGTCGCAGGCCAGACATTCACCATATCCGACAGGGACAAAACGATCGTCGATGCGTTGGATCATCCGGAATACTGTGGCGGTATAGACACGGTCGCAAGATGCTTGTGGAATGCAAGAAAGGACATATCGTTTGAAAGGATTTTAGAATACGCACAGGCCATGCAAAACAGCACGATAATCAAGAGGATGGGGTACCTGGCAGACGTGTTGGGGATTGCAATTTCCACACCAGTCTACGATCGAATGCACGCCATGATTCGTCCGGGACGCTCATTGCTTGACACCCTCTCTGCATCAAGGAACGGTAAATTCAACGCAAAATGGAACTTGCTTGTAAACAGATCAACGGACGCCATACTAGACGCAAAGTCTATTACATGAATGCTGGGTGGTTGTGATGATTACAGATGCGCAGATGCGCAGGATTGCAAGACGAGGGGGAAAACCGGCAGGGGTATTGAAAAGGACTGCACTGGAATGGCTACTGTATGGCATATATCACAAAAAATCCCCCATACGAAACCTGATGGTACTAAAGGGTGGAACCATGCTGAGCAAGGTATTATTTCCCAAGATGTGGAGGTTTTCTGAGGATCTAGACTACACTGCGGCCTGAAACCGATCCGGTGGCAATAACGTCCGGACTTGGCAAGGCATGCAAGATCTAGAGGCCATGGGAGGAATCAAATGGGAGTGACGTGAGTACCCTGGACGGCGGCAAGGCAATCAGAGGATCCGTTCACTTTACGGGTCCGCTAGGGGGTAAAAACAGAATTAACATAGATGTCACGTACAGAGAGGATGGCAGAACCTGTGGCTACACGTGTGTTGTCCACATCCTATGAAGATCTCAGGGATTTTTCGGTGGTATGTTATACGTTCAACGAAGCTGTATCGGAAAAAATTCGGAGTTTGATGCAGCGGACCAGAGCCAGAGATTATTACGATGTCTGGCGTATATTTAACGATGGCATTCATGATCTTGACACCGCACGGATCAGAGACATGGTAATGCAAAAATGTGCCCTTGGTGGAATAATGTATGATCCGTCAAAGATTTTTGAGCTGGACCGGCTTGCGGATCTCAAGCAATACTGGGCATCTAGGGTGGTCAGTATGCTGATGGCAGGAAATGATGCGCCCAACATAGACGGCATCTTTGACGATATGAGGCGCAAGCTAGGGTTTCTCGTATAAGAGGTCGGGGTGAATCACCCGCCCCGCCCCGCCCCTAGGCCCCGCCCGCCGCCGACCGCGGTACGCGGCGTGGGGAGGGGGGAGGAGAAGGGGGCCGCGCGCGGCGTCCGTGCCGCCGCCAAAACCCCTAGAATATATACGGCGCCGCCGGCCCGGCAGCATGAACATAGAGTACGAGGAGTTTGCAACCGTCGAGGACCTGTTCCTCTACCTGTCGTCGGCGGCCCCGCCCATGAAGAACACCATGCCGGTAAACTCGTACAAGGGCCACGTAATGTCGTTCATCCCGCTCAGCCCGTCGGGCGAAAGCTTTCTCATGATATATGCCAAGGGGGGCCTGGACCCCGGCATATACGAGTTTGACGTGGGCACCACCTCTTACAAAAAGGTGCCCACGATCGAGCGCGCCGACAAAAACTACTTTGTGTCGCTGACGCCGCTGAAAAACACCATCGCCGACGCGGCACTGCAAGACCTATAGCTTTTTGGTCTCAATCCGGGGGGCCGACACCGACCTGCTCCTTGCATACCTGTCGATGATCTCGTCGGGCGTCCTGCCGTTGAACAAATCCTTGCACAGCCCCCGCAGATACCTCATTATCGCCCACGTGCCGGCCTTGATTATGCCGTACATGAACACCTTCATGGGGGGACCGTACGTCTTGTTCCGTAGTATGATCGGGATTATGTCGTTGATCACCCTCAGGTTGTTCTCCCAGCACCTCCAAAACAGCGTAAACTGGGCCTCGTTGAGGTTGCCAAAGTGCATAGAGTTTTTCTCGCTAAAGTCCTGGTACAGCAGCGGCGCGACCAGCCCCCGAAAGTCCATCGCCCGAAAGTCGGTCGTCATGTTTATCGTATCCTGCACGTCCTCTGGCGTCTCGTCTGGCCACCCGATTATGATCGTCGCGGCCGGAAACCAGTGGTTCTTGTTGAGTATGCTGGCGCCCTCCCTGACCACGCTGCCCCACTCCTCTGGCGCAAACGGCCTGGTCTTCACACCCAGATGCTTTTTGACCATCTTGGGGGACACCGTCTCTATCCCCAGGTTTGTGGCCAGCCACCTCCCCGTCTCGTGCTGCCTGTTTATCGACGAGATGTCGTGCATCAGCTGCGGATCGGCGGCCACGGCCGAGAACGTCATGTGGGTCGTCCCCACAAAGTTTGCGCCCAGGTTCTTGAGCCCGCTCCACAGGTCGGTGATCGCGTCCCTGTTGGGCACAAAGTCCCTGTTGTCACACCCGTACAGCAGCATCTCGTCTGAATGCAGCCACACCGAGTCAAACCCGTAATCCAGGTTGATCTTTGCCTCCTTTTGCAGCCTCTCCACCGGCAGATCCTTTTTGGACCTCTTGTTGACGTCGCAAAAGTCGCAACCCCTCCCGCACCCGCGCATGGCCTCTATCAGCGAGTTTACGGTGGGGCCCTTGATCTCGGGTATGTTTTGTATGTTCTTTACAAAGCAGTGCATCAGCTCGGGCGCGTCCCCCCTTTCAAGATCTCCAAACAGGTCCAGCGCCAGCTCGTCGGCCTCGCCGACCACCACCGTGTCCACCCCGTGAATCCTCATCCTGTCTGACTTTGCCAGCTCCCACGCCCCGTTCCCGCCGACCACCACGTGAAAATCATGCTGCTTTTTGAGCTGGATTATCTTTGCGCACATCCTCTTAAACTTCATGGCCACATACGACAGCTTTTCAGGCGACATCGTGGTGGTGACCGGGGCCATCCCCAGCGGATCCATGACGTTGATGCCCACCACCTTGGTATCCGGCCCGATCGACTTTTCCAGCATGTCCGGGTTTGCCATAAACACCTCTTCCCTCTTGTACCCCTGCAAGAGCGCGCTCTCCACCCTCCTCAGCCCGACCTGGGCCACCTTTACCTCCCCCGTGGCCTGGTCGGTCTCCACGGCGGGGCAAAACACCTTGTCAAACACCCACTCTGGGAGCACCTCGTACGGCCCGCACGCGATAAACCCGTACAAAAAGTTCCCGCGATAGTTGGTCATCAGACTTCTGTCTGCGGTTAATACCACCCTCTTGCCGGACAACGACCCGATTCCCCCTCCCATGTTATATATCATTTACGAGATCGGTTAGAGGCGCGCGGGCGTCAACTGGTGCATTGCCGCCTCTGCCGTCACCGGCGCTCCCCCCCTCCCCCCCTCCGCCCGGCCGCCGCCCTGTTTGCTATATTTGCGGCCATCACCCCGGCCGCAATCCCGTTGTCGATGTTGACCACCGCCATCCCCAGCGAGCAGCTTTGCAGCATCGACGCCAGCGCCGCCACCCCGCCCCCGCCATACCCGTATCCGACCGAGACCGGGACCCCGATCACCGGGATGTCCACCAGCGAGGCCACCAGCGTCGGCAGCGCGCCCTCCATCCCGGCCACCACCACCGCGGCGTCCGCCCCGCCCCCGACAAACTCCTTTAGCACGGGCAAGACCCTGTGCATCCCGGCCACCCCGACGTCATACCCCGTGATGCACGTACACCCCATGGCCTCTGCCACCAGCCTTGCCTCCTCGGCCACCCCCACGTCCGACGTGCCCGCGGCCAGCACCCCCACCACCCCGCCGCCGCCCTTTTTCCTTGCCCCTTTGCCGTACACCGCAACCGACGAGCAGTTTGTCCCCCCCGCGACGTCGTACCCCAGCCCCGCCGCAAAATCCGCAATCTCCCCGGCGTCCTCCTCCCTAATCCTGGACACGACGACGCGGCCCGCGCTTGCCACCGCCCGCTCTATAATCCTCTTGACATCGCCGACCCGCTTGGTCTCTGCAAAGACCACCTCGGGCACCCCCCTCCTCCTCTGCCTGTCCACGTCGATGTTTGCAATGCCCCCCTCAATCCTCTCTATCGAGTACAGGGACAGCAGCCTCCTTGCCTCCGCCCGGGATATCCCGCCCGACTCCAGCGACGCCAGAATCTCGTCCACCTCCACACCACACGTCCGGCGCTTTTTTATAAAAATCTTAGATTTCAACGGTGGCCACGGCGTCCTTTACATTCCCGACCGCCCTGGCAAACGCCTGCCTTTCGGAGTCGTCAAAATCCAGCTCTACAATCCTTTCCACGCCCCCCCTGCCAATCACGGCAGGCACCCCGATGGACACGTCAGAGTGCCCGTACTCGCCGTCCAGGTATGTCGACACCGGAATCACCTGCTTTTGATCCCGCACGACCGACTCTATCATCGCCGATATCGCGTTTCCGGGCGCGTGCACCGTCGCCCCCTTTAGCTCTATCACCCTGGCCGCCACCCCCCTCGTGCCCCGCACGATCTCGTCAAGCCTCTGCGAATCCAGCATCGACGTCAGCGGGATGCCCGACACGGACGAAAACCTCGGCAGCGGCATCATGTTCTCCCCGTGCTCGCCCACCACCAGCGCCCTGATCGAGTCGCGCGAATACCCGGTGGCCTCGTGGATAAACTGCCTAAACCTGGACAGGTCCAGCATGCCGCCCATTCCAAACACGCGGGCGCGCTCAAACCCGGACACCCTGTACGCGATATACGCCATCGGATCCAGCGGGTTTGTAACCGGTATGATCATAGAGTCCGGCGCGTACCTCTTGATATTCTCCACCACGCTCTTTACAATCCCGGCGTTGATCTTGAGCAAATCCATCCGGGTCATCCCGGGCTTCCTGCCAGAGCCGGCCACCACCACCACCACGTCGGATCCCCTCATCTCCGCATAGTCGTTGGACCCCCGCACCTCCACGTCGATCCCAAGCTCGGCCAGGGCGTGGTTGATGTCCATGGCCTCTCCCTGGGGCAACCCCTCTGCAATGTCCAGCAGCAGCACCTGGTCATCAAGCCTTTTGAGGGCCGTAAACAGCGCCGCGTCCCCGCCCACCTTGCCAGACCCTATTATCGTGATCATACCGGGCCCAGACCCGCTCGATAATTAAACCGTGCGTGTTTGACGACCGCCTCAATTCAAACTGCAGGCGGCAACCGACGGCTGCAAAAAACGGCCGGACGGGCGGGGGCGTCCGCGCCCCCCCACGGCCATCGCTGGCGGATAAACACGATTTATTACGCAATGTGTGGCATTACAGCCAATGGTGGTCGTGATCGATCCGCAGGCGGCCGGGATATCCGGCGACATGCTGCTGTGCGCGCTGGTGGATCTGGGCGCCGACCGATCCAGGATTGTCTCCGGGGTCGGCACGGCCGCGCAGCACCTGCCGGGCAGCACCGTCACCAGGCTGGATTTTGCAAGGCAGAAGAGGCGTGGCATGGGCGCCACATGCATCGTGCTGGATGTGGAGGACGGCGAGTCTGAGCGGCATGGAACCCGGATTCGGCGCTGCGTGGAGGAGGCGCTGCCGGAGATTGGCCTGTCCGACGGGGCGGGTGCGTACGCCCTGTCGTGCGTGGACACGCTGATCACCGCCGAGTCCAGGATACACGACGAGCCGGCCGACTCGGTGCACCTTCACGAGGCGTCGTCCGTGGACACCGTGGTCGACATACTCGGATGCGCGATCGCCCTGGACGATCTGGGGATACTTGGCGCCGACGACGGCGGTAAAGCCGAAGAGGTGGTCTGCACCCCTGCGGCCGTCGGCGGCGGCACCGTCGACTTTTCACACGGCACGGTGTCAAATCCCGCACCCGCCGTCCTGGAGATACTGCGTGACTCTGGCATCGGCATGCGCGGGGGAGGGGTTGCCCGCGAGCTGACCACCCCCACGGGCGCATGCCTGCTTGCAAACCTGGCCGAATCATGCACAGAGTTTTACCCCCCGATGCGGATCCGCGCCGTTGGGTATGGCGGGGGCGCAAACGATTTTGAATCCGTGCCCAACGTGCTCAGGATCGTCCGGGGGGACCGCATCGGCGGCACCGGCATCGGCACCGGCAATGCCGCCACACCGTACGAATCCGATCAGGTGACGGTGCTGGAGACCAACATGGATGACGTGTCCGGCGAGGTTGTGGGGCATGTAATCGAAAGGATGATGGCCACAGGCGCGCTGGACGTGACGGTCTCGCCGGCAATCACCAAAAAAAACCGTCCCTCGCACCTGGTGACGGTGATGTGCACCGACGACGCGGTCTGCGCGCTGGCGGGGATTCTCACGGGCCATGTTGGGACGCTGGGGGTGCGGATTCGGCGGTCGGATCGCCTGACACTGCCCCGGGCCGTCGAGCCAAGACGCGTCTGCATACGCGGGACCGACTTTGAGGTGCGGATCAAGGTGGATCCGGCCGCACGCCGCCTCTACAAGATCGAGTTTGACGACGTCAGGACGGTCGCCGACTCGCTGGGGGTGCCCCTGCGCGATGCCGAATTCTTGATAAGAAGCGCGGTCGGGGAAAAAGGGGGGGCGGGGATGTGATGGGTGCCAAGACCGGGGCCGGCGGCAAGATGGCCCGGCTCGTATCGTGGTTTGACGGCCGCCCCGGCGCGATGGTGGCCCTGTCCGGCGGCGTGGACAGCGCGCTGGTCGCACACGCGGCGTTCTTGTCGCTGGGCGGCTCGGCCGTGGCGGTGACTGCAGACTATAAGACGCTGTCCGCCGACGAGCTGGAATCGGCCACATCGGTGGCCCGCGAGATTGGGATCCGGCACGTCGTGATCCGGTATACGGAGCTGGAAAACCCCGACTTTGTGAGAAACGACAGGAACCGGTGCTTTTACTGCCGCACCGAGCTGGCCTCCCGCCTGCTGTCGCTTGCCCGCTCGATGGGAATTCGGGACGTCGCAGACGGGACCAACGCCGACGATCTTGGCGACTACCGGCCCGGGATGGCCGCCATGCGCGACGGCGGGATCCACAGCCCGCTGGTCGACGTGGGCATGACAAAGGCCGGCGTGCGCGCCGCGGCCCGGGCGGCCGGGCTGTCCGTGCACGACAGGCCGTCCAACTCGTGCCTGGCCTCGCGCATCCCGTGGGGGCAGGCGGTCACCGCCGAGCGGCTGGCGCGCATCGAGCTGGCAGAGCGGTTTGTACGACAGCTGCTGGGCGCCCCGCGCCAGGTCCGCGTCCGGGACGTGGGCGGGGCCGCCCGGATCGAGGTCCTGCCCGCGGACATACCGCGGGTCGTGCAAAGCCGCGGCGCAATCCAGTCCCGGCTGGCCATGATCGGCTTTACGTCGGTCGAGGTTGATCCGGACGGGTATTCCCCGGGGAAGCTAAACGTGATTGCGGATTGATCTATCTGGACAACGCCGCGTCCACCGCGGTCGACAAACAGGTGATCGAGGAGATGATCCCGTACCTCGGGCAGCAGTACGGCAACCCCTCGTCAATCCACCGGTACGGCCGCACCGCCTCCCGGGCCGTACGGCAGGCGCGCCGCCGCATCGCCGGCCTCGTCAACGCAGAGCCGTCGGAGATTCTGCTCACCTCGGGGGGGACTGAATCCAACAACACCGCGCTGTACGGGGCGGTCGGTGCGGCAACCCCCGCACCTACGCCGACGACGACGGCGACAGCCGCCGGCACCGCCGTGGCGGAAAATGACGCAAAAAAACAAGATGGGGACGGCCGCAGCCCCCACGTCATAACCACCGTGATAGAGCACGACGCCGTGCTAGAGCCGTGCAGACGGCTTGAAGAGACGGGCGTGCGCGTGTCCTACCTCCCGGTGGACCGGCACGGCATGGTAGACCCCGACGATCTGAGATCCGAGATTGTCCCGCAGACGTGCCTGGCAAGCGTCATGCTTGCCAACAACGAGGTGGGCACCATACAGCCCGTGCGGGAGCTGGCACGGATTTGCCGCGGCAAAAACGTGCTGTTTCACACGGACGCGGTACAGGCCGTGGGCAAAATCCCCGTCGACGTCCGTGATCTGGGCGTGGATCTGCTCTCAATCTCGTCGCACAAGCTCAACGGGCCCAAGGGGGCGGGCGCCCTCTATGTCAGATCGGGGGTGGACATAACCCCCCTCTTGCGGGGGGGCGGCCAGGAGGGCGGGCTGCGTTCGGGCACCGAAAACGTCGCAGGGGTGGTGGGGTTTGGAAGGGCGTGCATGATGCACGGGCAGGACCTGCCTGCCAACACCGCGCGCCTGGCGGGGATGCAGCGGCGGCTGGTGTCCGCCGCGATGTCCAGCATACCGCACTGTGCACTCAACGGCCATCCCGACCTGCGCATACCCGGCAACGCGCACCTCACATTCCTGGGGGTCGGCGGCGAGGACCTGATCATAAAGCTGGACGAGTACGGGGTCGCCGCATCCACGGGCTCGGCCTGCTCGGTGAACACGCAAAAGGCGTCACACGTGCTGCAGGCCATGGGGCTCTCGCACGATCAGATATCCGGATCGCTGCGCCTTACGCTGGGCATACACAACACAGACCAAGACGTGGACGGGGCCGTCAAGGCCCTCCAAAGGGCGGTGTCCGAGCTGCGCGAGGTCTCCCCGCTCCGGGAAAAGTACGGGCTGCTAGGCGGCAAGCCGCGGCATTCTTCCTGATGCGGCCACCGCAGCCGCCACCGCAGCCGCCAAAACCGCCGTTGCAACGACCCCAAACTCCGGAATGACGCAGGTCCCGATTATCCTGATGTTCCTGTCCCCCTCTTGGAACCCTACCGCGATCGTCCTGTCCGAGCCGGTCGTGCCGACCTCTTCGTACGGGACCTGAACCCCGTCGATCGAGGTGATGAACGTGTCGTCACCCCCCTGGCAGCCGTTTGTCCTGGCGTCTATGGCGTCCTTGGGGAGCGTAACCGTCAAAACCCCCTGATCGCTGGAATCCACCTCGGCCACCAGCGACAGGGTCGTATCCTCGATGTCCATTCCGACCAGGGTGCCGCCGCCGATGGTATACCTGATGTCCAGCGTCGACGTAGAGTCTGGACGCCTTACCTCTGCAACCTGCTCGTCTTGCACGGCGCCCTTGGCCGCAAAGTTTAGGCCCACCTCCCTGACGTTGTCGGCCCCGTACGACACCCTGACGGTGTACCTCCCGTCGGTGTCCCAGCGGGGGCCCGACGCCTGGGCTATGTGCGCAAAGCTGCCGTCGTCGGCGGGCGGAACCTGGTGGACGTGTATGATGTTCTCGTTGTCGTGGATTATCTGGATGGTGATGGACGTGTCGGGGATGACGGTTCCCACGCTGCCCCAGATCACGATCGACTCGCCCTCGCTGTAGGCCTCCTTGTCAACGCTTGCCTTGAACGACGATACCTCCTGGGCGGTGGCGGCCGTCGGGGCGGCAAACACAGAGGCCAAGGCAGCCAGCAACAAAAGCCACGACAGCATGGACTATTTTCCCGATCATTGTATATTTCCTTTACTATTGTGTGTGCGCAAAAAAAAGAAAACCGCTAGTATCTTGGCACCACTGCGCCCGTCAGCCTAGACCTTGCCATCACCGCTATTATGGCGGCCATCGCGGCGGCCAAAACCAGCGCGGCTATCGCGCCAAACTCTGGTATCACAAACCTTCCAAAGATCTCGACCAGTTCGGCCCCTGCCGGATACTGGATTGCAATGCTGTTCCCGCTCACGGTCACGTCGTCCCACTGCTCGCCGTCCACATAGGCAAGCTCCAGATCGCGGAATATGCCCGCTGCCGGACTGAGCGTTATCGTGCCCGGCTCTGTGGTGCTGATGTCCACCTCTATGGATACCCCCGGGTTGATCCGCGCGCCGGTGACGGAGCCGCTGGTGATGCTGTACGGTATGCAATAGCCGTCGATATCAAGCTCGTTTGCCGTGCATTCCCGTACGGGCTGCCGATCCCGCATGTTGGCCGGAATCCCTCCGGTCAGCTCTACCAAAACCTTGTTGTTGACGCCCTGGGCGCCATACTGAACCCTAATCTTGTAAACGCCGTCATACTTCCACAAGTCTGCCGCCGTGTTGAACGTGGTGCTGTACGTACCATCCGCACTAATGTCGACCTGGTCTATGGATACGATGTTGTTTGTGGGCCCCGTTACGATGACCGTCACCTGATACCCCTCTTTGATGTTTGCCACCTCGCCTTGCACCATGATGACCGAACTGTGATCATAGGTGCTGGCATCCGTCCTCACCGTCACCGGGATGGTATTGTCACCGCGGGCCTGTTCCATGCGCACGGGCTCTTGTGCAAAGGCAGGAACCGCCGCCGCCGCCGCCCCCGCAACCAGGGCAACCGCCACCATAGCCATGCATACCGTGCGTATGTTCACATGCCTGAGCCATTATGGTCTCTATTTATGTATATCATACGGACGGCGGGGGGCGCGGGGTGGGGTGACACCAAGCGGCCGCCGCCCCCGCCACGCCCCCGCCGCCGGCCCCTTCCGCCCCCCGCGGCGACTCCACCCGTCCCACCACCCCCACCGCCACCACCAGCATGGTTTGGCACACCGGCCACAATCCTGTCAGACAACGGATCGTGTCTTGTGGGTCATGTTGCAAGCGTAATGACGCGGTACGCAAGGTGGTGGGTGGGCGTTCAGATCGGATTATGTTTGGTTTGCTGGCCTGTGTTTCATGCAAGGGCATGCAGATTGTAAGATGAATGTGGGGTGGGCTGCCTTACGGAGCACGTCCACGCCCCTTATGCACCGCGAGGTGTCGTTCAGGCGTGTGGTCTGGTTTGCTCCTGCAAAGTGATGTTCATGGCGTACCATCTATGTGTCGCACGACGTTGCAGGTCCTCTCAACGTGGACCTGCTTGTGCTTCCTATGACGGATCCAGAATTATCAAAATCTAGGCACGATCTTAACAAATGCGATGTGATAAGATCAGTGTAACCGCCATTCCTTGTTCATGACGTGCAAGAACGTCTAGAAAACGGGCAAATAGCCACAGATCATACGCCTGTTTTCATACGTCGATCGTTGATACGGTAGATGATCATGGGACGTCAGACGATCAAGACTAGATGGGTGGCGGTGGAGGAACTAGACTATCATGTTAACAATCTCAGATACGCCCTTTTCAAACTTCCCGTTCAATGTATTCGTTGCCGCCTTTTTGGCACCATCTGAGGCGTTTCCTACGGCAAAGCTGTGGTTGGCATTTTTAAACATGGGAATATCCATGTCTGCATCGCCTATGGCTATTATCATCCGGTTACCTATGTTCAACCGTTCGCACAGCTCTAGCATCGCTGTGCCCTTGTCGATATTCCTTTTGGAGATGTGGTAGGAATTCCTGCTGGGGTGTACGTCTACTTTGGCCTTTGTAGCTTTTATTGCTGCATCAAGGCGTCTTTTCGATACGTTATCCTGCCGTAATATCACCTCCGTTAGCCTCATCCCTTGCGGCATGTCCTCGATCTCATCGTATTTTTTGTTCATATGCTCCAATACCTTATCCGGCTCCCTCCTATCCCCGAATTCCAGATATCCATGTTGACCAAAACCTAGAATCAGCCCCCCATTCTCGGCAATGGCGTATGATTCCACGGGGTACCCTTGAATCAAGGTGCATAAATCAGGCATGGATCGCCCAGTCGCAAAAAATATCCTCACCCCCTTGGCGGTTATCCGATTGAACATCTTTCTTTATCTCTGGATGGATCGTTCCGGGACCACCACGCGTCAATGTACTATCAATGTCAAAAAACAACAAACACCTACGTTCCCTAAACGCCTCCTGAACCTTTACGTTCTTGGCAAGGTACTCACCGATCAGGTCTACAACCAAGACACCTTGAATTCTTTTAAATCTGTTCTCCAAACGGGTTTTTGCAGCCCTGGTTTTGGGCGGATTGTTGATGTTTACTTTGATCACGTCCCGACTTTTCACCTTGACGGCACCTAGATTCAGATCCCGTATCTGCTTGGCGATGCGGTCTTTACCTCCAGACACCGTTAACAAGGCATACAAGTTGCCAAACAAAACATGCCGACAGGAATAAACCTATTGTTCGTTGAGAATAAACTTGAGGTTCTTCACAGAGACTGGATGCCTGCCCGGCACACGGGCGCGCCGTAGCCGCCTTTCAAGCATGCCGGCATCACCCACACGCACCAGTGCAGATGCGGCCACGCACCACCTTTGTCCGTCAACAACGGCATTCGTGGTAAACGCCTCCTGAATGCACCCTGACGACCTGTCCATGAGCTCGTCGCGAATCTTCCTGCAGTCATCATGCCTCTTTTTGGAGCACTTTGCAAGAATAAACGCGTTTTCCAAATCATTTGCCCGCACCTTGCCCGATACCGTCACACGCCCCCCATGCCGAACCCCACTGCGGCTCACGAGTACAGGACGGTACGACTCTATAAAAACGGTGTTTAAGAAAGTGCACGTCTGGGCACCTCGTTTCATACTCGGCACCCGAGAGGCCGGCCTCCCATCCCTGCGTGGCGGTGTGTCGTGGCCTATGGTGCAAGGATTCTGCGGAGTCCATGCTTCAGCATCCGCCATCGTGCGCGGCCGGCACCCGGCCACTCCCCTATTGCACGCCCGACAGCCGTCGGTGACCTGCCAACGTTGATCCAAGCGTCGACCGTCTGGCGGATGACGCGGCCGGCACCATCAGGCCTGAAAACCCCGGTCCGCGGACGCGCCCTGGTGCGAAAAAGCTCATTGTGCGAAAAGCGAGAAAAAAAATAAAATAAAATAAAAAGTGGCTAGTACCTTGGCATCACTATGCTCAGCCTAGACCTTGCAGACACCGCGATCACGGCGACTATGGCTACCGCCAAAACCAGCGCGGCTATCGCGCCAAACTCTGGTATTACCAGCCCGTCCTTTATCTCAATCTGTACGGACTGCCTGTAGTTCGAGCCCTCGCCCTGCCGCGCGGTCACCGTATAAAATCCGTCATCACTCCACAGGTTTCCGCCTATGACAATCTCCCTTGAAAAGCTGCCGTCTGCGTTGGGCGTTATCTGGTTGACGGATGCTATGTTTCCGTTGGGGGCGGTCACCCTCAGCGTGATTGGAACCTGCGTCCTGCTGGTCTGGCCGTTGATCGTAAACGTGTCGTCACCCTCTACGGCATCTGCCTCGATCGTAAGGCCGCGTATCCGCGGGGCTGCATCTGGCTGCTGCCGGGCGTCCGACGCGTCCACGAGCGTAGACTCTGTCACGTCGGTCCCAAAGGCCGTACCCCCGCCAATCTTGACCCTGAGGGACAGATCGTACAGGGATGCCGTGCCCTGCTGCACGTTGATCGTATACGTGCCGTCCTGCTTCCACAACGTGCCTATGACAATCCTGGTGTCAAACGTGCCGTCCTCGCCTGGCGTGATCTGGTCGGTAAACACGATGTTGTCGTTTGGTGATCTCACCTGTACAGTCACGGCCTTTTGCATGGATGCCGTCTTGCCCGTGACCGTTATGACGTCAGAGCCGTCCTGCGCAGTGGCCGTGATCGACATTCCGCCGGCCCCCTGGGCGTGCGCCGTACCGATGACAAAGTCCGTCATCATGGACGTCGTCGACGTCGATGTTGCCACTGCCGCCGTGGCCGCTGCCACGAGCATCAGCGTGCCCATCATTATCACCGTGGTGTTTTTTTGCAAAACCATCTGTATTGTGGCAAATGGCATATTATTTATGTATTTAAAAAATAAAAAGGGAAAAACCCTAGTATTTTGGCATTATCATGCCGAGCCTAGACCTTGCAGACACGGCAATTATCGAGACAATTGCCACTGCTAGGACTAGGACTGCAATGGTGCCAAATTCTGGAATTGCACAAGATCCTATGATTTCGATCTCCTCGTCGCCCACCAAGAACGGTATCGTCAGGGTTCTGTCTGCGGAGGACATGTCCTCTGTAAACTCCCTTTCCTCCCCGTCTATGAGGACTACAAAGGCGTCGTCGTCTCCCTCACAGCCGTTCATCTTGGCGTCGATGACTGCTCTGGGAAGCGTCAAGACCAGCTCGCCGTCGTCGTCGGACTCGATCATCACGGTAAACGACGATGTATCGCCGTCAACGTTCATGCTCGAGATGCTTCCTCCGGTTATCGAGTAGGTGATGTCATGCATGCCTCCCTCGCCTGCGTCCAGAGAGTACCTTGTTGTATCGTCTGGCATCTCGGTGGGCGGGGGCTGGACGCTACCTGCTCCGGCAAATCCGAACATGGTCTCGGCCACCCTGTTGGGGCCGCCGTACTGTACCTTTACGGTATAGTCGCCTGCTGCCTTCCAGTAGGGACCGGCTGCCTTTGCCTCGTAGCTAAACATCTTGTCATCGCCAACCTGAAGCTGTTCCAATGCGACCCTGTTGCCGTTTGGAGCAAGCAGCTGCAGGCTGACTGGCGTACCTGACAGGACGTCTGCGACCTGACCTTCAATCATCACCACATCTCCGTCTACATACGACTGCTTGTCTGTAGAGACTGTGATTGGTCCTACGACTTGTGCAAAAGATGGTGCTGTACCAATGCCTGCAACAAGAATTGCAGTCATGAACAACACCGACAAATGCGTCTTCATCACCATACGGAAAAATACTATACTATTTAAGGTTATGAAACGGGGTTAACCGACTGCCCACGGACGCCTCCCCATGTTCATACGGCCCCTTTTCACCATCGTCCAAACGGCTTGGTCCAAAACCTTGGTTTTGGGCATGATTCCTTTGCCCTGACGGCAGTGTGGGTGTGGGTGTGGGTGTGGGTGTGGGTGTGGGTGTGGGTGTGGGTGTGGGTGTGGGTGTGGGTGTGGGTGTGGGTGTGGGTGTGGGGGGGGGCATCAA
>JAHRAJ010000028.1 GCA_020027365.1 Cenarchaeum sp.
TCGGGCGCCGTCCCCACCCCATCCATGGCAACGCAGATGAGCCATGTCCGCCGCGGCGTGGCGACCGACGAGATGAGGCAGGTGGCCCACGACGAGGACGTCACCCTGGACTGGCTCATGCCGCGCATCGCCCGCGGGTCTATAATCATACCGTGCAACAACGCACGGCGGCAAAAGGACGTGCACCGTGTCGGCATAGGCCGGGGCCTCAAGACCAAGGTCAACGTGAACATAGGAACATCCACCCTAAACGTGGATCTGGACCGCGAGATCAAAAAGGCCGAGGTGGCCGTAAAATACCACGCCGACACCATCATGGATCTAAGTGACGGGGGCGACGTGGGCGCCGTCCGGGCCGCCCTGCTCGAGGCGGCCCCCATTACATTTGGAACCGTCCCCATATACGAGGCATACAACCACGGCGTCGAGGTTCACAAAAACCCGATGGAGCTCACCGAGGACGACTTTCTCAACGCGTTTGAAAGCAACGCAAAGGACGGCGTCGACTATACCACAATCCACTCGGGGATAACGCGGGACATTGCAAAGCGGATACTGCAGGTGCGGCGGCACGGCGGGGTGGTCAGCAAGGGCGGCACAATCACCGCCGCGTGGATGCTAAAGCACGAAAAGGAAAACCCGTACTACTCGCACTTTGACTACCTGATCGAGGTGGCGCGCAAATACGACGTCACGTTCAGCCTCGGTGACGCCCTGCGCCCGGGCTCCATACTAGACTCCCACGACGAGCTGCAGGTCCAGGAGATGATAAACATCTCCCGGCTTGCGCGGCAGGCAAACCGGCACGGCGTCCAGGTGATGGTGGAGGGGCCCGGACACGTCCCGCTCAACGAGGTCGCGGCAAACGTGCGCCTTGCAAAGTCGCTCATAGGCGACGTCCCCTACTACGTGCTGGGGCCGCTGGTCACCGACGTCGCCTCCGGGCACGACCACATCGCAAGCGCCATTGGCGCCGCCGTGTCTGCAAGCGAGGGGGTGGACCTCCTCTGCTACCTGACCCCGTCTGAACACCTGGCATTGCCCAACGCAGAGGAGGTAAAGGCGGGCCTCATCGCGTACAGGATTGCCGCGCACGCCGGCGACCTGGTCAAGATTCGCGACAAGGCGATAAAATGGGACCAAAAGATGACGGCTGCCCGGCGGACCCTGGACTGGGAGGCGCAGATTGCGCTGTCCATCGATCCCGAGGAGGCGGCGCGCATACACTCGCGGACGGGCCAGCACCCGGGCAACAACGTGCCGTGCACAATGTGCGGCGGTGCCTGCGTCTACCTCATGCTCCCACAGCAGCGCAGATACGAACTGCCCGACGGCGGGCCCGTGCTACAGCAGGCAGAGCAGCACGTCGACTAGCCGGGGAACCGTCCTGTACCCGGATATGTCACAGGCGGCGACCCACACATACTCGGAGTTTTCCCAGTTTAGCCGGATCCGCGGCCTCCGTGCCTCAAACAAAAACGGATAGACCTCCCACTCGTGGTTCCTGTACTGCGGTGACGTAATCCTCACGCTGCGCGCGCTCCTTGTCATCCGGATCTTGTCCCTGCCAATCCCCAGCTCCTCGTAAATCTCAATCTTTGCCCTCTCCAGCGGACTCTCACCGCCCTCGATGACGCCGCTCACCGCGGCCCACAGCCCCTTCATCGTTTTCACACTGTTGCTGCGCCTGACCAGCAGAAACCTGTCGCCGTCGCGTACAAAGGCCGTGATGATACGGGTGGAGCGCCGCATGCCGCCGTCGTGTTATCTTTCCACCATGCCGATCATCGACGTGAGTTTCTTGTAAGACGCGGCCGGATCGGAGCCGGCGGCCAGCCTCTCCTGGCACTCTATGACATAGTTTACGACCTCCTCGGTCTTGGACTCTTGCACCGCCGTCAGCAGCCTTCCGACATCCTTCCAAAACTCCTCGGCCACCTTTCTAATCTCGGGGTTTGCGATTACCGTCTCTATGAGGCTTGGCGACTCTGTAAGTATGCTCTCGGCCAGTATCTTCTGGGTCTTGAACGTCGTGCCCGCCATCTTGTCGGTGAGCGACATCTTCTCGTCCTTTGAGATTATGCTTGCAAACACCAGGTTGACAAGGTGGGTGAGCCCCAAGATGACGGCGATCTTTTTGTCGTGCTCGGCGGCGTCGATCGTGACAAACTTTGCGCCCGGAAACAGGGACTTTGCAACGGACAGCTCCTTTTTGGCGTCCTTGACGGGGATTGATATGATGTTCTTCTTGCCGATCTTTTTGGTGTTCGTGCCCGGACCAAACATCGGGTGTATGCAGATTGGGTTTATCTTTGCGGGGATCTTGGATAGTGCCGACATTGTCTTTGCCTTTTCCGACGATATGTCGATCAGATACGTCCCCCTCTTCATCTCCTTGGCGATCAGCCTGATAATCTCCGGCGTCCTTCTGGTCGGCGTGCACAGCACCACATAATCCGTGTTCAGGACAGATCCCACGAGCGACTCTGACACGGCAACCCCCTTGGTGACCACCTTGTTCTCGGCGTCATACCCGGTCACGTTAAACCCCTTGTCCACAAAGTACTTGCAAAACCACCTGCCCATGCTTCCACCGGCACCCATGACCGTCACCTTTTTTGCCATCCTACTGGCCTTCCCCCTCTTCTTCCACGTTTATATCCATCTTCAGGATCCTGCCTAGGATGCCCATGCCTTCCTTTAGTGTCTTTACATCGCTGCACGCCGAAATCCGGATAAATCCCCCATAATCGCCAAATCCCTCCCCCGGGGCAAGGGCCAGCCCCTCCTCCTCCAGCGCCCTGTCGACCAGCAGCCGGGTTTTGCCGGACCAGCCCCCGCCGCCGCCGGCGCCGCCCCCCGCAACCCTTGCAAATACGTACATGGCCCCGTCGGGATGCGCAAACTCCAGCCCCATCCCCCCGGCCTCGCGGGCCAGCACGTCCAGCCTCTCCCTGATCAGGGCGGCATTGCCCGACACGTCCTCGTCTAGCGCCGCAAGTGCGGCATGCTGCACGGGCTCGGCAACGCTGGTCATGCACATCCCCTGCAACGCCGCCATCCTCTCCACGACGGCCTCGTGTGCGACCGTATACCCCACCCTGAATCCCGTCATTGCATGTGACTTGGAAAACGACTGCACCACGACGGCCTTGTCATACCCGTACTCCAGCACGCTCTTCCACCCGTCCCCCGCATATGCGGCGTAAATCTCGTCGCTCAGCACGTACAGCCCGCTCCTCTTGGCCAGTCCGACCACCTCGTCTTGCAACGCGGCCGGCAGGACCTTGCCGGTCGGGTTGTTTGGATAATTCAGGACGATCATCCGCGTGTTGGCGTTGACAAGCCGCGCAATCTCGTCAACCCCGGGCTCCCACCCGCCATCCAGCGTGGTTCCGACCGCGCGCACCTTTACCCCCGCGCGCATTGCAAAGTCCCGGTATGCGGGCCACGCCGGCTCTATGATGATCATCTCGTCACCGGGGTTCAACAGCGTGCTGACCGCCAGAAATATGGAAAACCTGGCACCGGGCGTGACAAGCACGTTGCGCGGGCCCGGCCGCGGCATAGACGGGCCGCGCCGCGCCGCAACCCTGTCGGCTATCGCGCTCCGGAGCGCCTCAACCCCCGCGGCATCCCCGTACCTTACCATCCCCGCCTCAAACGACTCGGCCAGCGCCGCGCCGACCGCCGGCGGCGGCATAAAGTCCGGCTCGCCCACCTCCATGTGTATAATCCGCCTTCCCTGACCCTCAAGCTCCTTTGCCCTGCGAAACACTGACAGGTGGCTCTGCTTGCCGCCGGACTGTACCATGACCGACTCGTTGAGCAAAAAGTTGAGAAACCTTGATGCCATGCCCTCATCCAGCCCGATCTCGCGCGAAAGCTCGACAATCTTGGCATGCAGTCCCATCTCCCGCCCCTCGTCGGACACGCCCTTGCCAATAGTCTTCTTCACCCTGCCAATCTCCCGCGCAACGCCAATCCGCTCCCCAAGAAGCCGGGTCATATCCAGCGTAATCCTGTCCATCCGGTCGCGCAGGCCGTCGATCTCCCCGGCCACGTCACAGCACCGGTCCGATAAAGCCGCCAACCAGCGCCTGATCCGCAATCAAGAGGGACACCAGCGCGTCGACCACCGGGGGGGCCCTGGGCACCACGCACGGGTCGTGCCTTCCCTTGACGGACAGCGTCGCCGGCTTTTTGGTCTTTAGATCCACAGTCCTCTGCGGCGCCGCGATGGAAGAGGCAGGCTTGAACGCCACCCGCATGGTTATGGGCATGCCGTTTGATATCCCGCCCAGTATCCCGCCGGCGTTGTTTGTGCCGGTCCGAACCCTCCCCCCCCGCACCACATACGGATCGTTGTTCTGTGATCCACGCAAGTCCGATCCTGCAAATCCCGAGCCAAACTCCACGCCCTTGACAGACGGTATGGAAAACATCGCCCTGCTCAGCTCCGACTCTAGTGATCCAAACACCGGCTCGCCCACGCCCACCGGAACGCCGGTGGTCACCGACTCGATCACCCCGCCCAGCGAGTCGCCGTCCCTCCTCGCCTTTTGTATGGCGGCCTTCATCCTGGCGGCGGTCTTTGCATCGGGGCACCGTACGTCGTTTGAATATATTGCGTTGTCACCGCTGCCGCCGCCCCGTCGTCGGCCGCCGCCCGCCGCCGCCTCCCCGCCGGGCATTGCAATCCCGCCAATCCTGCACGTGTACGAACGGGTCTCCACGCCCAGCGCGGTCTTTAGCAGCTTTTTTGCAATCGCGCCGCCCATCACGTGGGTTGCCGTCAGCCTGCCCGAAAAGCGGCCGCCGCCCCTGACGTCGTTGTACCCGCCATACTTTACGCCGGCCGGATAGTCCGAGTGTCCCGGCCTTGGCATCCTGTCAAGCCCGTCATAATCGCGCGATCTGTGATCCTTGTTCCAGATCACGGTGGTTATCGGCGCGCCGGTCGTGCGACCGCCGTGCACTCCGGATATAATCTCGACCTGGTCGTCCTCCTTTCTCTGCGTCGTGATCGACGACTGTCCCGGCCGCCTGTGATCCAGCATCGGCTGGATGTCAGACTCGGACACGCGCAGTCCGGCAGGGCATCCGTCCAGCACGGCCCCCACGCACCGCCCGTGGCTCTCCCCGAAGCTTGTCAGCACCAGCCTGCGGCCGATCGAGCTTTGCGACAATGTCCAAGGCAGTCCGCCGGTGCTTATAATTCATGTCCTGTCGTCCGCGTCACCACCACCGCCGTCGTCACCGCCGCCGCCGCCGTCTACAGCTTGTGTACTTCTGCCTTTTTGTTGTTTACGCGCGTCTCGATCACCCTGCCCTCCATCCGTGCAAACACCTTTTTGACGCCGGTCACGTCCCTCATCCGCACCACGGCCGCCACCGCGGGGCCGTTGCCCGATATCGAGGCGCCCACCGCCCCCTTTTCGACCAAATCCGCGACCAGTCCGGGCTCGGATCCCAGCACCTCGACGGCCGCCAGCCCGTTGAGAATCATCGCGTTCCAGTAATCACCCTCCCGGGCCATCCCCCACGCCTTTTCAAAGACCGTCCCGAGATTCCCCAGCCTCTTTACGTTCCCGCGCCTCCTTGCCCGGGGCACAAAGATCACCACCGCCATCCCCCGGGGGCCGGCCCTGTGCACAACCAGCCGCCTCCTCAGGTTGTCCGTCACGTTAAACCCGCCGTAATAACACGCGCAGGCGTCGTCATACGCACCGGTCATGCTGACCTTGGCGCGCATGGACGCCTCGACGCCGGCCACCAGCACGCGCTGATCGTCCACCCTGGACCGGAACGCCCCGGTGCACGCAAGCGCGACGGCCGACGATATCGCGCTAGAGCTCTTCAGCCCGTACCCCGCGGGAATGTCAGAATCGATCCGCACCCGAATCCTGTTTTTGTCAAGCACCCTCCTTGGAACCGCCTCCTCCACGGTCCTGTACACCAAGCGCGAGCTGATGTTTTGCCTCCCGTCGGACTCTAGCACGACCCCGCGGCCCGTCCCCACCTCCACGGTGGCGCGCACCTGCTGCTCCGTACCCAGCGTCGCCCCCTTGCCGGCGGCTATCGCGTTTACGATCGAGACGGCGCCGTGCACGGTGGCCCGGGCCCCCGCCCCGTCCGTCGCAGTCATGCCGACATCCCCACCAGTGCCCTCTTCATGGCCCCGTACGGCGCATCCCTGCCGTGCCATATCTCAAACGCCCTAGCGGCCTGCCCCAGCAACATCTCGTACCCGGGTATCGTCGTGGCGCCGGCCTTTTTTGCCTTTCCGAGCAGACCCGTGTTGATCGGCCTGTACACTATGTCGTATACGACCATCCCCTCTTCAATCTGGGATGCATCCACCGGCAGTCCGTCCTTTTCTGCCCCCCCGTCCGCATCTTTTGTCCCCCCGCCATCGCCGCCCGCCGCCATGCCGACCGGGGTGGCGTTGACGACAAACTTGTATCCCGCCAGCGCGGGCATGTCCCCAAACCCGGCCACGTCAGAGTCCAGTCCCAACGATCTGGCAAACCGTGCAAGCTCGCCCGTTTTTGCACCGTCCCTTCCCACCACGGTAATCCTCCCCGCGCCCTCCTTTGCAAACCCGGCCGCGATGGCCCGGGCCGCACCCCCCGCACCCATCAGCAGCACGTCCTCGCCGGCAATTCCTATGCCGCGGCGCCGTATCGGATCCAAAAACCCGTCCATGTCCGTGTTATACCCCTTTAGTACGGCCCCGCCGCCGCCACCGTCCTCTGCCATCACAACCACCGTGTTTGCAGCCCCGATGGCACTGCACCCCTCGTCGGTCTTGTCCAAAAACCTCATAATCTCCACCTTGTGCGGTATGGTCACGTTAAACCCCGCCATGCCGGTCCTCTTGAGCGACTCAATCCCCTCCTCCAGCTCGCCGGCAGGAACCCTGTACGCGATGTATGTGGCATCCATTCCAAGCTCCCGAAACGCGGCGTTGTGTATGCTGGGCGACATCGAGTGGTGTATCGGATCCCCGATCACCGCATACGTGCTGAGCATGCCTGCCGGCGGCGCCGGGCCGATTTAAACCGACCCCGATCGTGGCAAACCCGTCCGTGCCCCGTGCCGCCGCCGCAAGACGCCGCGCCGCGGATGATCCGGCCGCCAAAAAAATCGGCGGTCAACAGGTGCCAGACGCGCCCGGCGGCCGGTCGTCTGCTGCTCCCGGCAATCAGCGAAAAAGGAGCGGCCGCGTTTCCGTCGCCTGCAGGCGGCGGCAACACTGCCGGCATCAATCCGTCTTGCCGGCCTCCCTGCCGGACTGCAGGCGGCGCCGGTTTGCCGCCGTCGCTACTGCTTGGGGGCTATCTCAGGAGAGGCAAACCCGGCAGGCACCAGCCCGTTTTGGGATGCCATCTCAAACATGCGCCGGATGGCGGCCTCGCCGCGGCCGCCCATGTTGACCGTCACGTCGTTGACGTACATTTTGACAAACCGTGCGATCAGGTCCCTGTCCTTGCCGCGGCTGTACTGCATGGCATAGTCCAGCGCGTCCTCAAAGTGTGCAATACCATACTCGATAGAGTCCTGCAGGTGCCTGTCAAACCTCGCGATGGTCTGCTCGCCCAGATCCGTCCTGATCACGTTCACCCCCAACGGGACAGGAAGCCCGCCGGTCTTGCGATCCCACCACTCCCCCACGTCAAGCACCTTTACATTCCCCTCCTGCCCGTACGACAGCTGCGTCTCGTGTATGACCAGACCGGCATCCACGCGGCCGTCCCTTACGGCCCCCGGGATGTCGCCAAAGTTCATCTCCACGGCGTCAAACCTGCCGATCATGAGTTGCAGCAGCAGGTATGCCGACGTCATCTTGCCAGGTATTGCAATCCTCATCCCCGCCAGATTGTCCGCGTCCACGCCGTGTCTGGCGGTCACTATGGGGCCATAGCCAATCCCAAAGCTGCCCCCGCTGCGCAGGATTGTGTACCCCGGGATGTGTGCGCACGCGTGGACCGACACCGCCGTCACATCCAGGTCGGGGCTGACGGCCCTCCGGTTTAGGCTCTCAATGTCCTCTATCACGTGGGTCACCTCAAAGTCCGGCGACTTTGTGACGCCCGTAAACATGCCGTAAAACATGAATGCATCATCCGAGTCTGGCGTGTGTCCCACCGAGATCTTCAACGGACGGACGCTCCTGCCTCGGTATAAAAATCCGTATGGCGCAGGTGACGGTTTTCCGCACATTCAATACGGCGGCATCCGCAGATCAGGCATGGCAGGCACCGTGGACGCGTTCGAGGCAGACATCATGATGCAGCCGCGCCTGCTAGAGTCGGCGGTACGCACAGGCGGCGTCGGCGGCCTGTTGCATCCGCCAATCCCCCCCAAACACCGTCGTCGTGCCGCATCCGTGTTTTGCGGCAGCGGCGACTCGCTGGCCGCATCCATGCTGGCCGAATCCATGTCGGGCATGACGGTCCGCGCGGCCGACCCCGCGGAGGTTGCATCCTGCACAAAGTCGTACCTAGGCGGGGGCGGTGACACGCGGCTGTACGTAGTCTCCATATCCGGCAGCACCGCGGCCGGCATACGTGCGGCCCAGTCAATCCCCGGCGCGGTGGCCGTCACCGCCGACGCCGGCAGCAGGCTTGCGCGCGCCTGCTCGGAGACCGTCATCCTAGAGTATCCAAGCTCCGGCGTTACAACCGCCGGGAGCATCGGGTTTCTGGCAAGCGCGCTTGCGTGCATGTCGCTTGCAGGCGGGCTTGGCGGCGGTGACGACGGCGGTGACGACAAGACATCGGTCGTCGCGGCGGCGGCGTCATCGGCGGCGTCCACGCTTGACGCCGCCCGGCGCGATGCCTCGCGCTTTGCAATACCAGGCAAGGGCCGCACGTTTGTGCTTGGCGACCGGCTGACATACCCGGTATCCGCCTACTGTGCGGCAAAGTTCTCCGAGGTGCTGGGGGCCCCGTGCCAGTACGAGCGGACCGAGCAGTTTTCGCACGCCGGCATGTTCTCTGCCCGGCCCGGTGACACGGTGGTGATTTTGGAAGAGTCAGGTATGTACAACCGGCGCCTTGCGGCGGGGCTAGAGGGGCTCGGACTCGGCGTGATCATGCCGGACGCGGGGGCGTCCGGAGCTTGCGCCGCCGGCGCGTCGGCCCTCCAACGCGTTTTGTACATGATCTTTTTCTCGCAGTTTCTGGCGCTAAACGCGGCAAGGTCGGCCGGTCTGGACGACTGCCACTTTGTGTCGGCCAAGGCGGCGCGCGACGCAAGCTCTGCCATGATCTACGGCGGCACCGCCGATCCGTCACACAAGGTTTAATAGATGACCGGCGGGGTTGCCGGCATGGCAAAGTACAAGTCGACCGACCAGGTGCTCAAGATCATCAAGAACAAGGAACAGATTCGCAACTTTGGCGTCATAGCGCACGTGGATCACGGCAAGACAACCATGAGCGACAGCCTGCTTGCATACTCGGGGATTATCGCCCCCTCGGCGGCCGGCAACGCGCTGGCCATGGACTTTGACAAGGAGGAGCAGGAGCGCGGCATTACCATATACCAGGCAAACGTGACCCTCCACTATACGAAAAACGACCAAGAGTATGTGATAAACATGATAGACACGCCGGGCCACGTGGACTTTAGCGGCAGGGTGATCCGGAGCCTCCGCGCCATAGACGGCGCAGTGGTGGTGTGCGATGCCGTAGAGGGGATTATGACGCAGACCGAGACGGTCACCCGCATGGCGCTGGAGGAGAGGGTCCGCCCCGTCTTGTTCATCAACAAGGTGGACAGGCTGATCAAGGAGCTCCGTCTCACCCCCGAGAAGATGCAGGAGCAGCTGTCCAACGTGGTCATAAACTTCAACCAGCTGATCGACACGTATGCCGAGCCCGAGTACCGCGACAAGTGGAAGGTTTCCATACAGGACGCCAGCGTGACGTTTGGGTCTGCAAAGGACAGGTGGGCCATAAACATAGACATGATGAAGGAAAAGAAGATTACGTTCAAGGACGTGATTGACGCATACCAGAGCGAAAAGGTGGCCGACCTGGTGGAAAAGGCGCCCCTGGCAGACGCCGTGCTGGGGATGGTGGTAAAGCACCACCCCGCCCCGCACGAGGCGGTAAAGTACCGCATCCCGCAGATATGGAAGGGCGATCTGGAGTCCGACGTGGGCCGCGCGCTGCTGGCGTGCAGCGACGACGGCCCCACCATCATGATGGTCGTCAACATGGTGCTGGACAAGGCGGCCGGTCCGGTCGCGATCGGCAGGCTGTTCTCCGGGACGATAAAGGACGGGGAGACCATCAACATCATAGACTCCAAGCGCGAGGGCCGCGTCCAGTCTGTAAACTTTTTCATGGGCAACCAAAGGGAGCAGGTGGGCGAGCTGGGGGCCGGCAACATACCGGCGCTGCTGGGCCTCACCGACGCGCGGGCCGGCAACACCCTGTCCACGATAAAGGGCATACCGATGTTTGAGGGCGTAAAGTACGTCTCCGAGCCGGTGGTGCAGGTGGCAGTAGAGCCAAAGCATCCCAAGGATCTGCCAAAGCTGGTAGAGGTGCTCAGGCAGCTGACCATCGAGGATCCCAACCTGGTGGTCAAGATTGACGAGGAGAGCGGCGAGACGATCGTGGCCGGGATGGGCGTGCTCCACCTGGACGTTGCCATACACCGCATCGAGGATGCAAAGGTGGAGATTGTCACCTCCGAGCCGCTGATAAACTACAGGGAGACCGTAAAGTCGGGCTGCGAGCCCATAATGTCAAAGTCGCCCAACCGCCACAACAAGATATTCATGAAGGTCGAGCCGCTGGAGAAGGAGATTGCCGACATGCTCCGTACCGGCGAGATTAGCGACATGAAGGACAAAAAGGTGGTGTCCGACCTGCTAAAGGGGGCGGGGTGGGACACCGACACGATAAAGAGGGTGATGAGGTTTGACTCGCGCGGCAACGTGCTCATAAACGGGACAAAGGGGGTGCAGTTTGTCCAAGAGTCGACAGACTCTATCAACTCTGGGTTTGACGACGTGATGAAGGAGGGGCCCATGTGCAAGGAGCAGATGAGGGACTGCAAGTTTACATTTACGCACTTTGTACCACACGAGGACACCGCCCACAGGGGCCTCTCCCAGCTGGGGCCGGCGTCCCGGCGCGCCTGCCTGGGATCGCTGCTCACGGCGGGAGTCACGGTGCTAGAGCCCACTCTGGCGATCGAGGTGCGCGTCCCCACCGACCTGGTGGGCAACGTCGCCACCGTCCTGTCCGGCAAGCGCGGCAAGGTGCTGGACATGTCGCAAAAGGGGGCGTCCAGCATAGTTACGGGCGAGATACCCGCGTCCGAGACGTTTACGCTCTCCGAGGAGATGCGCGGGCAGACGGCGGGCCGCGCCACGTGGAACACGTCGTTCAAGGCGTGGACCGAGGTCCCCAAGTCGATGCTTGCGTCGGCCACCGCGGACATTCGCAAGCGCAAGGGCCTGTCGCCAGACCCCCCGCGCGCCGACGAGTTTATCGACAAGGCGTGACTCTGGCAACACAGGTAAATAGAGCACGGGCCCACACCATGCATGCCATCCCAGTTTGAGCAGACCGGCGCGCGGATCGCCTCGTCGGGCATGCCGATGGGCGAGATGATACTGTACTTTAGAACCAAGTGCAGGACGTGCGGCCACCACAGGATTATGCACGATGCCGCAGGCGCCTGCGAGGGGGTCATGAACAAGCCGTGCATGTCCGGATGCGACGGGTTTGTTGAAGAATAGTCCGCAACCATCAAACACGGACTGGCAGACATCCAACGCGGGTGGCGGGCTAGCCGTGATTATGGCCGTGCCCGCAGCCGCACGAGTCGTGTGCCTCTTGGGACTGCTCCTTGGGCGCGCACTTGGAACACCTGTCCGACCCGGTCGGCGAAAAGAACCCAATCCCGCATACAACGCATTTTGTACTTGACATGGCGTTGTTGCATACCACCCGTATTTATTGGTGTGGCGGCGCCTAGGCGTCGGCGCCCTGCACCAGCCATTCCAGGTACGGCCTTAGCTTGGCGCACATCTCTTTTTTCTGCGACTCGTCACCGGCCCCACGTGCGGCCTTGATCTTGCCGGCCAGATAGTCGCCAACCAGCCCGTTTTTGATGCTGGGGATTATGCCCTCCAAAACCCCCAGAATCTCCGCCGACGATGCGGCCTCAAAGTCGCCCAGAATCCGCCTCGCCGCCGCCGCCGCCGCGCCGGCATCCCCGCCGTTTGCGGCGGTATCGGCTGCGGCGGTATCGGCCATGCTCCGCGGCCCGGCGCGCCGCTTTTATTCGTGCCGGTTTGTACACGGCAGGTTTTGGTCAGACAGGCTGTTTATGCCCCGGAATTTAGGCGGGTACTGTGCATGCCGGCTTTTGACCCCACCTCCCCGACCAACAGGTTTGGGGAAATGCAGGCATGGCACCATATCGACCCGCCGGTTTTTTGTGCATCGTCCAGTCGGCCAAATCCACAGATCATGTCATTTATTAGACTAGCTGCCATAATTTCACCCGATGCCTTTACACAGTTTGGAAAAACTTGGTCTGGTAATCAAGGACTTTGGGCCCATAAAAGACGCTTCAATATCACTAAGACCACTCACCATCTTCACAGGTCCAAGCAATTCTGGCAAGTCTTATGCCGCAATACTGGCGCATTCCATAATTTCATCATGTAATACATTCAGCCGTGCACGCCTCTTACACCATCGTGCGCTTGAACGGCAACCGCAATTCAGGTATCCCGGTGACGATGTGTACAACAATGTGGAAAAATTCATCAATAAAATGAAGGAAGAAAACCAAAAGAGTTGTCCAGTCCCAGATGCAATAACCGATGCAATGCGCCGGTTTTATTACAAGCATGCATTAGAGGACAACCTGCCGCGCGAAATCGCCAAAAACTTTGGATCAGATCCGTCCGACCTTGTCAGGACTGCAAAGGGATCATTCACCGTGCAGCTGTCCGGACACGGGGTGATCCGACTTGTGTATGCAAGCAGCCGGATGCGGGCGCACTTGGATGTGGGATCGGGCCACAAATACATGGTTGTCACGGAATCAAAAAAAGGCAGGTTTGGGAATGCTCCCGTGAGCGAAAACGGCGATACAACCACGATCGATTTGTCCGATGAGCAGGATGTGGAAAACCGATCCCACCTCCTATTCATGTATCTGGCGCGTTCCATCGCCGAAAAACTCCATCCCGGAATGCCGTCAAAATCGCACTATTTGCCGGCAGTCCGTTCGGGCGTGGTACAGGCACACAGGGCAATCTCGGCAAGTATTATCGAAAACGCCCCGTTTTGGGGGCTCGAGCAGGTCCAGATCCCGCAATTGTCCGGAGTAATGACCGATTTTATATCATCCACCATAAGCATGCCCGGCAAGCATGGGCCGCTTGCCAAGCTGGCAGATCAGCTGGAGGGCGATCTGTTGGACGGGAGCATACTACTTCACTCCCCCCCATCAGAGCGCAGCTTTCCAGAGGTAAGATACAGACATCTGGACGTTGATATTCCGCTGCACCGGACATCGTCTGCAGTTTCAGAGCTGGCACCACTCGTTTTATACATCAGGCACATGGCCACCAGTGGGAGCATGATGATCATGGAGGAGTCCGAGTCTCACCTGCACCCGTCTGCCCAGACAATCCTTGCAAAATACCTCGTACGCCTAGTACGCAACGGAATGAATGTTTTGGTGACTACCCACAGCCCGTTCATGTTGGAACAGCTGGGGATGTTCCTGGAAGCCAAATCCGTCGCATCCAGCAAGCGGCGTGACATACTCGGGTATGGCGAGAACGACTATCTGGACAAGGACGAGGTGTCGGCATACACATTTTCCGACACATCCTATGATCACGGCACCACCGTTCATCCGATCGACATCACAGAGGAGGACGGCATAGATCAGAGCGAGTTTATCAAGACCGACGACGAGTTGTACGACAAAAGCTTACTCATAGAAGAGAACAGGGCGTGACGATGCAGAAATGCCGATCCAGGTTCCGCCAGAGCTGGAGCACGCCGTAAAACAGTCATGTTGCGAATCCGGATGCAAGTTCTTAATGCGCGATGTCTCAGGTGACTATGTCATATTCAAGGGAGAGATTGTGGTTCCCAGCACTGCCGTGTGTGATTGCTTGATTTTCCACAAAGGCCGGGATGTCAACATGGTCCTAGTGGAGCTAAAAAGCAAAACCATCAATGTCGAGAAGCTGGAGGAAAAGTTTGAGCAGTCAGCACCGTGCGATGGAAATTCTTCCAAAGCTGTCATTGCCAACGAATGCCGGATGCTCCGTGGCATTGCTTGTTCTGGCCAAAAAATACAACAAAAAGCGATCTGTCAAAAAGGGGATTGGAATGAAAAGGGTCGGATCCAGCATGTTGCGAATCAATACGGGAAGGTGTGGAATGGAATTTAATGGCATACAACATGCGTGATTTGTTTGCAAGTCCGGTGAATTGTTTGCACATAGTTTGCACATAGTTAGTACACAGATGTTGGGGATTTCACAGGCGATGCACGGGGATTGGATCCGAGTCTCAGAAACTTGCGATAGTGGCGAACGCCGGTTGGGGTTTTGGTCAATCACAGATGCGTGAAAAATAGACGAGGTTGATGTCAAAGACGGCATTTTGGCATGTGTTTAGGCAACACTGTAACGGAAGGACGATCCATACGTCATGGGGAGGGGCAGTTGGGTACAACAACCGTGACGAAGATCTCGATCGCGTGCTGATCAAACATGCCAAATGACATAGGTTGTCCACAACCCCGATTTTGGGGCCCATCGCACCTTTGCAATCACCCAAATTTTTCAGGACGGCCAGAAACGGCACCGGTGCGGCGGCGGCGGCGGCGGCCACAGATTCGCATAAAATCCACTCGTGCGGTGGGATTTTCAGGGCCGTTGAATGATGCCGGCGGGGCAGGGCGGGGTAGAACGAGGGCGGATCGGTGATCGGCCGGCCGCGCCTGCCCGCAGTAATCCACAATCCGACGTCCCGTGCCCCACACAGCCGCCTGCCCGCGGAGCGGGCATCGACGGCAGAATTTGCGCCTGCGGGACGGTTTGTTGAATTAAAAACTAATAACCCATAGTTTGGAGGCGCAAGACATGAAACAAGCAGGCCGCGCGGCCCGTACCCCGCAGGTGTCGATCATCGTACCCACATACAACGAGTCGCAAAACATACTGGACGTACTCAGGTCCATAGCCGACTGCATTCCAAAGAGGATGGATGTCGAGACAATCGTGGTTGACGACAACTCGCCTGACGGGACAGGGGGCATCGTGGACGAGTACATAGCAAGCGTCAGAGAGATTGCAAACAACACAATCAACGTCATACACCGCAAGGCGGAGACCGGCCTGAGTTCTGCAATCCTGTCGGGCATACGCCAGGCCGCCGGCGAGATGATCGTCGTGATGGACAGCGACATGTCGCATCCCCCGGCCATGATTCCAAAGCTGCTGGATGCAATCAGGTCAAAATACGATCTTGCGATCGCATCACGCTACGCCGACGGCGGCGCCATCGAGGGGTGGAACATCCGGCGCAAGATTATGAGCAAAGCCGCAACACAGATTGCCAAAAAGGGACTCGGGATCGACACTGCCGATCCAATGTCCGGGTTTTTTGCGTTTCGTAAAAAGGTGATCAAGGACCTCAAGTTTGACGCTATTGGATACAAGATGCTGTTGGAGATACTTGTAAAGGCTGACGAGATTAGCATTGCCGAAATCCCGTACACGTTTACCAACCGGCGGCTCGGCGCAAGCAAGACGGGCGTGTGTACGGTTGTCGACTATCTGCGGTCGGTTTGGAGGCTGTACCGGCACGGCAACGACAATGCCGATGGCCGCGCGGACCGCGGCAGGGTGTCGGCGCGGTTTGTATCCAAGGCGGCCCGGTTTTTTACCGTGGGCGCCTCGGGGTTTGGGGTAAACTACATGACCTCGTTGCTGTTTGCAGGAGGCGGGCTGGCCGACCTGTGGTACCTGCACGCAAACATGGTTGGCATAGCCGTATCCATGACGGGCAACTTTGTGCTGAACAAGGCATGGACGTTTGGTGACCGCGACTTTTCCCCCAAAAGGACGGCCGCGCAGTATCTCAAGTTTGCCGCGTTTAGCTCGCTGGGGGCGCTGGCACAGCTCGGGATGGTCTACGGGTTGGTGGACGGCAACGGTGTATCACATACGATTGCGCTAATGGCATCGGTGGCCGCGGCCGGCATAGGCAATTTTGTCCTGAACAAAAAGTGGACGTTTGGGGAGCGGATTTGGGGCTAGTTGGCCGATGAATGGTATGCAGTCCGGCATTTTCACCAACATCCTTTTTTATACTCGTAACCAAATGACAAATGGCCGGAAATGATGGGGTTGGTGGTATTTTGACATGGCAGGACGGCAGGGACGGGCCTTTACACAACGAACTGATCGATGGCATACAGCGGCTTATCGAGGGAGGTCTGGGCGATCCGGGACGGTTGCATCACATCCTAGAGTCGATCAAAGGCGGGCGGCCGCTATACAACTCTGACGAGCAGTATCTGATGTCAAAACTGGGCACGCATGCAACCTCCACAACGGCCCACAACTCCACTGCCACCACCGCCACCGTCGCGCCAGAGACGGTTGGCATGGGCGTGATCAAAACGGGCGTCCCTTTGCAGCCCCCGCCGGTGCAGGATTTGATAGATGGTGCCAGAGAATTGATCGCAAAAGGCACCGGCGATCCGGGACGCATAGAACACATCATATTTTGCCTAGAGGCCAAAAAGCCGCTGTACAGTTCTGACAGGTATTTTCTAGAGTCAAAGCTCGGAGTTCCCGTGGACGTCCCCACCGTGCCGCGTGAACAGCTTGTGCGGCTGGAGGGCAGGCTTGCAAGGGCAAACCAATATGTCGAGACACTTCAAAAGGGAATTGCAGGAGCCGAATCAATACAGCAGCAGCAACAGCAGCAACGACAGCGATCCACATACGAACCCGCCACGCAGGCACGCGGACAAACAGGAGTCATGCCAAGAGGCTGGTCATCGCCCACGCCCCAAGTGTCCACACCAGATGTTGCAGCTATGCAATCGCATCCACCACCGCCGCCCCCCACCACTGCGCCACCGCCGCCCCCCCCCCCGGCGCCGTCACAAACCAATCC
>JAHRAJ010000040.1 GCA_020027365.1 Cenarchaeum sp.
GCAACGCGTTTGACTCTTTCATCCGGATCACGCCTGCCCCGTCGCAGGTGTTTGACGACGACGAGTCGTGGAACGTGATGACCCGCATGCACTCTGGGTTTGAGTCGCTCAGGCAGGCCGAGATTGACCGCGCACAGTCCGTGCTGGACTCGATCATGCCCGAGGACGCCGACGGCGCCGGGGACGCCGTGGCCGACGCCGTGTACGTGCCCGTGAGGCCAGACTCCGCGCCGGCAAAGGGCGACCGCAACGCGGATGCAGAGCTGCAGCGCCGCGTCGCCGCCGAAAACGAGCGGATTCAGCAGATGGTGGAAAACATGTTCTCCGGGTCGTACCTGGAGAGGTCGGGCCTGGGCTCTGGCTCCTAGTCTGCCGTCCTGACCTTTTCTATTACATGTTGCTCTATGTAACAAAATTGTTATATAACAAAACTGTTATATATCAAGTTTGTTATACATGATATGTGCGCATAGTCGTAGGAAATGTGGTTAGGGGGGATGACCTGTATGGAAGGGAACGTGAATTACGAAATCTCTGGAATGTGATTGATACAGACAGTCTGATGTTGATCTCGCCTCGAAGATATGGGAAAACAAGCTTGGTTACTGCCATGAAGGACAACCCAAAATCGGGATGGACGGTGCTGTATATGGACATGGAGGGGTTTTCTGACCCTGTCGATTTCATCACAGAGTTGCTCAAAAGAACCAGTCCGGCACTGATAGAAAAGACAAGGCGTATTTTTTCTAGTGTTTCAGAGACCGTAGAAGAATTGTATGTGCCTGATATGGTCGGAATAAAACTGGGAAAAGCCACAACATCTTGGCAGGAAAAGGGCACGAAGGTTTTTTCTGAGATAAAAAAAGAAAATCCGAATACCATAATAGTCGTCGACGAGCTTCCGACATATCTGCTAAACATTGATGAAAAATCCGGCCGCGATGGAATCACAATGTCCGTGTTTCTTCACTGGTTGAGGGGGATCAGGCAGGATATGCAGATCAGGTTCATTTTTTGCGGTTCTATCGGCCTTGACACCGTAATCGACAGACATGATTTGTCCACGTCTGTCAACGACATACGGAGAATAAGCCTAGAACCGTTTGAACATGATACGGCTAAAGACATGGTGAGTGAGATACTTGGCGAAAACAATATTGTGTACGACGAACTTTTGATCGATGAAATACTGGTGTGTATGGGGATTCCAGTACCATTCTTTTTGCAACTCATGTTGAGGGAAATCCAAAACCAAACCGATTTTGGGAAAATTCCGCTGTCTGTGGAAATAATACGCGGTGCATATACAAAGGGCCTACTTGGAACTGAAGGCAGGAGAGATTTTCAATGGTACTTTGACCGCCTAAAAAAAGAGTTTGACGGAAAAGATCATCAGGCTGCATTGGAAATTTTACGGCATCTAACAAGCGTCGAACATGCATCGGCCCGTGATCTCGAGGCGATACATTCCAGGATCATGCTCCGGGATGACCGGGAAGCGTTCGTGGGGATCCTGCGCAAGCTTGTGACCGGCTTTTACATCCGCCATGCCGACGATAAAATCATGTTTCACAACAAGGTTTTGCGGGATTTGTGGATGATGGATCATGGTGAACAGGGCCCGGTGATCAAATGACCGCCTTTTACAAATTCACACCGTCTTTGATCGAGGGGGATGTCATGGCAAAGACATCCGTGGGACGCGATGATCTGGTACGGGATGCCGTCTCGCACGTATTGAACGCTATAAAAAACGGCTCTACATCCCACATGCTCTTTTTGGGCCCGCGCGGTATCGGGAAGAGCCATATACTACTCCGGATATCGCACCGCCTGTCGTCTTCTCGCAAGGTCACCGTTGTCAGACTGGCCGAGGAGGAATACGCAATATTCACGGTGAAAGATCTCTTCAGACGCATCCTTGACCAGATGCACATCCCATGCGGCGGATCTGATCCTGTGGAGTGCGGCAGGCTGGAGCTGGCCAAATTAAAGGATGACGGGAAACCGGTGGTGCTGATCGTTGAAAACCTGCAGGTACTCTTTGATCAAATCCGCAATGATGCATCCAAGCTTCGTAGCATCATCCAGACTGATCAGAGCCTGAGCATGATGGGTTCTGCCCTGACTTACTTTGACGGCATACTTTCCCATGACGAGCCGTTTTACAGATTTTTTGACACAAGGCATCTTCAAGGGCTGGGAGATGTCGAGATTGCCGAATTGATGAAAAAACGCCTTGTACTGGCTGGCAAGACATCGCTTGCCGACTCGTTTGGCCCGCACGATCACAGAATCCAAGGCATTCGCCTGCTTACGGGGGGGAATCCGCGCCTCGTTCACACCTTGGCCGAACTTGTCATACAAAAAAATTCCCTGGATGATCTGGAGAAAAACCTGCTTTTGCTGCTGGATCAGATGACTCCTGCCTACCAAGCCCGAATGGAAACCATGTCCCCGGAGCAGCGCAGGGTGTTTGACACCATCGCCTTGGCCGGCGGCCCTGTGACGCCTACCGAAATAACCCGGCAACTTGGCGGCGACAAAACGGTTCACGTGGTGATATCCCAGCTGCGAAGGATGCAAAAGGATGGACTGGTGACAACCGTGAAATTTTCCGACAAAAGGGGAACCAGATACGAAATTGTGGACAGGCTGTGTCGGATATGGCGGGAATTGCGCTCGGCGGGAGGGGCATCCCATGTCAAAATATTTGTCGACTTTATGAGGCTGTGGTATTCCCGGGCCGAGTTATTCCGCGAATTAGACGGGACGTTGAAAGGTGGTGATCTACCGTACCCGCACGCTAAACAACAGGCGTTGCCAACTGCTAAAAAAATATGCTGCCTTTTAGACGCGGTTTCAAACTATGCGATTTTACGACTGCATCCTGTCGTTAAAAAATTTATAGAGTTGGGCCAGCTTGAAGCTGCAAAAGATGAAATACAAAGGGCCCGCACTACAAATTCAGAGGAACAAAACGGGTTTTTGAAAATGATCAGCGATGTTTATATCGACATGGCCGAGTTGGATCTTTATCCGGATATGCGCTCTTATGTGCATAAACAAAAACAAAAATCAATCGTGAAAAAAATCAACGGCCTTTGCGCCAAGGGGAGAATGCCCCGCGACCCGTCTGACTCGGCAATAATCCACACCGTCTGCGAAGGCATATCTGATCATCTACTGCGTATCCGTCACCTGGATCTTGCCCTGTACTTTAACGACATTGCATATGGTGCACTTGATGGTGGTATCAGGTGCCTTCATACGCTGGTGACCCGGACACATCTAAAAATGCTCCTTGGCAAACATCAAGAGTCCATGCAGCTTGTCGAGATGGTGCTGCAGGATGCGCCGGACAACACCGACGCGCTATTACTAAAGGCCGCCAATCTGCTCAAACTTGAACAGTGTGGGGCGGCACTAGAATGCCTGCGGCAGCTACTCGATCGGGACGTCACATATTTTGTACCGTCCGTTCGCCTTCTCATTGAACGCCGGCTAGAGCAGGACATCCTTGACCTGACTGCGCGCAGCAGGGTGCGGCTGCTAAATCTTGACAAGGACCGGCGGTCCGACCTGATGCGGGAATATGTCCGGTTGCTGTGTCACTCTATGTTGCATGCAATCTCCGATGACCGCGGCCCTGACATGCGGTTTTTTAGCGCCCTGATGTCGTCTGTCGGGGAATTTGTGGATGTAACGGACGTCCTGTACGGGTGCGCCACTTCAATATTTGGACTCGGAGATGACGTGAATACGACGGTCCGGATGATGGACGCCGTGAGGGGTGCCTTTGGCGACGACAAGTCAGAGGGACTCTCTTTGGTGGCCGATGCGCTGGACTATGTTGAATGCGAAGACCCGTCGATCCTTGAAAAACTGCCGTCTGAAAAGCGGGAGCTTGCAATGTTGATCATCCGTAAGATGTCCCCGAAAACCCGGATCGGCAGGAATGCCTTGGAATCGGTTGGTGCCTAGCATTTCGTCCGTTGTGGGAATGCTTGGCATCATGGGATGCACGCGCCTATTTTGGCCGGGCATGACGATGTCCCCAAGTCCGTGTTCATGCCGTGCCCTGGCGCGTTTGGCAAACCGCCCCGGCCCGATGCAGCCGGTGATGTGTGCCCACCGCCCACCGCCGCCGCCGAAGGATTATAATCGCGCCGGGTGTTGGGCGGGGTGTGCAGACGTACCGGGTTGATGTTGTGATTGAAAACAAGCCGGGGATTGCCGATCCAGAGGGGGCCACCATCCTCAACGATCTGGTGCTCAGGAGGGGCGGTGGTGGCGGTGACGCAGACGGCCGGCCTCCGGCCGTATCAGAGGTGCGCACCGCAAAGATGCTCCGGTTTGTGGTCGGGGTGGGTGACGGCGAGGGGCCCGCCGCCGCCGAGGGGGCTGTCCGGGGGATTTGTGACGAGATGAGGATTTACAACCCGCTGGTCAGCAGGGCCACGTTTGAGGTGCTGCGGCAGGATGCGGCGGCGACTGCGACGACGACGACGTAGATGGATGTGGTCGAATTAAATAGATATGCGGCGGGGGGTTGCCGGTGAGGGTCGGCGTAGTGGTGTTTCCGGGCAGCAACTGTGATCGCGACATGTATCACGTGCTCTCGGACGTGTTTGGGGCGGATGCGCGGTACTGCTGGCATGCGGACGGGCTTGATCCGGATCTGGACGCGGTGGTGCTGCCGGGGGGCTTTTCGTACGGGGACCGGCTGCGGTCGGGGGTCATTGCCGCGCACAGTCCGGTGATGGAGGGTGTCGGGAGGATGGCACGGGAGGGGGCCCCGGTGCTGGGGGTCTGCAACGGCTTTCAGATACTGGTGGAGGCCGGGCTGCTGCCCGGGGCGCTTTTGCCAAACGAGTCGTTTAGGTTTACGTGCAGGTGGACCCGCGTGAGGGTGGAGAACAACGCCACGCCGTTCACGCGGGGGCTGGATGCGCGCCAGGAGATTCCAGTCCCGGTGGCCAACGGCGAGGGACGCTACTATGTGGATGATGACACGCTGGGCGAGATGCGGCGCAACAACCAGGTGGTGTTTAGGTATGCAGAGCACGTCAACGGCTCGTCGGATCGGATTGCGGGCGTGTGCAACGTCGGGGGCAACGTGGTGGGGATGATGCCGCATCCGGAGAGGGCCGCCGAGGCTGATATCAACCCGGTGGACGGCGGGTCGGCCGCCGGCGGGGTGTTTGGGTCGCTGCTGGGGCATGCGCGGCGGCGGCGGCGGTGGCAGGGGCGGGACGATGGCGACAATGACAACGACAAAAACAAAAACGACAACGGCGGCGGCGGGCCGCCGGCGGGGGGCGCGGGTGGCCGGTGATGGGCGGGGGGCTCAGGGAGCGCGAGCTGCGGTTTTTGGAGGACGCGATCGGGAGGAGTCCAACCCGGACCGAGCTGGAGGTGGTGGCCGCCGAGTGGTCCGAGCACTGCTCGTACAAGTCATCAAAGATGCATCTGGGGATGCTGCCGATGGAGGGCCCGCGCGTGGTGACGGGGGCGGGGTATGACTCTGGCGTGCTGGACGTGGGGGACGGGTATGTGGTCACGGTCCACATTGAGAGCCACAACCACCCGTCGGCCGTAGAGCCGTACGGGGGGGCGGCCACGGGGGTCGGCGGCGTCATACGCGACATACTGTCGGCCGGGACGCGCCCGATCGCCGTGCTGGACGGGCTCCGGTTTGGCGACGTTTTGGCGGATCCGCACGCCAGGTGGCTGTTTAGGGGGGCCGTGTCCGGGATTGCCGACTATGGGAACTGCCTGGGGGTGCCGACCGTCGGCGGCGAGGTGGAGTTTGACGGGTGTTACAAGGGATATGCGCTGGTGGACGTCGCCGCCGTCGGGTTTGGGAGGCGGGAGGCGCTGATCAAAAACCACGCCGACGAGGGCGATCTTGTGGTGCTGGTCGGCGGCCCCACGGGGCGCGACGGGGTGGGGGGATCGCAGTTTGCCTCGGATCAGCTTGACGGGCAGGACAGGTCGGCGGTGCAGATTCCGGATCCGTTTGCAGAAAAGATGGTGATCGAGGCGGTGCTGGAGGCGCGCCGGCGCGGGGTGATCAAGGCGCTCAAGGATCTGGGCGGCGGCGGGCTGTCGTGCGCGATATCGGAGACCGCCGACGCGCTGGGGGTGGGGATTGAGGTCGATGTCGGGAGGGTGCACACGCGCGAGGCCGGGATGGGGCCCGGCGAGATCATGACGTCAGAGTCGCAGGAACGGATGCTGGTTGTGGCAGACGGGCGGGGGGCCGAGGTGCTGGGGGAGATTTGCGGCAGGTACGGGGTCGCAATGTCGGTGATAGGACGCGTGCGCGGGGACGGGATGGTCAGGGTCTGCGGGGACGGCGGGAGGGTGCTGGTGGACGTGCGGGCAAGCGTGGTCGCAAACGCCCCGCTGCTGGACCTGCCGTCGGCAAGGCCCGCGTATCTGGACGGGATTGACGAGGATCCGGTCGTGGGCGGGGCGCGCGGGGACTTGTCGGAGGTGCTGCTGGACCTGCTGGGGTCGCCCAACATCGCAAGCAGGGAGTGGGTGTACGGCCAGTATGATCACGAGGTGGGGATTCGGACCGTCGTAAAGCCGGGAGGCGATGCGTCGGTGCTCCGGCTGGACAACGGGAGGTATCTTGCCGTGACTATTGACGGAAACCCCAAGCATTGCTATCTGGATCCGCGGCAGGGCGCGATCGGGTGCTTTGAGGAGGCGTGCCGCAACGTGGCGTGCGTGGGGGCCGAGCCGATCGGGATGGTGGACCACCTGCAGTTTGGAAGTCCCGAGGATCCGGGGGTGTTTTGGACGTTCTTGGAGTCCGTGCGCGGGATTGCCGACTTTGCCAGGGACGCGGGGATTCCGTGCGTGGGCGGCAAGGTCAGTCTGTACAACGAGACGGCGGACGGCCCGATAAAGCCCACGCCGCTGATCGGCGTGCTGGGGCTGATGGACCGCAATCCGGGGCTTGACGCGGGGAACGTCAGGGCCGGTGATGTGCTGGTGGCGGTCGGGAACACGTATGGCGAGATGGGGGGTTCGGAGTATTACGAGCACAGCCGCGGGGTGGTGGGCGGCAGGTGTCCGCGGGTCGACTTTGGGGCGTCGGTGCGCAACAGGCGGGGGGTCTTGGGCGTCGTGGGGGGCGGGCTGGCAAGGTACGTGCACGACTGCTCCAAGGGCGGGCTTGCGGTTGCGGTGTGCGAGATGTGCATGGGCGCGGGGGTGGGGTGCGGCGTGTCGCTGGATGCGGTGCCGGCGGCGGCGGCGGCGGGGTGCGCGGGGCGGCATGACAGGATTATGTTTTCAGAGACCCATTCGCGGTATCTGGTGGCGGCCGATCCGCGGGACGTGCCGCGGATTGCCGACGTGCTGGAGGGGGCCG
>JAHRAJ010000063.1 GCA_020027365.1 Cenarchaeum sp.
CTCCCTTTCAACCCTTGATTTATCTGCCCACGCCTGCCCACGCCTGCCCACGCCTGCCCACGCCTGCCCACGCCTGCCCACGCCTGCCCACGCCTGCCCACGCCTGCCCACGCCTGCCCACGCCTAGTCGGCTGAGATGGCCGTGCTCGATCCATCGAAGCTTGTAGCTGGTATGAGTAAAAGTTCACGCCAGATGCAAGCTTGTACCTAGATGGACTTGTCATGTGAACTGTAAGCTTACACTTCACGGGATCTTTTTGTCATCTGAACTGTAAGCTTACACTTTAACGGACTTTTGTCCATGTAACTGTAAGGTTTATGACTGGTTGGTCATGGCCAGCACCAAGCAGACCACGACATTTTACCACAAGCTTTAGGAATGGTCGGCGTGGGCGGTCTGTATACCACGAACCCATGAGGGCAAAAATATGGCCAAAAATGGCGTATTTTGTCAGGCAGGGACGTAAACGTCCCGACCAGTTGCTTATTGTCCACCTCCGGGCATTTTTGTTGCCGCATGAGATTGGTGGTGGCTGGGCGTGGTGGTGGCACTAACGACGCATATTTTGCACCAGTCTACAAACCCCAAAATTGGCAAAAAATCACCGTGTAGCTCTGCCTGACCAGGTAGGTAGCTGGTGGTCATCTCCACATCGCCGGTTTTCCGCCACATCCTGCCTCTTACTCCACCAGCTTGTACAGGCCGGCGGCGTTGCTCATCACGGGGTCGTCGGGCACCATAATCCTAAACTGTTTGAGCCGGGATTCCAGCTCGTCGCGCACTCCGGGTATGAAGAGGCCCCCTCCCGAGAGGGCCACATCGTACGAGTTGCCATACTCGGCCGCCTTGTCGGCAATCTCGGTGGCCAGATTTTCTGCAAGCACCTTTGCGTATTTCTTGCAGGTGTCGCGGCGCCTGAGCAGGAGGTCCGTGTCCAGATGGGCAAACTTGCCCACCTTGGCGGTGATGAACGACGAGGCCCACCCCGAGCTCTCGCCGTCGATCACCTCGTTGTCGTCTATGACGACAATCTCGGTGGTGCCCTGTCCCACCGACACCACCAGGCCCGAGCTCATCCCCAGATCCACCAAGGTGCCCACGGCCTGAGCGACCACCGCATACTCTCCGGCGGCCGTCCCGACCGCCCTGCGGACAATCTTGGCGATCGAGTCGCGATAGTCCGACGCCTCGTAGGGCAGCCCCACGGCGATCCTGAGTTCGTGAGAGTCCCCACCGTCGGCCTCGCGGCCGGCCCCTATCCGTATGCGGTCAACGGACTCGCGCACCAGCATCTCCACCTGTTTTTGGTAGCGAGGATCCGGCCTTCCGCGGACGATGGGGCGGATGGTGGCGGTCCCCGCGGTGCGCAGCATCCGGAGTGCCTTGTCACCCACGGCCTCGCGGCCTGCCACCGATGCCCAGTCCCCGTGGGTCCGGCGCACGTACAGGGACGGGAATCGGACAGAGCAGTAGTTGGACACGCACTTTACAAACCCTGTTCCCAGATCGAGTCCGATCTTTAGCATGCACTACAAACTGCGTTTGTATAAAAGGCCCAAAGATCGTCGGACGGTGCCTTTGCGGGCCTTAAATGCGGGCCGTGCTTGCAGGACATGGCGCACAGAAAACGACGGCATCGCAGGGCGGGCTGCAAGAGGCCGACGGGCATGCCGCACGGCAATGCCGGCCGGCCCCGCGGCATACACCCGGAGCTGGCGGCCTGCTCGCTGGCAGTCCCCCGGCAGGGGGGCAAGGAGATGAGGGAGAGGAGTGGGAGGAGGGTTGCCGACGCCGGCGGGGGGCTTGCGACGTACAGCGTACGCAGCCTCGAACTGTGGTGGAATGCGTCCGGGAGGAGGATGGACAGCGTGATGGTCGCCGAGAGGGCCGACCTTTCCGCATACTGCAGGGCCATGCTAAACGAGTATCCCGGAGCCGTGTTTACGGAAATGGATCACACCATGCCCCCTTGGTTTGACCGGGCCGACTCGTCGTCGTACAGGATGTTTTGTGTGGAGGTGCACCACGGCATCTGGGGTTCAGGGTCAGGCGGTGCCGGCATCCAGCGGCTGATGACATACATGGCAAACGCCGTGCAGGTGTCGTCAAAGGCGTGGATCCAGTCTGTGTTCAGCCTCTGCCCGCCCGCAGACGCGGCCCGTCCGAACGCCGGGGATTCCGACCTGTACGGGGGAGGTGCCGGCGGCGGATATCGGGGCGGCGCACGGGCCCAAGAGCCAGGGCGGCACGGTTTGGGCGGCCGCGGTGCCGCGTACGGCCCGCAGTCAGGATGGGCTATCGTGAGCACCCGCTGCCTGATCAAGGGAGGTCGGGACGTCGACCTGATCTTTGGCAACATAGATCCCGAGTATGCAGTGGTCGAATACGGCTACGGCTACGGCGGCAACACGTAGGCCCGGGGCTGGTCTCCGACCTGCACAAAAATCCGCCTTAAATACAAACCGTGCTTGTAGGGCATGGGATCTGGCAAGTGGCGCCTGGCCAACACCAAAAAGCCGTCTGGCATGCTAAACCAAACGGACAGGTTTCTGGGCGCGCCCCGGGACGTGGCGGCCTGCTCGGTGGCCGTCCCCCTGCAGATGGATCAGAAAAGGGCCGCCGACGCCGGCGGGGGGCTTGCTGGGGCCGGCACGCGAAGCTACGAGCTGTGGTGGGACTCTGCCGAAAGCAGGATGGACGTGGTGCTGACCGCCGAGAGTGCAGACCTGCCCGCATACCGTCAGGCGTTTTTGGGCATGTATCCAAGCGCCTCGTTTGCAGGGATGGACAGCACCACGCCGGCATGGTTTGAGCCAGGGGATCCCGCATACCAGATATTTGACGTGGGGACGCGCCACGGCCACTATGCCACCGTGTTTGACGGCGCCCGCGCGCACCAGCTGATGACGCAGGTGGCAAACGCCGTGCAGGTGGCCTCAAAGGCGTGGATCCAGTGCGTGTTCCGGCGCCACCCGTTCACAGGATTTCTGCGCAGGTATGTGGCCCGTCTGGACGCCAAGAACCGCGAGATCTGCCGCGGGAGGTACCTGTCCAACAGCGAGATCATCATGAATCCGGACAAAAAGCCGCACGAACACCCCGAGATGGGGTACGACCTGACCAACAGTTACAAAGGACTGCACGACCACGCCGTCCTCAAGACCCAGTCGGCGCAGGTGCTCATGAGCATACGCGGGATAATCAAGAGCGACCATGAGGTCGACCTGAGCTTTGACGAGATCGAGTCCCTGCCCATGGAGAGCATCCACTCCGGGCACGAGCACCTGACAAAGTACAGGTACAAACACAAGGACTTTTGGAGTGAGAATGCCCGCAAGGTGCAGGTACGCATCGAGGGATCCCGCCTGCGCATCCCGCGGATCGGGCTGTTCGGGCACAGGCTACTACCCGACCCCGACAGGGTGCTGGGCGGCGTGCTGGGGCGCTACTTTGACAAGGGCTGGCTGGGGAGATACCACGAGCGCAGGCCCCTCCCGTTTGTGATCATGAACCTGGGCGAGATGCCTCTGGTGGTCCACCTCCCAGACCCGGTGACGACCCCCAACATAGAGACCACCCGCGGCGTGACGCTCCCCACGAAACCGTCTGCCAAGACGGGGGCGCACCTGGGGTATCTCGGCAGGATGGCAGGGGACGGGGCGGGACCGGGCGGCGGGGATGATGACTGGGATGGGGATGGTGGTGATGGTGGAAAAGCCGGCCGGGACGATGACGGGTAGCAGCGGCGGCGGCGACGGTGGGCCGCCGCCGGGCTGGGGCGGCATGGACCGCGCCCGCGACACGGGTGCCGCCGTGATATCGCCCACCGACATGGCCACCCACGTGTACGCGGTGGGCGCCTCGGGGTCGGGCAAGACCTCGCTGATCCGGCTGATCGCCAGACACTTGGAGGCGTGGAACGACAACGGGACACTCCAAAGCGCGTTTGTGTATGTGGATCCAAAGGGGGACGACACTCACAAGTTTGTGCGCCAGTGCAGTGCCCGGTCCAGAGACGAGGGCAGGATTCACTATCTGGATCCACAGCAGACCCGGTTTTCGATAAATCCCCTCGAGCTGCCGCCCCACTCCCCGTGGGAGCGCGAGGAGGTGGTATCCCGGTACGTCGGGTACTTTATGAAGACGATTGAGGAGTGGTACCAGCAGTCTGCCAGCTTTGTGCAGATGGAGCGGATATTCCGGGCGCTGCTGTTCTACATCTACATAAAGCACGACGCCCCCACCTTTCTGGACATACACGACATCGTGCTGATGCTCCAAAGGGACGGCAAGAACGCAATCCCGCGCATAATATCGGCGTTTGGTAACCCCGACCCCGAGATGAGGCAGGCGCTGGACAGCATAGCCACCCTCAGGGGGGACGCGTTCATACCGCTGCTCAACCGCGTCGAGCAGTTTGCAACCGATCCCGTGCTCAAGCGCATGTTCTCGGTACGGCAGGGTACCGTCGATTTCGGGGAGATTATCAAGCCGGGCCGCCAGACCGTGGTCCGGATATCTCCGCTCAACATGCCCCACCACGTCCAGCCGCTGGCCATGCAGGCATTCATCCTAAAGCTGTGGTTTACCATCTAGGAACGGGCCAACCGCGTGCCCGACGAGTCCGAGCGCACCCAGGTGGTTTTGGCCCTCGACGAGTTCCAGATCGTAAAGGACCTCCAGGTGCTCCAGCTCATGCTGGAGCAGGCCCGCTCGCTGGGGTTGGGCCTTGTCCTGTCACACCAGACCACCGAGCAGATCAGCGACCGCCAGCTCGGTTTAATCACGGGCAACACAGGCACCCAGTTTGTGGGCAGGGTCAACGGTAGGGACGCCTCGCGCATGGCCCAGATATGGGATCCCCAGTTCCAAAAGGAGCTGCAGCAACGGCTGGCCAGCCAAGAGTATTTCCACTGGTCTGTACGCGAAAAATCCCCGCCCGGCGAGGAGCAGCCGCCCCCCGTCCAGTTTTGGCTGGCCCCTCCCC
>JAHRAJ010000071.1 GCA_020027365.1 Cenarchaeum sp.
GCTCGCTGTACATAAGGCCCTCCCGCAGGATGCCCGTGACGTACAAGCCGCACCCGGACATCATATTCCGCAGCAAGGGGATGGACAGGCTGGGCGAGGACTGGGAGGAGGAACACCGCCTCCCCAAGGCAAAGATACCGGTACGGGACGCCAGGATGCGGATCCACATGGGCCTCGGTGAGGACGCCCCGGAACCCCTCAAGAGGGCCATGCGGAAGAAATATTCCCCCCTGGGCAAGGTTACGTTTAATGCCGAGTTTGAGGACATGTTCTGACATGAGACTGAGTCACATAGGGCGGCTGGCACACATGGGCATGCCGATGGACAAGATCATCAACAACGCCAAAAAGTGGAGCCACGCCCCGGTCACGGATGCCCGGATCAGGCAGATCCGCAAGGAGGTATACCAGCAGGTTCCCGACTATGACAGGCGCGTAAAGGAGACGCTTGAAAGGCAAAGGCGCCATTACGAGAAAGTGGGCTATCCCAACGCCTGATTTTATTCCCCCAAACCGGCCTTATAATCCATATATGCCACATCGCGGGCAATGCCGTTGTAATGCCCGGTGACCACGACGCAGTCGAGGCCAAAGCCCCGTTTTGCTGGGATCAAGCTGCTTGCGCTCCTTGGCCTCCTCGGAGATCGTAAAGCTTGGTCTCCCTTTGGTGGGCGGCGGCATCGGCTGAGAGGGGCATCCAGACTGTGCGTCACAGGTCTGTCATCAAGGCGTGCGGGGATCATAGCATGCAGCTGGGGGCGGAGCGCCGCAGCTTGGTGCGGCCGCCCCGCGGGGGGTCATATCGAGAAGCGGCACACCTCTATCCACCCGCTCCCCCTGGCCCCGAAATGGCGGTTTTGTGAGGTCCTGCTTCTTTCCATCCCCCCCATGTCATAGTGGTCGCGCAGTACGCCGCCGGCGGAGCGCAGGAGCTCCCTGATGCGGGCGGCGCTGTACCTAGTGACGCCCTCAAGGCCGAAGTGGTCAAGAATCGCTTGGAACACCCGGTCAGGTATGGCAGCACGGTTCTTGGCCACCATGCAGCTGGGAAGCAGGTACTCCAGGATCACCGCGTTGGCGTGATCCTCCGTCCCGAACCTTCCTATGAGGCCCCAGAGATCTTCGGCCGACAGGTAGTAGGATACGCCCTCGATTATGGCCAGTGACGGCCTGCCATCCTCCCACCCGTGCTCGACGAGTCTCCTTATGACCGTGCCCGGCCTTGAGATGTCTGCCGTGATGCACGAGACGGAGTCGCCCAGCGCGGGAGCTGCCGACTGAATCAGGGCTGCCTTTGTATCCATGCCGTCATAGTCAATCTCAAAGACCCTGATCTCCTTCGAGTACGAGCACAGCTCCAGCGACAGCGGGTCGGCGCCCGCCCCCAGGATTATTACCTGCCCGATGCCGTCGCCCGTGATGCTCCTCCTGGCCAGATCCAAGACACAGTGCTTCCTGTTTTTGATGACCTCGCCGTAGTGCGGCCAGATTTGGTTGCATTTTGAGAGCAGTGCCCTGCCCGAGTCCAGCCTTATGCCGTCGAGAAACCTCTTGGAGGGATCGCTTGCATATACCTGCCCTTCCGCCCACAGGAGGACCAGCGACGAGGTGGGTGAGAGTTTGCGGGGGTGCACAGGATGCACTAGAGGGGCCGGGCATAAAAATAATTTTGGTGGCGGGACGGCGTTTCAGGACCGCCTGGCCCCAAACCGGCGGGCGCTAGGAGCGGTACTCCCCGATCCCCTTGTCTGTCGGATACAGCTCGATTTTGTGGCCAAGCAGCCCCTGCCTCCGGCGCACCTTCATCATTCCCCTCCCCTCCAAGTCTTCCAGTATTGCATCAAGCTCCTTGCCGCCCAGTCCCGTGTTTTTTTGGATCATCTCAAACGTCCTCGAGCCCCTGTTTAGCTCCCCTAGGACAAGCATGTCCCTCGTCTGGGGCTTGGGGGACTCCCGGGGCGCGGAGGGCTCACCTGGGGGCATCTGGTTGTATCCACCAATCCCCGGCCGGATCCGTTCCTGGACGGCCTGTGATGCGCCGTCTCTCTTTCTTTTTGCCATCACGCGGGGGATTATTCTGGCTAGCGGGATCAGTATGAAGATCAGCAGGTAAATCCATGAAAGATCCATTGCCACCCGGGTTGGTGCGTGCGGGCGATAAATTTGTTGAGTGGCGTAGAGGCCGGT
>JAHRAJ010000083.1 GCA_020027365.1 Cenarchaeum sp.
GCGCCTGCTGCTGGCCTGCAGAGGACGCCATGACGATCCCGCATGCCAGTATGGCCGCCGCAAGCGGTGCCAAGGCCGGCATCCTCATTGGGTTCCCTCCCCCCGCGTGGCGGCGGCATCCCCGCACAGCTTTACCAGATTTTGCATGTCCTTTTTTTCAATCTCTATGAGGCCGTTGCGCTCCAGACGCTTGACTGCGCGCCACATGGTGGTCCGGGGCTGCAGGAATTTTTTGCGCAATTCGCTTTCAAGCGCCTGCCCCCCGTTGCCGGAGATAAACCGGACAATGTCCCTGTCGTCGTCACGTATGTCCGGCCTTGCCCCGAGTATGGCCTCGATGTCCGGGGTTTGGGCGGTGCTGCCGCTGCCGCTCTTTTGCGGCGTGGCGGCCGGCGGGGGGGCGGGGCCGGCCGACTGCGGCAACGATGACGGCTCCCCGGCGTGTTTGGAACGCCGGCGTGCGGCCGCGGCGGTTATTTTCTCCCGCCTTGCACGGGCAGTCACCGTCAGGGCGGCGGCCGCGGCGGCGGCCGCGGCGGCCACGCCACCGATCATCCCGTACGCCAGATAGTCGGGGGACGGCGCCTGATCGGGGGCGGTTGGGGAGACGACGGCCGGCTGGGGGGCGAGCAGGTAGTCCACCTCGGTGGCCCCGGCGGGAAGGACCAGCAGGTGCTGCTGCTGCGGGCCTATCAGCTCCATGCTGATCGGCACGTTGGTCATGCCCACGATTGCAGAGTTTTTGGGCAGGAGCAACGTAAAGCCAGACGGCGCGTCCAGCGAGAACGTCCAGACCCGGCCGGTCTTGGAAACCAGATCGTGGATGTCATAGTTTACCGTGATCATGGACGAGCCAAACGTCTCGATCACGGCGGTGGTGTCCCCCGCCGCAATACCGGCATTCAGCAAAAAGCCGTTCTCCCCAACAACTACAAAGTTGTCTATGGCCGATCCGTGCAGATCCAGCTCCAGATCGGCGTCTATCGGATCCACGTCCAGCTGGGCCGATACGTGGACCGTTCCATCGGGGTATATTATGAGATCGAGATCGCGGGCGGTGGATCCGGCCGAGGTCTGGGTTGTCATCACCACGGCGGCCACAACCATGGTGGCCACCAGAATGGGTATTCTGACCATTGTTTGGTAGAGGCCGCGGGTCCTTACAAAAAGCATTCTGTTACCACCGCCCCCCACACGGGTGGCAGAACCGCCGCACGGAGGGTGGTGGGGGGAGGGGGAGGTTTTGAGGGCCATGTCAATACCTCAGATTCAGGCCGCGTATGAGATCCTCGAATCTCTTAAACTCTTGGAAGAACTCCAAACCCCTTGACGTGAGCAGGAAGACCCGGTTCCGGTCGTTTTTGAGCGACTCGATCAGTCCGGCCGAGACCAGCTTTTCACACTTTTCCATGACCGCGTTGTGCGATAGGTTGGCCCTTCGGGATATGACCGACACGATGACCCCGTCGCGTCCGCCCTCGGCGGTAACGTTGAGGATGTCCCCCATTATGCCCATCTCGGATCTGTACTGCTGTTTTGCCATGGCGTATATACGGCACCCGTGCTTATGAGGGTCATCTTGAAACCCCATAGCGGAACGCACAGCGGAACGCCCGTTTCGCCCCCAAAAACACCGTTTTTCGGGGCTTTTCGGGGGCGGCGGGACGCGGCGGTCAAAACGTCAAAGAAGAATCGGGCGTGTGGTAAACTTTGTGATCAACCTAGCTTTTTATTCAGACCGATGCTAGTAACGCCATGTTTGACGGATTTAGACGCGATGGGGGCGGGGATGACGGCGGGGGCGGCCAGGCAGAGATGCCGGCCCCAAAAGACGGCGGCGTCGTCGAGGATGACGGCGGGGGCGAGCGGCAGGAACCGCCTCGTTCCAGTAGTAGCGACGGCGGCAGTAGCGGCGAGGATGCGTCCGGTCTTCGATCCGGTGATGACGATGGTGGTGGTGGTGGTGGGGACGGCCAGGGGCGGTCCCCCCCTCCACAGGCGGCCGGAGTGACGGCGGGGCAAGGCTCCGCCTCCGCCTCCTCTGACATTGGCATAGTCGGGCTGATCGGCAAGAGGGAAAAGCTGGAAGAGGCGGTCGACTATGTAGGCCTGATGATCAAAAACATCAAGGACAAGAGAACCCGCCTTGAAAAGGAGATTGAGGAAGAGTCGGTGGATATTAAAAATCTGAGGGAAAAGCTTGACAAGGTCAGGGAGTATATCGAGGAGGAGAACAGGGGAATACAGGATTTGGCCTCGAAGAGATCGGGCGTGGAGCAAGAGGCCGACGAGGTGGCCGAGCTGATCAACGGCTTGAGAAACAGGCTTGCAGGGATAGACGGGATTGTCAACGAAGAGGGCAACAACATCAAAAGGATCAAAGAGTCCAGAGAGAGATCCGAGTCGGGATTTTAAAACACCTTGCTGTTGCCAGCGGATGCAGGGTCTGCGGGCATGTCGGGAAACTTGTCGCTGACAGAGTTTTCTGCCACCGCGGCGGCCTCTCTGAGTATGCCCTCGGTCTCCTCGCTGCTGGGGGTGTCCATTCCAAACGATGCCTCGCCCGAGAACGTGTCGGTCATAAACCCGCCCAGCATCTGGGCCATGCTGTTGATCTCCTGATCGGCGCCGGGCATGAACTTGGCAAGCGACGACTTCATGTTCTTCATCAGGCCGATCGTGGGCATGATGGCGGTGACGGTGTCGCCAAGATCGTGGTATGTGGTCAGCCGCAGCTCGATCTGCTCTAGCGCCATTCTGGCGTTGCCCAGTATCTTTGTGACCTTGCGGACCTCGGCCAGCTCGTTTGAGAGGACCTTGCTTGCATGGGTGTCGTGTTGCTGTGTTGCCTCTACAATCTTTTGGAATATTTTGGAATCGCGCTCCTGCAGCTTGCCCAGCATGGAATCAAGCTTTACAATCTGTTTTTGAAGCCTTTGGATGGCGTTTTGAACCTTGGGCTTTAACGCCTTCTTGGGCCTCAGCACGTCGCCAATCTTCTCGGACACGGTGGGGGAGGGCGTCTTGGACCACTTGTCTTGGATTCCGGCCATAGTCGTGTTTATGTGCGTCCCAACATACTTAATTTCCGGTGTCAAAGATGGTTCACAGCCGGCAAGCTTTTGCTAACAACCAAGAGGACCCGCCCGTCAGGCGGCCCGCGGGAGGGGAGTGGTGACGGTCGTCTCCGCCGGCCGGCCACACGTCCTGCCGCCAGATCGTGGCAGGAAGGTCGGGAAATCCGGCGCGTGTGCCAATGACTTATAAAGATAGGAATGGTATGTCAACCATGCAAGACAACGACATGTCCCTAAAAGACATGAAGCCTAGTGAGATAATCGCCAAAGTGAGATCAGGCGAAATCCGGTCGTGTGAATACAAGACCATGACGGAATACATTACGGCGATGGAAAAAGAGTAGTGTTTATTAACACCTCCACAACCACGTTTTTTACTTGATAATCAGGCCTTTACAGGAGTTTAAGCGACACCGATCCGAACTGCCGGATCATGTAAAAAACATGGTTGATGCCATGATCTATGACATGCTGAACATGACATACAAAATTCGCGAAGTGGGGTATTCCACGGACAACCAGTTCTTTTGGATTTCGATAAAGGGGGGCAAAACGTTGCAGTTCATACCAAACATTGAGGAAGAAGAGCTCCTTGTGTTACTTTACGATGGGATCCGCGATTAAACCGAAAATCAGGCGCCGTGATCAGCGTAGCCACGGTGGCAAGATCAAGACGGCCATACGGCGGGTTGGACGCTCCAGAGGGCGGTTGCGCGGATCGGTGTTGTTTGTAGAGAGAGGGAGATACATGCGGGCATTGGTGCCGGCTGTCCGGCCGCACCGCCTGATTCATGCCGTATGAAGGTCAGGCCGGGGCGGGCGTTCGCCAAGATCGGTGTGTAGCAAACCCGGCGGGCGGCATGCGCCGTCACGGTGAACCCCCCGTCACGACACATGCGGGGCGGGTTTGCCCCCGCCTGTATGCCGCCTGATCGCAAAGATCGTCTCCCGGTGTAGCCCCGAATCTAGCCGGGATCATGCGTGTGGTGGTGGTGGTGGTGGTGGTGATCGCTTAACGACGGTATAATCAGGGCCTGACTTCCACGATCATGTTGTTCCTGATGCCTGACGGGATGAATGCGCCGACTGGATTTTATTACGGGCTGGGGCGCGGTGGGCGGTGAGAGGCAGGGTGGGGGCTACCGTGGCGGCGGTGGCTGTCGTATTCGCAGTAGTGGTCGTCACTCTGTCAGGCGGGCCGGGGGGGGAGAGGGAGGGGGCGGTGTTTCACGCCACGCTGGCGGATCCCGGGCTGTACGTGGACGGGGTCTACTCACGCGACATAGAGCTGGAGCCGGGGCGGTACGGGTTTGAGTTTACACCCAACGGCGACAGTCCCCAAACACTGTCCATACGGGTTGCGGGCGGATCGGTCTCGTTTGAGGAGGATTTCGAGCTGAGGGGCACGCTGCACGAGACGGGCATATCCAGGTATCACACGTGGGAGTATCTGGCGGGCGGGGAGGGGGGCGGGGGCGTGATCGACGTGGCCGAGCCTGCGGGCGTCCGCATCACCGTAAACCCCAACGGGAACCTGCTGGGTCCGGTATCGGTCAGCCTACTGAGGTTGTAAAATGGGCGTGATCCCTCTGATACAGAACAACCAGAGATTGCCTCTCTTGCAGGCCAAACCTGCGCCCATCTTCGTTCTGCGGGATCACGCGTGTTTAGTCGATAGAAATTGCATCCATCGGCATTAGTTGGTATAGGAAACATAGGTATTTAACACTTGGCCTCATAATTTACATTTAAAGATGGAATTTTTTGTAATTTTTGGTTGGTTGTTTTCGCGGCGTGTCGACGGATGAGCCGCGTGCGGGTGGCTGGCAACCGTTAAAATCGTCCGGGGTTGGGTCGGCCCTGATGAAGGGGGAGCTGGCAGGCAAGGTCGCGCTGGTTACGGGCGGCAGCAGGGGGATTGGCAGGGGGATTGCCCAGATGTTTGTGTCACGCGGTGCAACGGTGATCATCACGGGAAGGGACAAGAGGAGGCTGGACGGTGCGGCAGAGGAGATGGGTGTTGTGGGAATTGTGGCGGACTCGGCGGACGGTTTGCAGGTGGAACGCGCGGTGGATCGGGTCGTCGCAGAGGCCGGCGGGATTGACGTGCTGGTCAACAACGCGGGGGTGTTTCCCGGGATTGGAATGATGCACGAGATTGAAGAGTCCGAGTGGGACAGGATTGTCGACGTAAACCTGACCGGGGTGTTTAGGTTTGCAAGGCGTGTGGTTCCTCACATGATGAAGGGCGGCGGCGGGTCTATCATCAACATCTCCTCGGATGCCGGACTAAAGGCGTTTGAGGGGTTTAACGCCGATGCGTATTCGGCCTCCAAGGCGGGGGTGGTCATGCTGACAAGGTGCTGGGCGTTGGAGTATGCCAGGTACAAGATACGCGTAAACTGCATATGCCCGGGGGTGGTCGACACCGACATGGCAAGGCCGTTTATGGCAACCCAAAAGGACAGGGAGATGATGAATCTCGAGCACCCCATCGGCAGGGTGGGCACGCCCGCGGACGTGGCCCATGCCGCGCTGTATTTTGCATCCGGCAACGCGTCGTGGACCACGGGCGCGGTCCTGGCGGTGGACGGCGGGGAGTCTGTCAAGTGAGCGGTGGCGGCGGCGGTGGCGGCGGAGTTGCCACATTAATAAGCGGCAGGCACGCAGGACGGTCATGGACGAGGGGCTCGGGAGCCGGCGGGGAAGGAGGGGGAGAAACGTCAGGATTGTGATCCTGCTGGCGGTTATTTGGTTTGTAATCACGCTGCCGCTACCGTTTTTGGTGAACAATCCCGATGTGCCCGAGGGGCAGTTTAACACGATTCTGGCGATCGTCGCGGTGATGTCCATTCCGTTTGTCATGCTGGGGATTGCGTGGACTCTGAGGCCGGAGCTGACCAGGGCGGGGGAATGAACGGCGGGGCGGTCGGGGTGCCGCCGCCGCCGCCCATCGCAGATCCCAGACCAGAGCTGCATGCCGCAATAGAGGCGGCGTTGCAGGCGGGGGCGGCGGTGATGGGGGTGTATTCCCAGGATTTTGAGACGCGTACAAAAAAGTCCGATGGCTCGCCGGTCACAGAGGCCGACCTGAGGAGCGACAGGGTCATCAGGAGTGTGCTAGAGGGGTCGGGCCACGCTGTGCTATCAGAGGAGGCGTGGGAGGAGGACGGCACGGCGGAGGTTGCAAAAAAAGGCGGGGTTGGGGGAGGAGGCGGCCCCTTGTGCCTGTGGATAGTCGATCCGCTTGACGGCACGGCGGATTTTGTAGGCAGGACGGGCGAGTTTACCGTGATGATCGCGCTGGCAGAGGGGGATGTCCCGGTGCTGGGTGTGATTTACTGGCCCGTGGAGGATGTGCTGTATGTGGCGCAGCGGGGCGGGGGGGCGTTTAGACGGATGGGCGGCGGGAGCTGGGAACGAATCCGTGTCAGCGGCCGGACGGATCTGGGCGGCTGCAGAGCGGTGGGAAGCAGAAACCACCTGTCGGACGGGGAAAAAAGGCTGATCGAGGCAATCGGTCCAAAGGAGTTTGCAGGCGTGGGCAGCTCGCTCAAGGTGGCAAGGATTAGCAGCGGCGAGGCAGAGTTGTATGTGACCACCACGGACCAGATGAAGGGGTGGGATACATGCGCGTCCTGCTGTATCATAACCGAGGCGGGGGGGAGGATGACCGATTCTTTGGGGGGGGAGTTGGCGTATGGCGGTGCGGGCGGTGCGGGCGGCGTGGTCCACCCCAACGGGATTGTGGCAAGCAACGGGGGTCCCGTGCACGAGGCCGTCGTAGAACACGTCAGGAGACTGTCAGACTAGTAGGTTTTTGGATTTCAGATGATCCATGATCTGGTTTACGCTGTGCTCTAGGGGCTGGGAGTCGGTGTCCACCACGAGGTCTGGGTTTTGGGGCGCCTCGTAGGGGTCGTCCAGCCCTGTAAAGTTTTTAATCTCGCCGGCCCGGGCCTTTTTGTACATCCCCTTTACATCGCGCCGCTCGCACTTGTCCAGAGAGCATTTTATGTACACCTCGGAGAACCGGTCGCCGGCGTCTATTATGCGCCTTGCATTTTCGCGGTTTGTTGCATACGGGCTTACCAGCGAGACGCCCACCGGCACCTTGTGCCGGAGGAGCAGCTTTGCAAGGTGTGCCACCTTTATGTTGTGCTCGTCGCGCCCCTCTTTTGTAAAGTCCTTGGGGGACAGCCATTCGCGCAGCTCGTCGCCGTCAAGCATCGCCAGATTGGGAATCTCCTTTTGCATCTGCCTGAGGATCGTGGTCTTGCCGGAGCACGGGAGTCCGGTCATCCACATTACAAAGCCCAATGCAGGTGCCCCCTCAAAACCGCTTAAAGAGCTTGCGATCACGGCGGCAGGCGCCCGCGGTACCAGGGCCGGTTTTCCAGGTATTCAATCTCTTGGATCATCTCCCCGACCGTGCTGGCCTCGGTCATCACGGAGCGAAACTGCTCGTGCAGATGGGCCTCCTCCTCGGGCGCAAGCACGTTTTGCTGGACCTCGTCAAAGAACGCGTCCTCCTTTGCAAGGTGGTCCGTCAGGTATACGTGGTAGGTCTTCAGGTAGCGCGCCACGGGCTCGCGCGAGTCTAGGCCAGACTCCCACTCCCGGAGGTGCTTTGAGATTTTTCGGGCCACCCGCCTGCCAAACTCGTGCTCTATCATAAAGCGCCGAATCTCGTCGTTGAGCCCGCCGTATCCGGCCACGCATGCAAAGTACGAGTTTTCCTCGCGCTCATAGTGGATAGAGTCGAGAAACTCGGATATTATCAGGGTAATCCTCCTCATGTCCGACAGCGGTATGTCGTGTCCCCCCTCAAGGCGGGTATAGCACCGGAGGATTACCTCGCCGAGCCTTCGGATCTGCCTGTGGTCGTCGCGCAGTACCTCTGTGCCGCTCATGACACTTTGGGGGCGCGGCTGATTATATTCATTCGCCGCGTTGGTAAAGAGGACTTGACAGCCCCCCCTTTTATCGGCGGCGCAGGGGATTCAGGTATGATGCCGGTGTTTTTGGGCCTGCTTGACGTGATCAGGGACCACCTGGGCGTGCAGGTGATGCCTAGTCTGGGCGGCGGCTGGGAGGGCTGGGAGGCCGCGGCGGGTCCGCTGGCCGGGGGTCTTGCCGACCTGCAAAACGCGGTTGTAGGCCTCTCCTCGGAGGCCGCGCCGATTGCCGAGGCCCACGTGGTTTTGCTGGCGGCCGGAGTCGTGATCTTCCTGGGGGTGGCAGGCGAGGCGTTTTTCAAAAAGACGGGCATTCCCGACATTGCGTTTTTGATGGTCCTGGGCGTCGTGATAGGCCCGCTGCTCGGGATAATACAGGCGGAGGTGGTGGTGCAGATTGTCCCGTTTTTTGCGGCGATCGCGCTGATCATCATAATGTTTGACGGCGGGCTGAACCTGGACTTTAAGCACATTGCAAAGACCGTGCACTTTGCCTCGGCGCTGGCGTTTGTAGGATTTGTGCTGTCGGTGGCCATCGTCACGCTGTCGGCCCACTACGGGCTGGGGTGGGCGTGGATGGACAGCGTGCTGCTGGCGGTGATCGTGGGCGGGAGCAGCTCTGTGATCGTGTTCGGGCTGGTCAGAAACCTGAGGATTTCGGAGGAGACAAAGTCCATGCTCAGCTTTGAGTCGGCGGTGACCGACATTCTGGCCACCATCATAGCGTTCATTTTATTCGAGGCCATCCTGACCAGCCAGTTTGACCTCAACCTGCTGGGGGAGACGGTGGGCAGGGCCGTGATCGTGGGGCTGATTCTGGGTTTCGGGGTGGGGATACCGTGGATGTATGTCACCACAAAGCTGGGAAACGCCCAGCACTCGTACATGCTCACGCTCGGAATCCTGTTTGTCCTGTTTTTCATGGCAAACACGCTGGGAGAGTCCGGCGCCCTCACGGCGCTGGTGTTCGGGCTTATGCTGGGAAACAAGCAGCACTTTGCGCGGTATCTGCGGTTCAAGCTGCCAAGGATCGGGGGGGACGACTCTATGCACAGCCAGCTGACGTTTTTGGTGCGGTCGTTCTTCTTCGTGTTCGTGGGCCTGCTGGCCAGTTTCGGGCAGATCGAGTATGTCGTGTTTGGCGTGTTGGTCACGGTGGCCATATACGTGGGCAGGATGGCGGTGGTCAGGACCACGCTCACAAGGCGGTTTTCCAGGCTCGACAAGAGCGTGACGGGCGTGATGATTCCGCGGGGGCTGGCCGCCGCCGTCCTGGCCACGCTGCCGATCACGTACGGGCTGCCAAACGCAGAGGCCTATCCGCAGATCATCTTTTTCATAATACTGTCGTCGGTGATAATGACGACGATCGGGCTGGGCAGGGCAAAGAAGATTCGCCCGCCCGAAAGCACCGAGGGCGGATACATCAAAAGGCCGGCGGACGACGGCGCGTGAGTTGGCCAAGGCGGGGGTTTTGCGGTCAGATGTTCAGCGAGTCTTTTAGCCCCTTGTACCGGTTGCGGATTGTGACCTCGGTCACGTTTGCCGCCTCTGCAATGTCCCTCTGGGTCTTGTCCTCGCCGTTTTTGACGCACGACAGGTATAGTGCGGCGGCGGCAAGCCCCATCGGATCCTTTCCTGCAGACACCTCGTTTTTCTGCGCGTCCTTGAGGACCGTGATTGCATAGCGCTTTGTCTTTTCGGCAATGCCAATCCTGCTTGCAATTCTGGCAACGCACTGGATCGAGTCGGTGACGGGCATCTTGAGATCAAGCTCCTTTACCAAGAGGCGGTAGCACCGCGCAATGTCCTTTCGCTTGATGTTGGCCGCCTGCTCGACGTCCTTTAGGTTTCTGGGGGTGGCCGTGTCCCTGCACGCCGCATACAGCGCCGATGCCATGAGGGCGGAGATTGATCTGCCCCGCACGAGGCCCTTGTCAAGCGCCTTTCTGTAGATGTATGCGGCCTTTTCGATCACGGCGTCGGATATCGCAAGCTTGTCCTTTAGCCGGTTTAGCTCGCTAAAGGCCTGCCTAAAGTTCCTGTCGACCGGCTCGTGGACCTGACTCCTGCTGTCCCACGTCCGGAGGCGCTCGATCGTGCTCTTCATGGACGCGGTCAGCGGCCTTCCCGACGCGTCCTTGTTTATCGGGTTTATGATCGTCGCAAGCCCCATGTCATGCATGGTCAGCGAGGTGGGGGCCCCGGCCCTTGCCCTGTCGCCGTGCTCGTCCTGCGTAAACGACCTCCACTCGGGGCCCGATTCCTGAATCTTCTCAGACAGGACAAATCCGCACTTGGAGCAAAACATCTCGCCAGACTCGTTGTCGGTGACCAGCTTGCCCTTGCCGCAGCGCTGGCACATCTCCTTGGGATTCGATGACGTCGGTGCCGATGATGGTGCCTGTCTTACCATGCCTATGGCCCAACCAAGGCTATTTATGAATCAATAACTTTTTTAATGTGTTTTTTAGGCTGATCGCCCCGTCTATTGTACGAAAAGTGGTTCGTCCGTGGTCAGGAGGCTGATCGCCCCGTTACGGGCCGTTTTTCCCCAAGAAAAGCCAAGCTTTCTTTAGCAGGCAGGCACATGGTGGGTTGTCGTGATTATCAAGGACAGTCTCTTGCCGTCTTTTGCCGCCTCCGCCCCCCGGATGCCGGCGGCGGTAGCCGTCACCACCGTTGCCACCGTCGTCGTCATGGTGGCGGCGGGGGGGGCCGCCGCCGTGCATGGCGAGGTGTTAAAGCAGGCCATGGAGGACGGCGTTGATGTGTCCATAACATACCCGGGATCGGTGATGTCGGGGGCGGGTTTTGAGGTCACGATTCTGGTGGAAAACAGGGGGTGGGAGGACAAGCACGATGTCAGGTTTGGCTTCAAGCCCGGTGCGGCCATCACCCCTAGGCAGGAGGAGCTTGTGATCGGGAGGATATCAGAGGGTGGCTCGCGCGGGGAGACGGTGGGCTTTGATGCGTTTTCTGCAGAGGGCGGGGGGCTGTATTTTATGAACGTAGAGTATGCACACGTGTTGGGACGGGGCGGCGGCGGCGGCGGGGAGGACGAGCCGTTTAGGACGGATGTGGCCATTCCAATCACGGTAAAGGACGGGCCGGAGGTTCGGATACACACGACCGCCCCCGAGTCGGTGTTTGCCGACGCAGAGTTTCCGTTTGTGGTGGAGGTAGTGTCAGACGACATTGATCTGCGCGATCTCAGGGTGATGATAGTCCCGCCCGGCGACGTTGGGTTTAGGGGCGAGACGCTCCACACGTATTCAAACGTGAAGAGGGGGGAGGTCGTCTCGGTGAGATCAGAGGTGATCACCCTGGAGGAGGATGTCGGTTCGCAGCACACCCTGCCCTTTGAGGTGGTTGTGATGTACGTGGATCACCGGGGCGAGGAAAAGACAGAGTCGGTGACCGTGCCGCTGGTGCTGCGCCCGCGCACGTTCATGGAGATTACGACCGACGGCGGCGTGTGGATTGGCGGGTTTTTCATCGCGCCGTATATCAGCATAGGGACGATCGTCGGGATTCCCGCCGGTGCGATATTGTCCGTACTGATAAAGAGGGCGCAGGACAGGCGGAGGGGGAAGGGGGGATGAGCGCGGCGGGGTTGGGACTGTCGTTGCCGTCGTCGTCGTTGTTTTTGCTGCTGCTGCCGCCACTACTGCTTGCAGCGGCATTCCCGCACCACGCGGCTTATGACGCATATGGCCACGGGATTGGTGCAGAGGTGCTGCCCCCCCGCATGTTGGAGGACGGGCGGGCGGTGTCCATACAGGTCAGCGGCACCAAGGTGGCAACAGACGCGGCGGGTGCGGGGGGGGCAGACCAGCGGTTTGTGTTTGAGATGAATTATCATGATGGCGGGGATGCGGCGTCTGCGGTAAAAAAGGAGGTCAGGGACGTGACCTATGAGATCAGGGCGTCAAAGGGGGGAGTTGTTCTGTTTGATGAGACGTTTGAGGGCGACGGCGGCGTGGTGACGATCGACCTTGTCGACTCGGGCGGTGCGGCGGGAGGGGAGGTCGTCGTGGTGGAAAAGCGGGGGTCCGGGCCGTTTGGATTCCTGCTGGAGATGGCGGGGGCGGGGAGGGCCGATACGGCCAGGGTCACGGGCCCCTATTTCGGGCATGGAGGGCTGTACCAGTTTGAGATCAAGGTGCATACCGTGGGCGGCTATTCGGACAGGCTGGATCCCCCGCTGGAGTGGGAGGCGGGGGTCTCGCTGGAGGACACCGTGGAATACGAGGTTGATGCAGGGGCCTTTGGACTGCAGCCCATGAGGCACATCTCGTATTACGACAGGATTGATGGTTTTGAGTATGATCCGGATGTCCGGAGAATCACGTTTGAGATGCCGTTTAAGCCAGACTTGGATGCCATAAACCAGACGTCGGTGGTGCACCAGGAGGTCTTGGTTCCAAAGGAGCTGGGGGATTTGATGGTAACGGAGATTGCGGTAGCCGTCAACGGGGTGCGCATGCCGCCGGCGGCGGTGCAGATTGACGACTTTACGGCCGATGCCAGGATTATCCACGTTACGCTGGGAAGGAGCATGGTTCTCGAGATGTATGAGGCCGGGAGGCTTGACGGCGGGGTGATGAGGTTTGTTTTGGAGCCGGGCGGGCCGGAGCTTCCATATTCGGCGATTACAAAGAACGGACAGTTTCGGGTCATAATGGAGACTGTACCCAGGGATGCACGGTCGGGTCAGGAGCTGGAGGTCAGGTATCAGCTGGTGGACGTGTTCATAAAAAACCGGCCGGCAAACACGGGATATGAGATGAGCGTGGTACAGGGATCCAAGGAGCTGTTTTCGGGCGGCGGCGTGAGCAGTGCAGAGGTGGGCGCGTTTGATTCTGCAAGATTTATGGTGCCCGACGGGGTTTCGGGCATAATCCACGCCCGCTTTGAGAATCTGGCCGAAAACACGGCGGCCTTTGCAGGGTTGCCCATTGTGGTTGACAGGCATGCGGGGGGTCTGGCGGGGGCGGGGGCGGGGGGGGCGGCGGCGGTTCCAGACTGGGTTCGAATCAACGCGGGTTTGTGGGCAGACGGGCTCGTTACGGACGGCGAGTTTGTAGAGGCGGCGGGGTATTTGATCAAAAGGGGCGTGCTGGGCGTTTCTATGCAGCAGGGCGCGTCAGAATCCACGGGGGGCGGCGGGGATGGTGTTACAGGGGAGGTTTGGGACAACGTGGGTTTGTGGGCAGACGGGCTCGTTACGGACGGCGAGTTTGTAGAGGCGGTAGAGTCACTTGTGGGGGCGGGGGCGGGAGGGACGATCCGTGGGGGCGGGTAGCGCGTTGGGTTGCCGTCGTCTAGCGCCGCCGCCTTTGGCCCATCACCGCCAGCACGATGGCGGCGGCGGCCAGCCCCAGTCCCGCATACCCCACGAGGGTTTGTTGCGACGATTCGAGGGTTTGTATCGATTCCTTCATCCGTGCGATTTCGCCCTTTAGATCCTCGTGCTCGACCAGGATTGGATCCCCGGCGGGCTGCGGGAACCGGAGATACTCTTTGTTTTCCACCCTTGGCGCGTGCAACGACTTGCTGACCACGGTCTCCCCTATGCTTCCCAGCACGTTGACCTGATAGAATCCGGGTGCGGACGGCTCGACCAGCGCAAAATACTTGCCGGGCGTGTTGTGATCGGCCCTGAGCGGCAGCGTGGTGGACTCGCCTGCAAGGATTAGCTGGATCTTCAAGTCCCTGTGGAGTCCGGGCACCCCGTCTGCAAACGGCTGATCCTCGGGATCTGCAGAGGGGTCGAGCGGACTGACGTACAGCTCTACGCCGTTGGGCTCGCCGGAGACGGCCGGTTCCTGCATCCAGCCAATCTGGATGCGGTATTCGCCCACCGAGTCGATCTGGTGGGCGTATGCGGCGGGGAGTGCCGCCACGCCTGCCGTTGCTGCTGCTCCAGCCAGCGCCAATAACAGCAGCAGCAGCAGCAGCGGCAAAGAGGATGTCGTTGGCAGGATGGCGGATGGAGGGGGGGTCTTAGACGCCATGCGGCATATCATGCAACGGGGTTAAAAAATTACGCGGATTGTCAGGCGTCGGTGTACATCGAGACCTCCCACGGGGTGGGGGTCTGGGCAAACGCGACGTACTCTTTGTGCTTTAGCTCCAGATACTTTTCCAAAAAGTCGTTTGTAAACACCTCTTTGAGAAACCCAGAGTCGCTTTCCAGCGCGTCCAGCGCCCCCTTGAGGGAGACGGGCAGGGAGCCAATCCCGTATTCGCGTTTTTTCTCGACGGATAGCTTGTAGACGTTCTCCTCCACCGGGTTGCCGGGATCGAGCTTGTGTTGTATCCCGTCCAGGCCCGCAAGCAACAGGGCCGCCTCTAGCAGGTAGATGTTGGCGGTCGGGTCGGGCACCCGGTACTCTATCCTCTTGCTCTTTTCCTGGTTTCTATAATACATGGGAACCCTGATCGCCGCCGAGCGGTTGCCAATCCCCCAGCACATGTTTACCGGCGCCTCAAATCCGGGTACGAGCCTCTTGTACGAGTTTGTGGTCGGGTTTGAGATGGCGCACAGCGCCGACGCGTGCTCTAGGATTCCGCCCACGTAGTACCGGCCGGTCTGGCTGAGCTGCGCCACCCCGTCGTCGGGATCATACATCGTGTTGGTGTCGTTGTTCCACAGGCTCTGGTGGGTGTGCATGGCCGACGCGTTGTCACCGAATATGGGCTTTGGCATGAATGTGGCCACCTTGTTTCTCCTCTTGGCCTTTACCTTTACCACGTTTTTTACGGTCATTACGTTGTCGGCCATTCCCAGCATCTCGTCGTACACCAGGTTGATCTCGCACTGGCCCGAGGTGGCCACCTCGTGGTGTTCGGCCTCTATCCGGATCCCAAAGTATGTGTACAGATCGTCGCAGATGTCCTTTCTAAACGTCTCCAGCGTGTCCTTTGGCTGCGAGGGGTAGTAGCCCTCCTTGATGTCTATGGCGGTGCTGATGTTGCCCTTGGCCCACGGGGATTCCTTGGACTCGATCGAGTAGCCCGAGCCGCCCCCAGAGTGGGTGGCCGCATAGGGGGAGGGATATACGTTGATGTTGTCAAACACGAAAAACTCGATTTCGGGCCCCCAGCTGGTGTGCGTTAGCCCAAACCCCCCCAGCTTTTCGGCGGCCTTGTATGATATTCCGCGCGAGTCCCTGTTGTATCTGGACTCTTTGGTGGTGTTTCCCTCGTACAGGTCGCAGATTATCCTGGCGTTTGTCCTGTGCCCGTTGTCATAGTCGGGCGGAAGAATCCGAAAGGTGGTCGGGTCGGGCTTGAGGATCATGTCCGACTTGTTGACCGACTTGAAGCCGGCGATGGAGCTGGCATCAAGTTTTTCAAGCCCGTTGGAAAAGCTGGATTCGTCTATGGAGTAGCTGGGCATCCCCATCCGGTGGAGCTCCCCGAATATGTCCACGAACCAAAAGTCGATGAATGTGACGTTTTTTTCCTGTATGGTCTTGAGTACCTGTCCGGCGTCCAACGGCATATGTTGTCGGGTTTTACTAATATTATCAGCTAGTAAGTTAGTTTTGTCTATATTGTAAGTATGTTTAATTTCTAGGCGTCCGCGTGGTGGCCGGCGGCGGGGGGGAGGCCGCCGCGGGTTCCCCCCCTTGGACGTCCCGGAACCGGCCCCCCGTGGCCTCCATCTCGTCCTCAAAAAAGAACCGGGTGCCAAAGGCGGGCCGCAGCTCGTCAAGCCACATGGCCCCCTCGTCGTACCGGGCAAAAAACGGCTCGCGCACCCAGTCGGGGTTTCTGCCCTGCAGGAACCGCAAAACGATCACCTTTTTGCCCCCGTCCACGACGGTCGTGCCCACCACGTGGACCTTGCCCGGGGTGGCCGACATGCTCGGGCCCCTCACGGTTCTTGCCAGCCCGCCCACCTGCGAGTAGGCCCGCGAAAACAGGTCGTGGGCGCGCACCAGCGGGACGCCAAAGTAGTGCTGTGCGCCGGTATCACGCACCACGAACATGTAGTAGGGTATGCATCCCAGCGCCACCTGTCTCTTCCACATGTCTGCCCACACCGACGGATTGTCGTTGATGTGCGCAAGCAGCGGCGACTGCGTTCGGATTGTGGCGCCCGTGTTCCTCACTGCCCTGATCGCGGCGGCCACCGCCGGGGTGGCAAGCTCCGCGGGGTGGTTAAAGTGCGCCATGAACGCCAGGTGGATTCCCTTTTGCGTGATCCGGGAGAACGTCTCCAGCATCTGGGCGGCGTCTCCGTCGGTGAGAAACTTGTAGGGCCAGTATGCCAGGGACTTTGTCCCGATCCGGATGGTTGCAAGGTTGGGGAGGTCGGCCTCCAGCAGCGCGTCTATGTAGGTCTTGAATATGCCGGCCTTCATTATCATCGGATCTCCGCCCGTGAACAGTATGTCGGATATCTCGGGGTGCTCGCGCACATACTGCACGAGCTGGTCCCCCTCCTTCATGGCAAACTTTAGCTCGTCCATGCCCACAAACTGCGGCCACCGAAAACAAAAGCTGCAGTAGGCGTGGCAGGTCTGGCTCTGGCTTGGAAAGAACAGGCAGGTCTCCCGGTACTTGTGCTGCATTCCGTGGAGGCGGGTGCCGTCGGACAGTACCGGCACGTTGAGCTCCATCTGCCCGGCCGGATGCGGGTTGAGCTGGAGCCGGATCTCGTTTGCCGCCGCGGCCACCTCTGCGGGGTCTGCACCGCCCCCCCTGCCGATGATCTTGGCCATGTGCTCGTAGTGGTCCGGCCGGAGCATGCCCTTTTGGGGAAAGGTCAGGACGAAGATTGGATCGTTTGGGATGTTGTCCCAGTCGATGAGCTGCTCTACGACATAGTTGTTTGCCTTGAAGGGCAGCACGCTGCCGACCACCTCCATCTCAAGGCGCTGCTCCTCGGTGAGCCGCTGGATCTGCGGGAGGTCGCGAAAGTTTGACAGCGTGTACGACTTTAGGCGTGGGGGAGGGGCGCCGCCTGCATCCCACACCGGTTCGGTCAGGGCCATGGTAACGGGCGGGGGGTGGCCCTTGTTAAAGGTTATACGGCGCATGGTGAGGGGATGGCGGTCTCAGGCCGTCCCCGCGGCGGGGGCGGGGCGTCTAACTTTTATCCTTATTGCGGGCAGGCGTGACATGGCAGAGGACGAGATTATCGGCGCCGTTTCAAGCCAGGTCGGGCAGTTTGATACGCTGTCCCAGCTGCTGGCATCGTCGGCCTCGCTCCAGCTGGCCTTTGCGGTGCTGGTGGCGGGCATCATCGCGATCGTGCTGGTGTACTACAAGTTTTCAAACTGGGTGAGATCGCAGCCGTTTTACTACCACCGCCCCCACCTGTCCCGGTTTGCGCGCGTGGCAATCCTGCCGTTTTTTGCCATAGCGCTGATATCCTCCACAAACGCGTACATACAGACGTTTGAGCTGTTTGACAACGAGGCGGAGCGTCTGGCCGCCATGGAGAGCGACTCGATGACGGCAAGCGAGACCTTTGCCAAGATTCTCAACACCATGAACATCCTGGTGATCGGGTATACGGCAGCACACCTGATTCCCATCGTGATCACAAAGCGGGAAAAGTCGCTGCTGGAGCGCGAGGACTTTGAGGCGTGGAGGGAGACTAGGGGGTTTCCCGACGACGGGGGGGACGTGTTCCACGACCTGTTTGAGTGGGTGCCGCCCACGCATCCGCCCGAGGATGTTGAGGATGACGAGTTTCGGGACAAGCTCAGGACCGAGGAGGGGAGGCGGGAGTTGGAGGAGTACAGGACCGGCAAGGGCGTGGCGATCGGCAGTTTTGACGAGAGGGTGGAGAGCCCGTTTGAGGAGTGGAAGAAAAACGAGCGCGAAAAGTATGCGAGGTACTTTGAGGGGTGCGTGTCCGGGGACAACCAGGCCGGCAAGCGGCTTCGCACCGGTCAGGCCACCGAGGAGATTTATCCGATAGACGTGTGGAGGGAGGAAAAGAGGATGGGCGGATTTGACGCCATCATGGCGGGCGCAAGGCCCCCCGGGTACGCGCTCAGAAAGCGCAAGGATCTGCCAAAGTCGGCCTCGCAGATCCTGCCCGTGGGGATATTCGTGGCGGTGATCATAGGGGTGATCAGCTGGTGGGGGATTGACCTTGTTGTGCTGGCCACGGCCACGGGCGGGCTGGCGATCGGGATCGGGTTTGCGCTGCAGGAGACGATGCAGAATTATTTTGCGTATGTGCTGATCCGGAAGGACAAGATATTCGTAGAGGGTGACCGCGTGCAGCTGGACACCGGGTACAACGGGTATGTGCACAAGATCACCCCGAGGGTGACCTACCTGCGCCACGGGCTCAACGAGTCGTTTGCGATAATACCCACCAGACAGCTGGTAAACTCGCAGATCATCAACTTTACCAAGGATCTCAAGATGGTCCCGGCCGCCGTGGACGTGGGGGTGTCGTACCTGAACAACCCCAGACAGGTGGCGGCAATCCTGGTAAAGGTGGGCAGGAAGACGATGGCGGAGGTAAAGGACACCAGGGGCAGGCACATGGTGAGGCAGGTCAGGTGCCCCTATCTTGATGCCAACAGGCCCAGCTGCGGATGCGACAAGGAGATACACGCGGATGTCAGCCAGCCGGTGGTGCGCTTTCAAAAGTTCAACGACTCTACGCTGGATTTTACGATGTGGGTGTACGTGAGGGACTATGGCTCGCAGTACAAGGTAAAGACGGACATGCTGATGTACGTGTACGAGGAGTTCAAGAAGAACGACATCAGGATCCCGTGGCCCATACGGACCGTGTACCAGGGCGACGAGGCAAGGGAGGCCGAGGAGATTGGGAGGCTTGACGGGCGGCGGAAGAAGATCATCGACGAGTACGGGCTGGGCGACATCAACCGCGGGGACGCCGATTCGGGGGGGGAGTGATCCGTTGGCGGCGGGGCACACTGTAATCAGCGGCAGTCCGCCGCATGATTTGGCGGCAAGGATTGCAAGGAGGCTGGGGGCGGCGCGTGTGAGGACCAGGCGGAGGGTGTTTGCAGACGGGGAGCAAAAGCTTACGCTGTGTGCTGGGCGTTCCGGCGGCGCGGGCGGGGGGAGGGGCAAGACGGCCGTCATAGTCCACTCGATGCTGCCGCCCGTGGACGCCAGTCTGGTCCAGATTCTTGCGCTGATCCACAGGGCGAGGGCGGATTACGGGGCGGGCAGGGTGGTGGCGGTCATACCATACATGGGGTATGCAAGGCAGGACAGGGAGTTTCTTGCCGGCGAGATTGTGACTGCCGCGGCGGTGGCAAGGCTGCTCAGGGCCGCGGGCGCCTCTAGGATAATCACCGTGGACATACACAGCAGGGCCGCGCTGGGGCACATGGGCCGCGCCGGAAAAAACGTCTCGGGAATACCCGATCTGGCGGCGCATTTTGGGGGGATGAGGCTGAGGGAGCCCCTTGCCGTGTCGCCTGATGCGGGGGGGAGTCGGAGGGCCGGGCTGTTTGCCAAGCAGCTTGGGTGGGATTATGTCGCGCTGAACAAGAGCCGTGACAGGAGGACCGGGCGCGTGAGGATTACGTCGGCGGAGACGGGTGCGGCGGCGGGAAGGGATTTGGTGCTGGTTGATGACATGATAAGCACGGGGGGCAGCATCATCAAGGCCACGGAGTTTCTAAAGGGGCAGGGATGCGGGCGTGTCTTTGTAGCGTGCACCCACGCCCTGCTGATGGACGGTGCGGCGGCCAAGATCAGGCGGGCGGGCGTGTCGGGGATAATCAGCACAAACACGGTGCCGGGGGCAACGTCGGTGGTAGATGTGTCGGGTGCGGTAGCGCGCGCGATTCAGGGCCATGGTTCCTGAAAACTTTTTTGTGCTGTCCAGGGAGAATCTGGCGCTTGCGATAGACGAGGTGGTTGCCATAGCCAGGGGGTATGACGGGGCGGCGCGTGTCAGGGTGCACGGCAATCTGGTGCTGGTTAGGACGGATACGTGCTGGGAGAGGATTCACCGGCGTGCCGCGTATGTCAGGGCTTCGGGGAGGGTGGTGGGGGAGCTGCGGGACGTGTTTTTGGGCGGCGGTGAAGGCGGGGACGGTCGGTGCGGAGTGCGGCCGCGCGCCGCCAAGACCTTTGCGTGCAAGGTGCTAAACCTGTCGCGGGACAGGTTTGATCCGGCCGCCGTGCAGGGGACGATGGGTGACGCGGTCTCGACGTATACGGATGCGGTCGTGTCGCTTGACAGCCCCGACTTGGTCGTATACATGATAATATCAGAGGAGGGGCGGCGCTTTCTGGGGTTTTCCGCCAGGTCAGGGGGGCTGCCACCACAAAGGCCCAAAAGGGTGGTGTCGCACCCCAGCCAGCTGGACTGGAGGCTGGCCAGGGCCATGATCAACCTGTGCGGGCTGGTGGAGGGCCAGACGGTCTGCGACCCGTTTTGCGGTACGGGCACCACGTTGTTGGAGGCCGGATCGATGGGCATGCGCGGGATTGGTATAGATCTGGACGCGGTGATGGCCGGGATTGCAAGGAGGAATGTGGCGGAGAACGGGTTTGAGTCCACCGTGATAAACGGGGGGTTTGAGCTTGTGGGGGAGATCGCCGGCCGGGTTGACGGGGTGGTCACCGACGTTCCGTATGGGCAGAACACCAGGGGGGGCGGAGCCAGGCCGGAGGGGTTGGCGGCCATGCTGCCAAGAGGCAGGAGGGCCGCGATCATGTTCAAGAAGGGGATGCCGGGTTGGGAGGAGGTCGCAGGGGGGGAGGGGGAGTGGAGGGCCGCCAAACGGTATACGATCTATAGGCATAAAAGCTTGACCAGGGTGATAGTGGTCAGATGAAGCTGGTGTTTCTGGGCACGTCGGCGGCCCAGCCCGCCCCCGACAGGGCGCTGACGTGTGTGTGTTTGGAGCGCAACGGGGAGATCTTTATGTTTGATGCAGGGGAGGCGGCCCAGATTGGATATATGAAGTCGGGTCTGGGTTGGAACAAGAGGATGAGGCTCATGGTGACCCACCTTCACGGGGATCATTGTGTTGGCATACTGGGTTTGTTGCAGACCATGTCAATGCAGGGCAGGACCGAAAGGTTGGAGATCTACGGACCGGCAGGCATAGACAAGTTTGTGTATGCAAACATCAGGATGCTCAACTTTGGGCTGACCTTTCCGGTGATGATCAATGTTGTGGACGGCGACGGCGGAGTGGTGGTGGACGAAAAAGAGTATTCCATACGCGCATGCAAGGCAAGCCACTCGGTGACCGCATATTCGTACAGGTTTGACGAAAAGGACAGGCCGGGCAGGTTTTTCCCCGAAAAGGCAAAAGGGCTGGGGGTTCCAGAGGGACGGTTGTGGAGCAGGTTGCAGGACGGGGAGGCCGTCGAGGTCGGAGGCACGAGGATCGAGCCATCGCAGGTACTTGGGGAAAAGAGGCCCGGCAAGAGCGTCGGCATATCGGGAGACACCCGGCCCACCGACGAGCTAGAGGGGTTTTTCCGCGGATGCGACCATCTAGTGTTTGACACTACGTTTCTAGACGAGCTCAAGGAGCGGGCGTTGGAGACTAGGCATTCAACGGCGGCCGAGGCTGGCAGGTTTGCGCACGATGCCGGTGTCGGAACCCTGATCATGACGCATTTTTCTGCCAGATATGCAGATGTCGGGCCGCTGGTCGAGGAGGGATCAAGATTCCACGGCTCGGTGATTGCGGCAAGGGACATGCTGGAGGTTGGAGTGGGGTGATCCCCTAGGCTGGCGGCAGATCAAGGGCGCCGAAGCATGCGTGGTTGTTGTTGTTGTTGTTGTTGTTGTTGTTGTTGTTGTTGTTGTTGTTGTTGTTGTTGTTGTTGTTGTTGTTGTTGTTGTTGTTGTTGTTGTTGTTGTTGTTGTTGTTGTTGTTGTTGTTGGATGGCAGGATCATATGCACGGAGGATTCGTGTCCGGGTCTTTTGGGGGGCTGTCAGGGGTGCCGTCGTTGCCCGTAGTCAAGGGATTGCCACGCCCGTTTCCCGGCACGGTGCCGCCGCCGCCACTGCCGCCACTGCCGCCACTGCCGCTGCCGGTCGTCTGTGCATCGGCAAACATCTTGGGAACTTTGTCGGAGATGTGGCCCGATACGAACGTTGCAGAATCCTCGGCAAACCTGTTTAGCCGGTCTCCGGCGTTGCTTATGCCGTCGTCTATGGGAGTGCCAATGTTGTCTGCTACGGACTTTTTGATGTCGTCCAGGTCGGCATCCGCAGGATTAAGTCTTCCGGTGTCTGGAAACATTTTGGCCAGATCGCCCACAAAGATGACCGCCAGCACCAGTGCCGCTACGACGCCTGTGATGACAACCTTGGTGTTCATGCACGGGTCTCGGGGGCTTCTTTTTTCATCAGGTTGCTAAAAAAAGTGGTGTGATCAGGGTTGATTTTTTTTACATCCTGCAGTGATGAGGCGGGGTGGGGACGCCGAGGCTGGCGGCGGCAGGTTTGGTCACGGGCATCTTTACCACCGCCACCGCCACCGCCACCGCAGTCGTCGTCATCGGCTGCCGTCCTCGTGACGTTCGCCGTCATAGTCGCCGTCATAGTCGCCAGACAGCCATGCCGCCACGTCGGCGATCCGGCCCGAGTTTGCAGATATTCTGATCGGGCCCAGGGGCGACTCGTCGTCGCGTTCGCATAGGGCGGCCGTGCCCGAGAACGCCGCCTGTTTGTTGAGATAAAACCAAAACGAGTCGCCGTGCAGGTTTAGCCGGATCTGCCTTTGCAGGGATCTTTGTAGGCGCCTTCGGCGGATCTCCTCGCTCAGGTGTTCAAGGCACCCCAGATCATTTGGGTGCGCGTGCATCCGCGAGTCCTCGTGTTCAAAATCGACGCCGGGGAGTATGCTGGAGAGTGCGGCAAGAACCTTGCCGGGATCCTCAGACGGGTTGACCGGGCAGTCGACCAGTACCCTGCAGGGGATTTTCGGCACGGTCATCAGAGCCAGCCCCGGATGATCTTGTCGGCCTTGTCGACCAGTTGTTCGGGAGTGATGCCGTTGTTTGAGATCGACTCGTCGGCCAGCGCGATCGAGGCGGATATGCCCACCTTGATTTCGCGGCTGTCGCGCGCCTCAAACTTGTCCTTGGACTGCGGATCGTCAGAACGTCCCCTCTTTGAGAGCAGGGCAAACCGGGTCTCCGTCGAGGCATGGATTGACAGCAGTTTCACGTCCCCAAGCCCACGCAGCACCTCGATTTCGGCGTTGGAGCGTATTCCGTCTATCAGGACTATCTTCGAGTCCGATTCCAGAATTTCGGGGCTGATCAGCTTGGCTACCGCGCCCTGGCCGCCGTTCTGACGCAGCTCCAGCATGAGCCTTCCCAGATTTTCGGCCGTGGGCTCTAGGCCGTTTCTGGCGGCCTCGGCCCTCACAGAGTCGCCCATGTTGATGGTGTGGTATCCACGCGACGCAAGGCCGCCGGCGATGGTGGATTTGCCGGCGCCGGGCATTCCCGTAAGGCAGACTATGAGTTTGGACATCGGCGCGAGTCACCACGACTGCGCTATGAAGCTACCGGAAATCATAAACGGTTGGCGGGGGAGGGCAGGTAATGCGCATCTTTGTGGCAGT
>JAHRAJ010000035.1 GCA_020027365.1 Cenarchaeum sp.
CGTCCGTGCCTCCCCCGCCGCCTCCCGCGCCGTCGGCGGACACCACCTCCCCCCGCCGGACAGACTCCCTCATGGCGGGAAACCGCGACGATTGCACCCCGACCACGCGCACCCCCGGACTGCGGGACTTTACGGCGGTCAGCACTCCTGCGGCAAGCCCCCCTCCGCCTATCGGCACATAAATCTCATCGACGTCGGGCAGATCCTCCAGGATTTCAAGCCCTATCACGCCCTGGGCCGCGATAACCTGCGGGTCGTCAAAGGCATGTATCAGCACGGCGCCGGTATCCCCGGATATGCGGCGGGCCCGGGCAGACGACTCGTCATAGTTTGCACCGTCTAGCACCACGTCGGCCCCGTACCCGCGCGTGGCGGCCACCTTGGCGGGCGAGGCGTTTTTCGGCATCACGATGGTGCACCGTATCCCCTCGGTCGATGCCGCATATGCCACCCCCTGCGCATGGTTTCCCGCAGAGGCGGCCACCACGCCCCTGCCCCTCTCGTCCCCGGTCAGCGTCTGGATTTTGTGGTATGCGCCCCTGATCTTAAACGAGCCGGTCTTTTGTTGAAACTCCGACTTGAAGTATACATCCGAGCCCGTCAGCCTGCTGAATATGGGCGAGTATGCCAGCGGGGTCTTGCGTATCTCCGCACCCCTCATCCGGTGCGCGCGCTCCACGTCCTCGATCGTCGGCCCGTCCACGGTGCAACGCCGCACATCCGCGATATATGGCTTGTTTTGCCGACGGCAGGGCGGCGGCGGCGGCGGCGGCGGCGGACCGCCAAGGCCGCCGCGGTCACCCGCTACACGACGGCCTCAAACTCGGCAAGCCTGTCACGGATCTCCTGACGCACCTGCCGGGACATCCTCCGAGGATCAAACACCCCCTCCCGGGCACCCCCCCGGCCGTCGCGCACAATCTCCAGATCAAACGTGCACAAAAACCCCTCCTCGCCGGTCACCAGCCGCGCGTCGTCTATCGGTACGGGACTGGTGTGGTATGTCTCGATCAGCAGGCCGTCAAGCTCGTCAAACAGCTCCTGCCTCCTCTTGGTCAGCCTGTCAAACTCGTCACCGGCCCCGCCGCGTACGTCCGACTGTATCGCCTCGCGCAGGGCGTCGTCCTCAAAGAGGACCCTGAAGAGCCCCTCTGCGTCCAGGTCCGCATGGCCGGCCCGGCGGAGCCTGTCCAGCACGAGGCGGTCGCCCTCCTCTGCGGCCAAGGACTCTTTTTGCGCGGCCAGATCAACAATCTGTGCAAGCTCCTTTTGCGCATCGACCACCCTGTGATCGGTCTTGTAGTACAACAGCACGTGAAACTGGACGGATACGTGCCCGGACAGCAGATAGCTCCCAATCCGGGCCTGAAACTTTGCAAATATCCTGCGTATGTCGTCGTTGTTTGTAACCGCCGGATCCTGCACGTCCCACCGCGGCCCCAGCCGGCGCATCATGCCGTCAAAATAGTCCTTTACCGCCCCCGGATCAAAGGTGTTTTGCTCGGTCACCGTGGCATCCCCCAGCATCACCTTGACGGGCACATGCACGGTGTGTCCGGCCATCCTGTCGGCAAACCCCTTTTGGATGCGCGCGCCGATCGTGTCCAGCTCTGCGATAAACCCGTCGGACGAACCGCTGCCCAGCCGCATGGCCAGAATCCGGACGGTCTTGCATTAAACCTTGAGGCCCCCTTAAATACGGCAAAGGCGTAGTGTGTGCATGGGCGAAAAGACGACGTGTGTGAACTGCAGGGGGGATCTGACCGAGTATTATAACGAGGGATACCGCGGAATGCGGGGCAGGTGCCCCGCATGCATGGTCGACTTTCCGCTGGAGTGAGGTGCCATCATGGGTGACGCCAGTCCAAGGCCGGCCGCCGCGGCAGGGCCGCCTCCGAATCCGGCAGGGCCAAGGCCGGCCGCCGCGGCACCGGCAGGACCGGCGTCCATGCCCGCGCCCACGTCCCCGGATCTCGTAGACCTGCTGATGGGCAAAAAGGGGGGCGTGGCGGTGGTAGACTCGGACACCATCATCCGGGAGACCCAGACCAGGGTGTGGGGCGCCCTCAAAAAGGGATACGAGTATGCAGGCGCCACAAGCGACTCTGAAGAGTTTCTCCGCAGGAACGTGTTCAAAAGGATCAACATGATCACGCTCTATGTGGATCTGGTCGGATCCACCCAGATGACGCTGGAGCTGCCAAGCGAAAAGATTGCCACCATCATAAGCTCCTTTGCCCAGGAGATGGCATACGTGGTAAGCAGGCACGACGGGTTTGTGCTAAAGTTCGTGGGGGACGCCGTCATCGGGTACTTTGTCGCCGAGGACGACTCGCTGAGGGCCGCAGACCACGCGGTAAGCTGCGCAAAATCCATGATTGCCGTGATTGAAAAGGGGATAAACCCAATCCTAAACCAGTACGACTATCCCGACCTGCTGGTCAAGATCGGGATTGACCACGGCCAGAACATCATCGTCAGATACGGCGCGGATGCGGCCAAGTCCCACGTGGACATAATGGGCCCCGCCATGAACATAGCCGCCAAGATCCAGTCCATGGCAAGGCCCAACCAGATCCTGATAGGCGACGACGTGTACGCCCGCCTCCATCCGGAGACGCAGGGACGGTTCAGGCCGGTGGTCTGGAAGAACAACGAGTGGAGGTACCGCTCCAGGGTCACCGGGCAGGTGTACCCCGTATACGAATACGTCCCGTCCTAGCAGGCGGCGGCAAAGCCACAGGCGGCAGGCCCGCCTAGACGGTAAACCTGCACGGGCATTCCACGTGCTCGTAGTGGTGCTCGCCAAGCCTTCCGCGGACCACATACATCACAATCTTGTGCAGATCCGCCTCTGCGATCTCCATCTTGCACCGCTCACAGCGTTTTTTCGTCCGATCCATGCGTATCAACGATCAAAATGTCCCATTCTATAAGGATCAGCGATCAGCTGTTTTTTACAAAAGACGACCGGCAGCTAGCTAGCAGGCGGGCCATGCACCCATCAGCAAGGCAAAAATAGCCTTTATTTGGCAACGGTCGTAGATATGACGCCCCTTGAGCGAATGAGGACGACGCTGCTTGGAATAAACCCGGACGCAGTCCCTCCGGCCATGCAGTTTCCGCGGATTCCCCCCGGGGCAATGCACCCGGCGACCAGCAGGTTTTCGACACCGCCGGCGGCGACGGGCGGTGCAGCCGCCGCTGCGCTGACGCCAGATCTCGAGGACTTTCAGCAGAGGTACCGGGCGCATGCGGCAGGCCTGCTGGGACAAGGCCGCCCCGGGATTGTCCAACCGGGGCACCCCATGTACGAAAAACAGTCATCCATCTCCGCGCTAAAGTCCGAAAACGACAGGCTTCTAAAGGAGAATATTGATCTAAAGAGACGGGCGGACGAGGCCGCGTCCCCGGAACGGCAGCAGTAGGGCTGCCGGATAGGCCGGGTGCATCCAATGCGCCCGCCGTTGCGGACATGCGGATCCAAAGACGTTTTTGGGATTGTGAAATACACGCAAAGGAAAATCTTATTACATCTTGCATCCAGCGTGTTGCATGGCAGGCAGCACGCCGTCGGATCGATGGCAGGCACAGCGGGCAGATCTCAAAAAGAGGTGCCAAAAGGTGGCAGGACTGTCCAAGAAGATCAGGTATGTCTGCGTCATAAACCAGTATGGCAGAACGCTGGCAGGCACCGTCAGGCCGGGCATCAAGCCCCTGCTCAGCGCGGAGAATGCAAGAAACGAGTTTTTCCTCGCATCCGGACTGCTCGGCATGAGAGAGTCCACGGCCCGCCCGCTTGGAAGGCTGGATTATGTCACCATGCGGCATGAAAAGGTGATCATCGTACTGTTGCGGCGAAATGGTTTGGTCTACTATGTGTCGATCGATGCAGGCGTCAGAGACATCGCCAAGCTGGTCACAAGGATAAAGAGATCGGTCTAGGCGGGGGTAAATCCCTGATAGCCGCCGGTCTGCCGATCCTTGTCCGTAAAGTCCGGCTCAAACAAGGATATCAGATAGTCGTCAGGATCCAAAACGATCGCATTCTTCCCCGCCTCTTTTTTTACCACGTCGCGGTGTATCCGAACGCCCTTGCTGCGCAGCTCGGCCACCGCCGAGTCTACATCGCCCACCAAAAAGCCCAGCGTGATCCCGTTCTCAATAGAGCTGCCGGTGTGCTCGGCATCAGGCGATGCCGGGTGCAGGCTCAGCAGTGCGCCCCCGCTTCCAAGGTCTATCCACGAGCTTCTCCGGCTCCTGATCGGGAGGCCTATCACCTCGTGGTAAAACAAGAGGGACCTTTCAAGGTCCCGGACCGCCAAAATTACATTGCCCACCTTTTTGATGTTCATGATATATCATCGCGACGGTAGCATAAAAACAATGTCATCGCCGTCCGGCCGCCTGCAGACGCGTCCTTGCCTGAAACCCCCAACTCCCCCCGCCCCGCCCCGCCCACCGGCCCCTGCAACAACCCCGGCCCGCACCGATCCGTGCCGGCGGGGGGCCGGCAGGCGGTGGGGCCCAGCAGTTTGCAGGCCAACCGCCCCCCCACACCCCGCAATCCGCCCAAAGACAACGACCCTCGACCCGCCACCACGCGTCGGTTACTGCACCTCGACCATGGTCTCGGTCCTCTCCACGCCGGATATCGCCTGAATCTCCATGGTGACATCCTTTATCATTGCAAGGTCATCCACCTCGATCACGGCCACCGCGTCAAACTGGCCGCTTGTGGGAAAAGAGTCGTAGACCGCCCCCACCTTGCGGAGCCTTGCGGCAATCAGCTTTTTGGGCGACTGGACCAGGACTATGGCCCTCACCATCCCAGGTTCACCTCCACCTCCATGAGCGTCTCCGTAGTGACAATCTCCTTGATCCTCTTGAGTGTGATGACCGTGTCGTTTATCTCGCTTATCGAGCCGGTCAGCAGGATGCAGATGTCGGCCCTGCCGGCCACCACCATGATCTCCTTGGATATCCGTCGCTTTTTTCCCAGTATGCCCACCACATCATCCACCTTGCCCGGCTTGACGGTGACCATGCACAATGCCCTCATACACCACACACTACGGCACCGACAATGATAAGGTTTACTCAATCAAATGCTTCCTGGGACCGCGCCTCTTCCAAGTAGGCGCGCCTTTCCTCGTTGATCTTTTCATGATCCACGGTCAGGTCGTCGTCTACTATGACAATCCCGGTGTCGCCGCCCGGGGATTCGTTCCTGTTCCTCCTGCCGGGCTTGGAGGCCTTGGCGGCGGGCTTTTTGGGGACGGCGGGTTGCTGCTTAGAGGCCTTGGCGGCGGGCTTTTTGGGCACAGGCTTGATCTTGGACCGTGACTTTGCCTTGGCCGTGCCCGCCTTGGGTTTTACCGCGTTTTTACCGTCTTTTTTTTGTGTCATAAATTGCAAATATGGACGGATTTCGTGTTAATAAAACTTGTGAAGAATCGGCCGGGCGGTGCCTCTGGTCATCCGATCACCCACGAATGTGGCGAGGTTGACGTTGTCTGCATCCTTCGGGCCCTCCCCCCCAATGGTCAGGGCGGTGCCTGCCGCATCCCGGACATTCCGTCCCGGTTGCGGTGCAAAAAACCGCCAGAATGGACAGGGTATACGCCCGTCATCCGGCGCCCGACAACCGGTCCGCCCGGCCAGGTCCGTAATCTGCGACTGCAGTCTTTCCCCCTCTCCCTCTCCCTCTCCCTCTCCCTCCCCCGCCCGCCGGGCCTGTGGCCGCCTGCCTGCCGCGGACTGCCGGATGCCGTCACGCAGCGACGCCGGTGTGCACCCGCCACCGCAGACGTCCGCCGGGACGATCAGGCCGGCGGTAAAAAGAGCGACGCCGGGACGAGGACGGCGTCGTGGCGCACGTCAAGATCCCACCTTGTAACCACCAGCCCGTCGGATGTGCAGCCGGTCTTTTTCAGGTCTATCAGCGCATTTGCATCACCCCTCCGTTCCGGCCCCGGCATTTTACCTCGATCGGCAGGATCACATCGCCCGAGCGCAGAATCAAATCCACCCCGCGTCCCTTGCCGCTCCTCCGGCAGAATACCGACTGCCGGCAGTCAGAGGCCTCTGAATTTGCTCAGGTCAAAGGCCAGCCGTACGGCGCGGTTTGCCACCACGTTCTCCACCAATCTGCCCACAAAGGAGGCGTCCTGCAGCATGTCCGGGCAGGTCAAACGGAGGAGCCCGGCGCGCCTTTGCGTTTAGCGCGTGTATGAACAGCGGATCCTCAAAGCAGATCTTTTTGTTCGATGAATGGTGCGGTCCCCGTCACGTCACGTCATACCTGTACACATACAGCAGAACGAACATCTTGGAAAGTGTGTTTGCAAACTCCTCCACGGTGCGATGGCTGGCAATGTCGGTACCCCCCCCCGTCATGGAGTTCCACGATACCGCGGTACACAGGCAGTCCACGTATCGCGGAATAAGCTGCGGCAGATCGCCGCCCCGGCGTGGGTGAATTCGTCCGACCCCGCCCGTTATGAATTCCGGATACGCTGCACATGTCGGGGCGCTTACAATTCCGCCCTTTTGAAAGTCGTTTACCGCCGTCGGCATTCCGCCCGTAATCAGATAGTTTTGAAGGTGACGATCCAAGGCGGCCTGGTGCAATACCCAAGCCTGTTTCACAACATCGTCAATCCGGCCGGCAAACAGGTTTCGCACAAGATCAAGGCGCACTGACGGATCAAAAAGCCCGTTTGATTCCATAAATTTCCTGATCACAGCTGGTGGCAGTGGCATATTCGGCAAACCCCATGGGCCGCATAACCGTCCAGCGGGCCGTCTTCTGACACGCCCCTGCGCCCGGGCATGCGTTCGTGACCCCTGCAAAGGTCGATCGAGGGATCCCGTTGCAACAATCGTGCAGTTTTCAAGCCGTCCCAGATCCTTTGGTTTTTTATGCCCTTTTGCCAGTCGGTTATGTTTGGGATCTCGTCCAAAAGCAAGAGCATGCGCCCATCATGGCCGCCACTGGTGTGGATCCGGTGTGTAGACACGGATCCGCACAGGTCGTATTTCGTTTGCAACCGAGATCAATTCTGTCAGCCTAGAACACCATCGGATCAGGGGTGGCGCATAGGCAGGATAGACGAGATGTTCGAGGATGTCAAGTACGAGGCTTGGGCCCGAGATGGTGCGGTTTGCCTGTACCGGCCTTTGCCCCGCGGTTTGGCAGGCCCATCACATGACCGCCTTGTTTGTCGCACATGTGATTGCAAATAATCTGATAAAAAAGAGAGGGTGCGAGCCCTTGTTGGCGGTCGTTGACGGTACCAGCGGTTTTGCGTGCAGGCTAGGATGAGCCGTCGTCTCTTTCTACGACTGTGTCCTTGTCACCGCACTCGTCTTTGTACCACTCGTCGTACTCTTCTTCGGACACATCATCCCATTCTTCGGACATCTGCTCAATCGCAGTCAGGGGGACTCTCCGGCCTTCGTGAAGCACGTCTCCGGTACCTGCATCCAGGATTACCACATAGTGCATGTCATCATCATTCACGATGTCGACAAAGTATACTAGGTATCCTTGATGCTCGTCCAGATA
>JAHRAJ010000045.1 GCA_020027365.1 Cenarchaeum sp.
TCCTTCCCAATCCAACAACCGCCCGGGGTGCGGGGGCGCGGGACGGTTTGCGGTTGCTGCCTGCACCATGAGGTCGGTGTAGAGGTTGCGAGACGTGCGGACGAATCCCCGGCGAGGGGGCAATCCCCAACACAAATAGATAGAAAAAGAGGAGAAATACTGTTTACCAGTATTTGCCGTTGTCTGGAATCAGGCCAATGCCTTCTCTTTCAAAGTGCCTGTCCAGCTCGTCAATCCACCTTTCACGGTTGTCTTTGTAAGACCACCCGTGAACACGCAGCCAAAACGCGATAATTGCGAGTAGGAAGATTACGAACATGATCGTGCCAAAGATGTAAATCATGACATCGTAAAATAGCGGGTCATAGTTTGGTCCAAGTTGTCCCACAAGTGATGACATGATACTCAGGAACGTTCCCACAATAGGAGTCATACGTGGTGAGCCGTATTTCTGCGATATATATATTTCTCTAGGGGCCGTTTTGGGCGGTTTTAGGCAGGCAAACCGCCCCTCCAGCGGGGGTGAGGGAGGTGGAGAAGGTGGTGGACACCGCACGAAAATCGATATCACTAGTCGTTTCTGAAGGGTTAAATAAGACGTTACACACACACCACATCAGGTAAATGGTATGAACAAAACAATACTATGCGCAGGATTGTTGTCCGTAGTGGCAATGGGCAGTATGGGATTCCTTGGTGTCGCATATGCACAATACCTCGGAAACGTTGGAGATGCCGGCGAGACCGGCTCGAGAACGCTAGAGGAGGCACTGGAGATTCAAAGACGCCGGGTTGATGCCGTTCAGGCAAACCCCGGTAGCGGCTCTGGCACCCCCTACCTTGATGCAGGCGGTGTACTCGGTGCATCGGCAATTGCAGGTGCCGTCTTTGGAGGCGTTGCCGCAGCATTCTTCTTTAGATCCCGCTCTGGGAAATATGCTGCAATGGGCAGAGGCTAACCCGACTGTCAAACCTTCTTTTTCTTATTTTACCCGGTCTGGGCTGAACCCCCTCTCGCCTGAGCGGTGGGCGGCCCTGTCCCGCGCCTAGACAGGGCTCTACCACCGCCCAGCAGCCAAACGTTTAATTTCATACAGGCAGACGCGCCGCATGGGCAGGCTCCACAGCCACAGGCATGGCAAATCGCACTCGATCAGGCCGGTCGAGTTGGAAAAGCCCTCGTGGGTGACGGAGACGTTCAAGGACATAGAGGGCCTGATCGTAAAATACTCCAAAGACGGGCTCACGCCCAGCCAGATTGGGGTAAAGCTTCGAGACCAGCACGCCATCCCGCTCGTAAAGCCGGTCATGGAAGGCAAGACCGTGGGCCGCATCCTAAAGGACAACGATCTAGAGTCGGAGATGCCCGAGGACTTGGAAAATATCGTCAAAAAGGCGGTGGGGCTGCAACGGCACCTCAAGGCAAACAAGGGTGATCGGAGAAACGTCAGGTCGCTGGAGCTTATAGAGGCAAAGGTGCACAGGCTATCGGTATACTACAAGAGGATAGGCCGAATCCCCCAAAACTGGAAATATAAGTCGGTCGTAGCCCAGCTGGAATGATAAATGACTGATAGTTTGGATTCGGCACTGTCTGGCATCAAGGACGCGGTGTCCGATGCGATCAGAACGGGCAGGTCGATCACGGTGACCACCCACATTGATGGCGACGGTCTGGCGGCCGGGGGCATAATCACAAAGGCGTTGATCAGGGCCGGTGCCGGCGTCAGGGTCAGGACGCTAAAGGAGTTTGATCCGGCGACGGTGATGGCGGCCTCGCCGGGCCATGACGGCAAGGATCTCCACATCATCACGGATGTCGGGAGCGGGTTTGCGTCCAGTTTGGACAGGGAGTTGGGAGAAGGAAACTGGTTTGTTTTGGATCATCACGAGACGTCGGCCAACGACAACGACAACGATAACAACAACGACAACGAGGCCGACAACCCCCGCGTCATCAACTCGTGGAAGTATGGAATGAACGGCGGTTCTGAGATTTGTGCGGGCGGGATGGCGTATCTGGCAGCATGCGCGATCGATGAGAACAATGCAGACCTGGCCTCGATGGCGGTAGTTGGCGCACTTGGGGATCGTCAGGACTGCGGGGAAAAAAAGTCACTTGTCGGTAAAAACGCCGAGATTGCCCAGACCGCCGTGGACGGCGGTCTGCTCGGGGCGGACTTGGATTTGTTGCTTGTCGGACGCGAGACCAGGCCGCTGACAGACGCGCTGGCGTTCACATCATACCCGTTTGTCGAGGGACTTACATGGAACCGCGATGCGTGCGGTGCCCTCCTCCGGTCCTCGGGGATACCGCTCAAGGATGGGGGGAGATGGCGGGCGGCGGCGGATCTTACCGAGGATGAAAAGCGCATGCTCATCGAGTCCATCGCAGGGTTTGCGTCCGGAAGGAACGCAGACGAGGTGGCCTCGGAGCTGATTGGGCACACGTACACCCTCCTGTGGGAGGACAGGCGGGGGCACCTCAGGGACTGCCGCGAGTTTTCAGCCGTGCTAAACTCGTGCGGCCGCACAGGCAAGTCCGGCGTCGGGATTGCCGTGTGCATGGGCGACCGCAGCAGGATGCTGGCAGAGGCAGAGGGCATAATAACAAAGTACAGGACGACGATCAGGGAGTACATGAACATGCTCAGAAGCGAGAGGTGGAGGATATCGGAGAGCGGGTCGTGCGTGATGGTAAACGGCGAGGGGCTGGTTCCCGAGGCGATGACGGGTACAATCTCCTCGCTCATAGCAGGATCGCCCAAAAACGCCGGCAAGATTGTGATAATGAGGACCGACGGGGAGGAGGGGGGCACCGTAAGGTTCTCATCGACAAAGTCCTTTGGGTGCGGGTCGGGGGTAAACCTCAACAGGCTGATGAGGGCCGGGGCCAAAAAGTTTGACGGGGTAGGCGGGGGCCACGATGGAACGGCCGGGGCCACGATCGCCAAAGACAAATTAGACGGATTTTTGGACTATTTGGAAATAAATGTCGTCAAGGTGCCAGGTCAGGGTGACGGTCGGTAACATATCAGAGGGTGAGGCAAGGGCCGTGCGCAAAGCTTTGGAGCCGGACAATGTCAACTTTCCCAAGGGGCTGAGTCTGGAGATAAGAACGGGCGGCGGGGAAGGAAAGGCCCGGCAAGGTCTCGTACTCGACTTTGGGTGCGCCGGAGGGTGCGGTTGGGGGAGCCTCGTAGGGACCGTGGACGAGGTGCTGGGGCACGTACAGGCGGCGCTGGGGGCGGTGGGGGCCGCAGAACGTTGCTAGATCCCAGGATTGTCCGCGACGATCCAGACAGGATTCGCAGGATGCTTTGTGATCGCGCCGTGGATTTTGATCTAGACGGGCTTGTCCGCACGGACGCGCTCCGCCGGGACATGATAATCAAGACCGACGAGCTCCGGACCCGCAAGAACGAGGTGGGGCGGAAGATTGCAGGTGTGAAAAAGGCGGCGGGTCGCGGCGGCGGCGGTGACAACGACGCCGCGCCGTTGCTGGCAGAGATGAGGGATGTATCCGCCGAGCTTGACGGACTCGAACTGGAGAGGACCAAGATCGAGGGCGAGTATGCAAGGATGGCGTCTGCCATGCCCAACCTGATAGACGGATCGGTGCCGGTCGGGACAGACGAGGCCGCAAACGTAGAGGTCAGGAGGTGGGGCAAGACGCCGCGGTTTGACTTTGAACCAAGGGATCACATTGATCTTGCAGAGCGGTTGGATTTGGTGGATTTGGTGCGGGCGGCCAAGGTTTCAGGCGCCAGGTTTTACTATCTTCGAAACGATCTGGTGATGCTAAACCACGCGCTGATCAGGTATGCGTTGGAGTTTCTTGCAGAAAAGGGATATTCTGCGGTCCAGCCCCCGTACATGATAAACAGGTCGTCGATGGAGGGGGCGGTCATAGCGGAAGACTTTGAGGATGTCATATACAAGATTGACGGGGAAGATCTCTTTTTGATAGGCACGTCAGAGCATGCCATGGCGGCCATGCACTCTGACGAGATTCTTGACGGGGGCGTGCTGCCCATAAGGTATGCAGGGGTCAGCCCCTGCTTTAGAAAGGAGGCAGGCGCGCACGGGCGCGACCAAAAGGGGATATTCAGGGTACACCAGTTTGAAAAGATCGAGCAGTTTGTGTTTGCCAGGCCCCAGGATTCTGCAGTAGAGCATGCAAGGATGCTGAAAGCGGCCGAGGAGTTTTACCGGAATCTCGGAATCCCCCACAGGGTCGTGCTCCTGTCCAGCGCCGACATGGGCAAGGTCTCGGCCAAGACGTGGGACATAGAGGCGTGGATGGCCGGACAGAACGCGTACAGGGAGGTGGTCTCGTGCTCAAACTGCTGGGAGTACCAGGCAAGGAGGCTCAAGATCAGGTTCAGGGACAGGACAAACGAGGATACGCAGTATGTGCACACGCTCAACGGCACGCTGGTGGCGACCACCAGGGTGCTTGTGGCCATAATGGAAAACTTTCAGACCCGCGACGGCCACATCGGCATACCCAAGGTGTTGCGGCGGTATGTGGCAAAGGATGCGATCTGAGGAGGAGTAGGAGGGCGGCGCGGGCCGGCTGATCGGGGGCCAGATCGCCAAGATCAGCCCCGTCGGGCTTTTTTTTCCGTACCCTTATATCTCAGCAGGAGGGGGCCGTCATCATGGCACGCAGAAAGACCAGGGTAAAGGACAAGTGGAGGGAAAAGAGGTGGGTAAACGTATACGCCCCAGAGTCCTTTAGCAACGTGCCGGTGGCCTTTGTGCCCATAACCGACGACGAAAACGCCGCCGGCAGGGTCGTAGAGGTTACGCTGTTTGACATCCTAAAGGGAGACCCTTCCCAGCACCAGTACAAGATATACTTTCAGATCGACGGCGTCGAGGACGACAGGGCCACGTCCATATTCAAGCGCTACGAGTATTCAAAAGAGTTTCTCAGGAGTCTGGTGAGGAGGGGTTCGTCAAAGATCAACTTTGTCATAGACGCCAAGACCAAGGACGGCAACATATTCAGGATTAAGATCATAGCCCTCACCCACAGGCAGCTAAACACGTCCAGAAAGCACACGCTAAGGCTCATTGCAAAAAAGGTGATTGAAGAGTCTGTTCCAAATATGACCATAGACCAGTTTGTCCAGCAGACGTGTTATGGAAACATAAATGCAGACATCATGGCGGCCGCCAAAAAACTGATCAGGATAAGGCATGTCGGCCTGGAAAAGGTAAAGCTGGTCAGAACCGCCGCGGCCCAGACCGTCCTGCTAGAGGCATGACGGCCGCCACCGCCGCAGCGGCAGGTGTCGGCGTTGCGCGTCTTGGTTTGTGCAGATGATGATCCGCAAGACAGAGGTGGCGGTAAACGCCATAGTGCATGCCACCGAGGATGCCGGCAGGGTGCGCAGGGCGTGCCAAGAGATGCTTGGTGTGGATTACCGGCTCTTTGACGTGCAAGAGACGACGGGCCACTTTGACAATCCAATTAGGATGCTCAGCGCGCTGGTGTCCGGCGCGGCGGCGGACACTGTGATCAGCAAGACGTCAGCGGGACTGGCCGACCTCCAAAGGAACGCCGTGTTGGAGTCGCTGGAGGAACGGATAGACGGCGGAGGCTTGAACATCAGGCTGGACAAGCAGGAGCTCGTGGAGGGCAGGGTTGTCCTAGGGGGCAGGGATGCCGTAAAGGTGAGAATCCACACCCCCGTGTACAAAAAGGGCGAGGTTTTGTCGGCATATGCAGATCTGCTGGGCGGCCGTTTTTGCAGGTGACGGCCCGGTCCCGACACCGCAGACGGCGGGATTAAATATGAAAAAGCGTCACGGCATGCGGGAATGAGGAGATAGCAGCCGCTCCAGTCTGAGCCGCAAGCATTGAAGACGCCGCGACGATCCGACCCCAACACACATGGTTTTAAATATCGACGGGGTCTGCATTTTTTTGTGACAGCGGATTATGACGTCATCATAGCAGGGGGAGGACTTGCCGGAACCGTGACGGCCCAGTCCGTATCGCGCCACTCCGGACAGAGCCTGCGCATACTTGTCGTGGATCGCAATCCGCCCGCCCTCCCCGGACAAAAGAGCGCGGCGGGATGGGTGTGCGGGGACGCCGTGAGCAAAGAGGCGGTCGACTATATGACGGAGCGTGTCGGGGTCTCGTGGGGCAGTCCCGAGATTGAGCACAGGGTAAAGGGCGTGATGGCGTTTTCGCCGGACAGGGAGACGTCCATTCCGTTTGACGGGGAAGGATACATGCTAAACAGAAGGCTGCTGCCCGAGGTGCAAAACGAGCGCACCAAAAAGATGGGGGTGGACTTTGACTCGGGGGTAAACCTGATGGGGCTGCTGTACGACGGCGGGGATGGCGGCGGGTTGGTGACGGGCGTCAGGGGCGTAAACACTGCCACAAAGGAGCCGTACCGCAAGACCGCCAAGGTTGTCATAGACGCGACCGGGATGACCTCGATGCTGCGCAACCAAATCTCCAACACGGACAAGATGGAGCGCAAGGTGGACCGACGCGACGTAGAGTCCACCGGAAGGCACATCATGTACTTTGAGGACAACGGGGTGGCCGACACCACGGAGTTTGATCCGGACTATTGCATAATACACCTGGACCAGGACATCGCGCCGGGCGGGTATGGCTGGGTGTTTCCAAAGGGAAAAAACAAGGTAAACATCGGGCTCGGGGTTGAAAAGACGCTGCTGGAGGCCAGAAACAAAAGGCTGGGCAAAAAGGACGGCGTGGCCGACCTGATAGACCAGTACGTCCAGAGAAACCGCGCCATACACAATCCGAGGGTGTCTGACGATCATGACGACAGGCAGAATGCAACGGGGAACTTTCAAGTCTCGGTCCGGAGGCAAAACGACTGCATGGTGGCAGGCGGGTTTGTTCTGGTGGGGGACTCGGCATGGATGCCAAAGCCGCTTGATGCGGGCGGGATTGGTCCGGCTCTGGTTGCAGGCACCATCGCGGGCAGGTGTGTGGCAGAGGCCGTGGAGGCAGGTGATGTCACGGAGGGCGGGTTGTGGAGGTACAACAAGGAGTTTATCGACGAGTACGGGTACAAGACGGCCGGGTTGGAGCTGTTCAGAAGGCTGATCCAGACCCTCACCAACGACCAGATCAGCTATGGCATGAAGCACTTTATGGGCAATCTGGACGTGGAGGCCATATCAAAGGGGGAGCATCCGGACTTTGGAAACCTGGCAAAACTGTCCATGATAATCAGGGGTGCCCTGAACAAAAGGCTGGCAGAGGGACTCAGGTTTACCACGGAGCAAAACAAGATTCTGACAGAGCACTACCGGGCGTATCCGGATTCGCCCGACGGCTTTGGCCAGTGGAGGACGAGGCTGCACGGCATACTCGGCGGGGCCAACGCAAAGCTTGTGCAGTATCAAAACTAAGACTTAATTGTAAACCGCGCGACGGTGCTGCATGTCCCAAGGCGCGACCGGGTATCTGGATTGGAACAACTCGGTGGCGGCGCTGAACCGGGCCTACGAGGCCGGGCTCTTTGCGTTGATTATAGGCCCCAAGGGCACCGGCAAGACCACGCTTGTACGCGAGTTTGTAGGCGACAGGCCCGTACGGTCGGTCAACTTTAGCCTCAGGACAAGGGAGAGCCACCTTGTCGGTGCCAAGACTTTGTCAGGAGAGGGCTCGGTTGGGTTTGACGAGGGGGTGCTGATACAATCCATGAGGGAGGGCGGCGTGCTGTACCTGGACGAGATCAATGCCGCAGAGGCAGACGTGCTGCTCAGGCTTGACGAGGCGCTTGATGACAGGCGCCAGATAACGCTAAAGGAGGCCACCGGCGAGGTGGTCACGGCGGCCCAGGGGTGGTTTGTCGTCGCCACGATCAACCCGCTGACGCATGCGGGAACAAAGGAGCTTCCCCCCCAGATCCTCAGCAGGTTTCCGGTCAGGATACGGTTGGAATACCCGCCCGAGGATGTGGAGATGGACATTGTAAGGAGACACGTGCCGGGACTGGCAGAGGGACAGGCGATCCAGGGGATCAGGCTGGCAGGCACTCTGCGGCAGGCGGCCGCGGCCGAGGAGCTGTATTATGCCCCCAGCATGAGGGAGACGATCTCGTTTGCAAAGCTGGTGGGCCGCTCGGTGCCGCCAAGAGAGGCCGCAGAGATGGTGTTTGGCAATGTGTATGCACAGTGGGGCGGTACCGAGTATCAAAAGGTGGCAGACATCATCGCCTCGATGTTTGGCGGCGGATGATGATGGGCGGATCGGGCTTGTCCCATGACGGCGCGGTGGGGGGGACGGCGCCTGCAGAGCCTGGAGTCGATGCGCTGATCGAGATTGCGACGTTTCTGTCAAGGCGCTGGTCTGGGCTGCCCGGCGTGTCCGTGGACATGGCGGTCGTGGGGGGTGACGGGAGGGGACGGAGGGCCGGGACGCACCTGGCCGAGAGGAGGATAACGCTGCTGCCGCCCGGAGGATACCGCGGCGGGGGGCTTGAGAGGTACCGGCAGTTTAGGACGGCGCTGTGGTACGAGTCGATGCGCCTTGCCCACTGCACAAAGATCCTCAGCAGTGACCACGCCTTTGGATTTATTCTCAACACGGTCGAGACCAGGAGGGTCGAGGGACTCGGCAGGAGGGTTTGGAGGGGGATGGACGACGAGATCATGTTCAGCTATGCATATGCGCTGGGGTATAGGCCGCCCATGCATTCGCTGTACGGCAGGGCGAGAATCGTAGAGGCCTTTTACCAGGAGTTTATGTTCGGAGGGATCAAGGGCGAGATTCATGCAGGCAGCCTCGCGCGAGTCAAAAAGGCGGCGGCGCTTGCAGGGAGGATTGTTCAAGAGTCGCTTGACGGCGGCGTAGGCCGGCCTCCGGCGCGTGGCACCGGGTGGATCGAGGGACGCATCTCCGAGATTATCAGAATTTTGGACATAGACCCGTTGCTTACCGTTCCTGCCGCGTCACTGCCGTGGGCCAAGCTGCGGCGCGAAGGGATGGCCCTGAACAAAGAGGAGGTTGCACGCGCGCTTGGCGGCATGGCCAAGGATCGCGGCGGGGATTTTGACACGTCGGATCCCGCATCGGTGATCAGCGGGGGTGATGTGGCCGACGAGTATGCCGCGGCGGTGGCAGAAGACCGGAAAAACGAGAATGCGGTGGCGGTAACGGATGGGACCGACGGGACCGACGGGACCGACGGGACGCGGATTGGCGGGATCAGGGTGCCAGACACCGGCGGGGCGGATGTATCGGGGATTTACGACCATGACCTTATCGGGAGGCTCAAGATGCGGTTTAGGGACTGGAGATCGGGCTGGGGCGAGCAGTATGCAGAGGCCGGCGACGAGTTTGATGCAGAGGCCCATCTGGACGGGACGGCCCCGTTTATATCCGATGCAAGAAAAAGCGTCAAGACCAGAATTGCAATCCTGCTGGATCACTCTTCTAGCATACATTCTGTGCAGACCGAGTACAAAAAGGCGACGCTGGGTCTGTGCGAGGTCTTGTCGTATCTGGGGGTGGGCTTTTCGGTGTATGCGTTTAGTACGCATGACAGGTCGGTGGTATGCTGGATGATAAAGTCGGAAAACTCGCGGTGGAACCGCGTGTCGGCAAGGAGGCTGGCGCAGGTGGCGGCAAACGGTTCCACCCCGCTGGCAGACGTGTACGACAGGATGCTGCCGGCGGTACAGGCCGGACGTCCGGACATCCTCCTGACGCTCACCGACGGCGAGCCGTCGGATCCAGGCGCCGTGCGCGAGCGGATAAGGGTGATGAGGGCGGCAGGAACCAGAATGGTGGCGCTGGGTCTTGGCATGGGCACGGTGAGGGCCACGGCAATAGCCGGCAACCTCAGGACGCTGGGATACGAGTGGGTGCTGGCGGTGGGCAGGCTGGAGGACATTCCAAGCCGGGTGGTCGGGATGCTCCAGAGGGACTGAAAAAAAGAGCGTTTGCGGCGGCGGCGGCGGCGGCAGGATCGGCGTGGAATCCGTGCGTCAGGATTGCAGGCCGGCATAGACGCACCTATGACATACGAAAATTCTAAATTATACATGAATTCAGGCACACCATGAATGAACGTCCAGACGGCGCGGATGCGGAGCTGTTGGAACGCTTTGAGCGCGACATACTGAGCAAGGTGCCACACTGGGAAGAGGGCAGGATATCCGGAGCCACGCCGCTCACAGACCTGACCGAGGATCTCGCAGAGTGTGCAAAAAGCGTCTTTAAGACGGATTTGGAGGGGGCCGGCCTGAGGAGGGTGTACGGCAAGTTTGACTCTGTGTTGCCCGGCGGCTCGATCAAGACCAGGGCGGCGGTACACATAATCCACGACGCGATAAAGTCGGGCAAGCTAAGGAGCGGTCAGACCGTGATAGAGGCCACGTCGGGAAACTTTGGGATCGCGCTGGGCATGCTCGCCGGTTTGGGTGTCACGGTCATCGCGCTGGTGTCTAGGAGGTTGCAAGAGGGCGTCTTCAAGGAGCTGCGGGACGGCGGGATCAAGGTCATGGATCTGGACATGGACATCTGCCCGGCGCCGGGCATGGAGAACAAGGCCGACGAGCTGGCCGCAAAGGCGGCTGCGGCAAACATCCGCTCGCAGCTGTCGGACATGGGCTTTGACCAGGCGGTGTTTGACGCCAACCTGCCCGAGATCGAGGCGTTGCTTGCAAAGCAGGACATAATCAACCTGGCAGGCTTTCTGGCAGGCATATACGGCATGTTCTGCACGGCACAGTATGACAACATGCTCAACGTAGAGGTGCACAAAAATGTGACCGCCCCGGAGATTGACCAGCAGATCCGCGAGGCCGGCGGCGGTGAAGAGGGGAAAAAGGACTCGGCGGAACCATACCAGCTGGTATGCGCGTTTGGCACAGGCGGCACATCCGGAGGCCTGAGCAGGTACATGTCTGAAAAATACGAGAAAAGGCCGGTCCACGTGGTGTTTCCCGCCGCAGGGCAGGATGTGGCCGGGATTAGGACCATGGCAAAGGCCGACGGCCTGTGCCTGTACGACCCGTCAGCATATGCCGCGCAGCACGAGATCGATTATGAAAAGGCAAAGTATCTCCTAAAGTTCTTTGTCCAAAGGGGCCACGACATTGGCGAGAGCACGGCGCTGGCCCTGTACGCAGTCATGGAGATGGCCGCGCAGGGCAAGGCATCAAGGTTTGTAGTCATGGTTGCAGACGGAATCGCAAAGTACAAAAAGAATCTAGAGAGGGTATCGCTGGACAGGATGGATGTGCCAATAGGTATTGAGCTTGCAGATGCGGCGGCAAGCGCCGGCGAGTACGACAGGGTGGTATGGGTGCATGCCCAGTACACGCCAAAGGAGGAGGGGCTTGAAATCATCGCAAGGTCGCTTGGTGTTGACCGCTCAAAGATTGCGGTTCCCAAGGCGGGATCGGTCGGCCAGATGCTGTCTACCGGACAAGTCCCCGATGACATTACCGACGAGCTAAAAGGCGGCGGCAAGACCCTGTTGATATGCATGGCGGGAAACACATCCATGATGGCCGCACAGGTTTTGGCAGGCAAGGGGGTCAGCGTCCAGAGCCTCAACGGCGGGATTACCGGCCTGCCCGAAGGAAGGATGAAAAACCCCCAAGAATACATCAAGGCGGCAAGCGAATAGTGAAGTGCCTGTCGCTGGCGCAGCCGTTTGCCGATCTGGTCGTCTCTGGCAAAAAGAGGGTGGAATTAAGGAGTTGGAATACAAGGTTTCGGGGCGAGTTTTTGGTACACGCGGCGCAAAGGGTGCGAAGGAATGATGTGCGGCGGCTCGGGATGGACGGCGCGGCGGTGACAGGGGCGGTCATAGGCAGGGCAGAGGTGATCGGGGTCAAGGAGTACAGTACGGAAAAAGAGCTGCGTGGTGACGACCGGCTTCATTTTTCGGCGGCGCGTCTGGACGAGCTTGTGGGCAAAAGAAAAGGCGGCGGTGATGGCGGCAAAAGGTGCGTGTACGGGTTTATGCTAGACAAGGCAAGGAGGTTTAGGCTTCCGGCACCATACAAGGGCAGGCTGAAATTTTTTGATGCGGACATACGCGAGGATGCAGAGTATTTGCCAAGCGATGACGCCATCAAGGCGGAGATTATGGACGAGGAGTGCAGATACCAGTGGATAAACCACCACTAGATGCGGCGGCGGCGTCAGGTCTCAAAGGCAAAGCTTGCGTCACCCGCGTTTTGCCCATCATGCATCATCACAAGACTGTATTCCCCCGACGAGTCCCATCCGGGTCCGCCCGCAATCAGGAGCGTCGAAAACATGCCGTCGGGCCTCATCGCAACGTCCTCGGTCCACACCACCGTGCCGTCCGGGTTTTCGATGAACAGTGTGACAATCCCCCGCCCACCATCCGACGGGTCGTCCAGCATGCCTGCAACAGATATGATGCCCCCCGCAGAATAGGATTCCTCGTCAACGGAGATTGGCAGTGACGCGTCCCATGATGTGGTCGTGGACGTTCCAGACCAAGGGTCAGACCCGTCTGATCCGTACATCATGGTGTATGCACCCGCCGCCGCCGCCGCGGCCACAACCGTGGCCAGCACTGCCGCGATGAGAATCTTGGTTTTCCCACGGTTTGCCGCCCTCCTGCCTTTGAGCGCCACGGGTGCCACCATTGATTTAGACGGCGTGACGCTCGCCGCCCCATACCCGGATGATCTGTCCGACGGTGATGATCCAGGCCGGTAGGCAGGAGACGGGTTTGTAGCCACGGCGGCGGGTTGCCTGCCGTTGTTCACAGCCCACGAGGGGGGTGACGATGGTGACGAGACGCGCGGACTTGAGCGCGGTGCCGGATCCCGCCTCTCGAGAAACTCGGCCCGGAGCTTGGCGACATAATTGCGCTCGTATACCGATATGGCCTCGTTGTTCTGGGCAGCGCGTCTTATCTGTTCCAAGATGTGCTTGTCCCCCTTTTCCTTTAGAAGCAACGTCTTTACATCGTCCAAGATGGTGTCTGGCATGGTCTGCATGGTACGGACTGACTTAATAACCAATCCCCGGCCGCAGGGTCGGACGGACTAGTTCGGCCCCGACATGTCAAAAGGTGCCGTGAACAACATACAGGCGCAGACGTCGGATGCCATGGCAGACATCATCGCATGCTGGCCAGCATGCAGGTGACCCGGTCTGAAGGCCGGGCGGTCAGGTTTTTGCAGGCTGGCTGTTTGCCACCCCTTCAAATCTAGAGCAGATGTTGTACGATGATGCATCACGCGGGTTTTCGAGTCCGGCATTATCCATGCAGCTCCACACAAGATCATGATCCTGTGTGATAAGCACCATATCGTCGCGCGTGCAGTGCATATACAGGAGAAGGCAGTCAGGCTCGGACAGTATCCTGTCTGCCATGCCCTGAGACGTGTACTGGATGGACTCGTATGTAAGCTTGCGGAATCTGTGCCTTTTGAAAAACACGTTTAGGTTGTGTTTGAATCGGCCCCGATAGTTTGCGCACAGTGCCATGAGCTTTTCCCGCCGCCGATCAGAGTCGGGCCTGTAGTAATCCCCGCCGTTCTGTATGTAAACAGACAGCCGGTTTACGTCCAGATCGTATATTTTTCTGGCATTGTCCAGATCGGCCTGCTTGTCTCTCTCTCTTGCAATCTCCACACAGCCCACGTCAAACTGGTCGTAAAGCCAGTCCTCCAGATCCACCCTGTCCATGTCCAGTATGGGGGAGGACTCGCGTATTATCGTGTTTGTTATGATCAGTTTTGCCTTCATCTCCTCAAGGTACTTGTGTATGTGCTTGTGTATGTGCTTTTGATACATGTTCACCGTCGGCGGGTTGATCTCCCAGTACATGGAGATTATCGTGCTAGAGTCCAGCAGCAGGTTGGGGCCAGAACCGCCGCCATTTATGGCGGTGCCGTTACCGCCCATGTTGCCGATCATCTGGGTCAGGTTTCCGTCAGGCATGCTCATCATTCTGACAGAGCTGACCGCCTTGGCGTATTGTCGCGGCACCTTGCACAGCTGATCATTTCCGCTTGGCGACACCCCCCGCACAAGCATTTCCCACTTGGTATGAATCTCGTTGAGTGCGTCGGTTTCATTGCCAAGCTGGACGCGTAGCGTCTTGAGATTGGCGCGTACGGCCCTCAGCGGCGTGCGCAGTTTTGCCAGCCGCGTGTGAAGCACCACCAACCTGGTGTGTAGCGCTCTCGCGGCATCGTCGGGTATGTCTATGACGGTCACGTTGCGCAGCGCCTCCAGCCCATCCTTCAGCACCTCGATGGATAGCGGCAGATCCGTGGAGACCGGAGGGACGTCCTTTACATGATCGGGGCCCGACATTGCAAGGCCCTTTTGATCGTTCATTCCATCCACATCGTTATACAACACAAGCATCTCAAGGCACTCTACAAAGGATCCCAGCATCTCAAGGCTATCGTTGTACACCCGCATCATGCGTACCTTTGTAGACGTGGCGCCTCCGGAGGCGGTGGCGCCTCCGCGCGCTGCTGTTTTGGCATTCCAGGAATGTGACGATGCATCCCTGATGACGGAGCACAGTGTTTTGGTATCGGCGGGCGTAATCCCCATGGCGTCTTTGAGAACGATCCCGGTGCGCGTCGAGGCCAGGTATTCACACGTCTGCTCCATCCGCCTGGCAAGGCTGTTTACATCGTTCTTTAGGCATTCAAGATTTTCCAGCATCGTGATCCACTTTATGGTACGCTTCTTGAGATCAACAAGCCTGTTACGCCGTCCCTCGAGCAGCCTGTGTCTGGCATTCAAATCCTCGGCACCGTCCTTTCTCCCCCCCGATCTTGTTCCCGACACAGGCATGATCGACGTTGGTGTGGGTGTCGATGCGGGTGCGGGCGATGCCACGGCCGCATCGCCCCCCCGAATCCCCTCCAAATCGCCAACCAAATCGGCACGTTTTCCGCCAAGCTGGCGACATCGCTCAAAGCGATCGTCCAGATCAGCCTCGAGTGCGGTGCACTCTTTCTTTATCTGGGCGCACTGCCGCTGCATCTGCCTGCGCCTTGCCTCGATGTCACCTATTGCGGATTCCGCGCTATCGATCAGATCCAAGAGGCTGTTGTGTCGCCTCATCAGCTGGTCATGCCTCTTGTTCACTGCACCGATGCTCGTTTCATCGCCGCGTGGCGGCACGTCTGCGACCAGCCTCCGCCTCCGTGCAAGATCCGTGCAGTCACCGCCCAGCCTCGCGCACTCTGACATCAGCCTGTCAAGCTTTGCGTCGAGCTTGTCCAGATCGGCCGCCAGTCCGTTGGATTTGTTGACCAGGCCGGTACGCTTCCTGTTCAGCGTCCGGGTCCCGTCCTGGACGGTGCCCAGCAGTTTTTTCATCAGCTTGTTCCTGTGTATAAGCTCGTTTTGCCGCTTTTTTGGATCATGCGACTCGGGTTCGGCAGAGTGTGTTTTTGCCTTTTTGGCAAAATCCGCCGGATCGCCCCCCATCCTCTCAAATTCGGCGAGCTTTGCGTCCAAGCTCAGACGGATCTTGTCATACTCGTACACAAGCTCGGACAGCTTGTCCTCGCGGCCGGACGCCTTTTTCTCCAGGCTTTTGGCCCGCATGATCTGCTTTTTTGCATATCTGTTGCACTCGCGAAGCGTCGCGCCCGAAAACCCCGTCAGCAGCGGGATCTCGTCCAGCCTGATCAGCTTTGCAACGTCCTTGGCCGCCATGCCCGGGTTGGCCCCGAGCAGGCCTGCCACATGATCATCAAGGTGCTCGCGCACAGCCGTATCCAGCACGACATGGACTGCCCGCATACCATAATATTTCTAGCTGAGATCGTCCGCCCCATCAGGCAGGAACGGTGACGGCCGCACGTCACCGTCATCCCGGCCCACCCGCGCCTACCTGCGTATTCTCCGGGCCTGGATCATGACGGTCCTCGTATAATCCATCGCCGTCGAGTCTGAGACGCCCATCTGCTTTGCGCGCATGTACAGCGCCCCCTGATAGGGGTGGTTGAGATAAAACCGGAGCAGGTGGTTGAGGCGGTGCGATCTTTTTTGGTCGTTGTTCATGCAGTAACAAGGATCGTTGTGCTAAAAAGAGGCGGGTTATTATGACATACCCAAGGTGGCGCGACGATCGTGTGTTTTGCACACCTGCCACGCCAACCCACCGACAATACAGATGGCGGATCGGGGGGCGGGGGGCAAGGCTTGATGGCACCCGCCGCCCCACCCCCAGATCCTGAAAATCCAGGGCAAATGACGGCCGGCCGGTGCGGGGCGCCAATCAAACCGTCCAGAATGTAACAGAGGTGGCGGTGGCTACGACGGCGGCGACAAGAGGAGGATCGGCGGGATGGCATGCATGTGCCCAGTCACCGTCATCCAGACTAGATTTTCAAGTCTGGGTTTTCAGACCTCATCTTCTCCCAGTCTGCCAGGAACTTTTCAAGCCCCGCATCCGTCAGGGGGTGGCCCAGCATCTTGTCCAGGACGGCAGGGGGGAGCGTCACAACATCGGCCCCGATCTTGGCCGCGTCCACCACGTGCTGCGGGTGCCGTACGCTTGCCACAAGAACCTGCGTGTCAAAGTCATAGTTTGAAAACACCTCTACAATCTCATCGATCAGATCCATTCCGGTGTGCCCTATGTCATCAAGGCGCCCGATGAACGGGCTCACATACCTGGCACCCGCCTTGGCCGCCAGCAGCGCCTGGTTTGTGGAAAACACCAGCGTGACGTTTACCGGGATGCCTCCGCCGGAAAACTCCTTGCATGCCCGGAGCCCGTCTGCCGTCATCGGCACCTTTACCACCACGTTGTCACCATACTCGCGGAGGCGGCGCCCCTCCTCCATCATTTTGTCATATCCGGTTGCGACCACCTCTAGACTTACGTCCCCCTTTACGATGGCGGCAATCTCGCGCATGTGTGACCGCGGATCGCCCCCCTCTTTTGCAAGAAGGCTCGGATTGGTCGTGATGCCGTCAAGCAGCCCCATGTCGTTAAACCGCCTTATCGAATCCAAGTTTGCAGTATCCAGAAATATCTTCACGTCCCGTCACTCCTACCTGCGACCCTTGCGGCCGTCTTGGCTATATTAACAGCTGTAATCCCGTGCTTTTCAAGCAGCAGCGGCACCTCGGCGTCGCGCGCAGACTCGCCGAAACTGTCCTGCACGCCAATCCGGGCCACTGGCACGGGCCGCGTGGCCGAGACGGTCTCGGCCACCGCCGATCCCATCCCGCCCACGATGTTGTGCTCTTCGCACGTGACTATGTATCCGGTCTCCCGCGCGGCCTTTTCCAGCGCGTCTGCATCCACGGGCTTTACCGAAAACATGTCCAGCACCCGCGCCGACACCCCGTGCTCGCGTTGCAGCATCTCGGCCGCCTCTAGCGCCATCGCCACGGTAATCCCGCATGCCGCAATCGTGCAGTCCCCGCCGTCGCGCATCGTTATGGCCCTTCCCACCTCAAACTCCCGCGAGTCCGGATGCACCACCGGCGTGGAGGACCTGGTCATCCTCATGTAAAACGGCCCGTATGTTTTGGCCATCAGGCGGGTAAGCGCGTAAACGGCCGCGCCGTCTGCGGGTATGATCACGCGCATGTTGGGAATGGCCCGCATTATGGCCACATCCTCCACCTGCTGGTGCGATCCGCCGTCGGCCCCCACGGACAGCCCCCCATGGGACACGACCATCTTGACGTCGAGTCCCTGCCGGTCGGGCCCGCGCGTCGGATATGCCACCGAGTTTCTGATCTGATCAACGGCCCGTCCGGGCAGAAATATCGCATATGTGCTTGCAAACGGGATTTTGCCGGACGCGGCAAGGCCGGCGGACATGGACACCATGTTGGCCTCGGCAATCCCTACGTTGAAAAACCGGTCTGGAAACTCGCGTCCAAACCCGGCGGTCTTGAGAGATCCGGTAGTGTCGGCCCCCAGCACCACCACGTCGGGGTTTTGCCTGCCCAAATCCAGGAGCGCCCTCCCGTACTGGGTGCGCATGTCCGACATCTCGGGGTTGTTGCCGCCGCCACCGCCGCCACTGCTACCGCTCAAGCCAGCAACCCCTCTTCTGAGGCCATCTTGGACAGCCGATCCTTTTTGACCCCCTCGTCGTGCAGTCCGATCCACCGGGTCACCATGCCGGGGCCTCCAAGCCGTGACGCGGCATGCAGCAAACACTTTCGCCGGGCCGACAAGACCGCCTCGCGAAACCCCCTGATCGCCGCCCGCACATCGGGCTGTCCCACCAGCGCCCCCCCTCCCACAAACGCCCGCGCCCCGTCCTCAAAGCACGCCCCCACGTTGTTCAGACCGACCCCCCCATCCGCCTCGATCACGCCGCCAAACCCACGGTCCTTCAAATCCCGCGCCAGTCGCGCCGTCTTTTCATGAATGGGTTCCATGTATTTTTGTCCAGACTTGCCGGGCACCACGGACATTACGATGACCTGATCAAGCGTGGGGACAAACCCGTGCGACCACCCGGGCAGTTCGGTATCCGGGTTTACCGCGAGGCCGACCCCAACCCCGTTTTGGCGCAGATGGTCATGTATCTCGCCAAACGACGACCCGTCGCACGCCTCGGCATGCACCGTGATGATGTCACTTCCGGCCTCCACATACCTGCGAACGTGCCGCTGGGGCTCCTGTATCATCAGGTGCGTGTCAAACGGGATTACCGTCAGGGGGCGCAGCTGTGCCACCTTGGAGTCGTCAAACGTCTTTTGCGGTACAAACCTGCCGTCCATTACGTCCAGGTGTATCATGTCGGCCCTGCCCTCCACGCACCTCTCCACCTCGCCGGCAAGGTTGGACATGTCCCCCGCTATGATGGACGGCGAGACGGCAAACTGCGCGTCCAGCTCCTCGTAGATTATCGGCGCAATCTCAGGGCTGGCGGCCTTGCCGTGCCACGCCGGGTTGTCCTCCATGTGCTCCACCGACTTGCCCTTTATCGTGCGCGCTATGATCATTGTCGGGGCGGCCGCGGCGCCGGAGCGGGCGCGGGACAGCGCGTCGTCAAGCTGCTCGACCCGGTGACCGTCCACCTCGATCACGTTCCATCCAAACGCCCTCCACTTGTCCCCGGTCCTCCACCGCGAGGCGTCCCTCCACATCTCCGACAGGTCGTCGTCATCCCCCAGCCTGCGGTCAAGCGGCATCACCCTCTCGGTGTACGAGTCTTGCTGGATAAAGTTCCTGTCCAGTATCACGGTCAGGTTGTCCAGCCCGTACTTGGCCGCCGTCATTGCCGCCTCCCACACCTGGCCCTCGTCGGTCTCGCCGTCTCCCATCACCGTGTACACCCGGTGGTCTGCCCCGTCCAGCCGCGCAGCCAGGGCGGCGCCCACCGAGAACGACAGCCCCGTCCCCAGCGAGCCGCCGCAAAACTCCACTCCCGGACACTTGAGATCCGGGTGTCCCTGCAGCCTCCCCCCAAAGCGCCTCAGCTCGGCCAGCTCCGATTCCGGGATGTACCCGGACACGGCCAGGTGGGAGTACAGTCCGGGGGCGGCGTGCCCCTTGGACAGCACCAGCCTGTCGCGTCCGTCCCACCCGGGACGGGCCGGATCGTGCCGCAGATGCTTGTAAAACAGGCACCCCATGATCTCTGCCATGGAGAATGATCCCCCCGGATGCCCCGATCCGGCCGCGGTGGTGGCCTCGATCACAAGCTTGCGGGACCGCAGAACATTTCTCCGTACAAGGCAGTAGTTGGACACCATGGCAATACCCGCGCCAAATTGAATAAAAATCTATTTCCGAAAATTTTAATCGGGCGGGGGAGGCATCACGACATGCACAAGCCCGCCGCCGTTGCCCCCATCGTAATATACGACGACGGGTGCGGTCCGTGCACGCGTTTTGCGCGCGCGGTGCAAAGGCTCGCGGCCGGCGGCGGCGGCGGCGGCGGTGACGGCACCGCCCGCCCAAGGCTGGAGATCGTGGGGCACAACACCGCGCGGGGCGCGGCGCTGCGTGCAGGCGTGCTGAGATCGGCGCCGGATGCCGCCAACATGTTTTGGTTTGTGGGGACGCAGACCGCGTATGGCGGGAGATCCGCGCTGCTGCCGCTGGCCCTAGAGGTTGTCCGCATCAGGCTCTGCGGCGCACGCGGCACACGGCATGGGCAACGGCAGGGGCCGGCCGGGAGGGGCGGCATGGCGGCCTCCGCGTCCCTGCAACCACCACCACCGCCGCCACCACCACCGGCGGAGGCGACGGCGGCGGCGGAGGAGGAGGACGGGGCCAGGACGTGCGGGACAACGTCGGGTGCGGCGGCGTGTGACTGCAAAAGGGGCGGCATGGCGGCGGCCGCCCTGACCCGCATGGCATACATGCTGTCGCAGCGCGGCAGGAAAATCACCATCAGCATCACCGGCGGCGGCGGTGACGATGCTGATGACGGCACTCAAGTCTAAAATAGCGGTGCCGCGTCCGCACGTCATGCAGCCATCCACCAGACTGTACAGGTCGACCGGCATGTTAAAGGCCGCCCGCAAGAGCACCCACCAGCTGGTGTGCGCCTTTGTCGTGCAGGGCCCGTCATCCTCGTCGTCGGTCCTCAACCTAGACGCCGCGGACGCCGCCGTGGCGCGCGCCATAACCGAGGCCGCCGCCGAGATCGGGGGCAGGCTGGGAGCCACCTCCGTCGTCAGCACGCTTGGACGGGCAGAGGCGCACCGCGTCATGGTAGCCGGCATCGGCAAAAAAGAGACGGCCGACACGTTCCGGTTTGCGGCAGGCAGGATGGCCCAGAGGGCAAGGGAGATGGGTGTGGCAGAGTTTGTGGTCGCCGTCCCCAAAAAGGGCAGGCACTGCCGCGATCCAGAGGCGGCGGCCGCGCAGATTGTAGAGGGGGCCGCAATGTCACTCTCCTCGTTTGACGCGTACAAGTCTGAAAAGGCCAAGAGGGCGCCGAGGCTGGGGTTGCTGGTACACGATACGACCCCGGCGGTAAGGCGGGCGGTGGCGCGGGCCGAGGCGGCCGCCGGCGCGGTGGTTTTCACGAGGGGTGTCGCCAACATGCCGCCCAACGACTGCACGCCCGCCGAGCTTGCAAAGATCGCCGGGTCGCTTGCAAAAGGCCGCAACAGCGCAGGCAAAAAGGGGGGCAGGATCAAGTGCACCACAATCTCGGGCGCGGCGCTCAAAAGCCGCGGGTTTGGTGGAATCGCCGCCGTTGGCGGCGGGAGTGTCAACGAGCCCAGACTGATCATACTAGAGTACAGGAGGGGCGGCAAAGGATCAAAGACTGCAAAAAAAGCAAGGCCCATAGTCCTGGTCGGCAAGGCCGTGACATTTGACACGGGCGGCATATCGATAAAGCCGGGTGAAAAGATGGACGAGATGAAGTTTGACAAGTGCGGGGGGTGCACCGTGATGGGGATAATAAAGGCGGCCGCCGAGCTGGAGATGCCACACGACATAATCGCGCTGATACCCGCGGTTGAAAACATGCCAGACGGCAGATCATACAGGCCCGGTGACATCATAAGGCTGTACAGCGGCAAGACGGCCGAGATTATCAACACCGACGCCGAGGGCAGGCTGATCCTGGCAGACGCGCTGGCATATGGCGAAAAGACGTACGCGCCGCACACCATCATAGACTTTGCCACGCTGACGGGCGCGTGCATCGTGGCGCTTGGAAACAACGTGGCCGGGATGGTTACAAACAGCCAGGGGCTGGCCGACCGCTTTGCCGAGTCGTCTTCCAGCACGGCCGAGGAGGTGTGGCGCCTGCCCATCAACGACGACTATTCATCCATGATAAAGTCAGAGGTGGCCGACATCAAGAACATGGGGGTCGGAAGGGCCGCCGGCACGATCGCGGCCGCCGCGTTCCTCAAAGAGGCCATCGCAGACGATACGCCGTGGGTGCACTTTGATATTGCAGGCGTTGCATGGACGCAGCCGGCCACCAGGGAAAGGCCGTACAACCCGCGGGGTGCCACCGGCTTTGGGGTGAGGCTGGTCTTGGACTATCTGGACAGGCTGTCGCCGGACTAGTATCCCCGGCTGTTCCGGTCCGGCCTGCCACCGTCGGCGGAGGAGTTTCTCCACCCGTGCTTTTCCATCATGTGGTTTAGCAGCCGGATGTCGTTGTCGCATGACTGGCCGCACACCATGCAGGTTATCGTCGAGGCGGGCATGCAACGGCGGGGCAGCCGCCCCGATTAAAACCGAGCTGTACACATTGATGATGATGATGAGGATTAGATGCCAGCACCACTGCTTCCCAAGAGCTCTCGCATCTAAGTAGCACAGTGGCGACACCAGGTTTGACTTCCAAGTTCGGAATGGGATTGGGTCGCACCCTGACGCTATGGCCGGCTTGAATCGGGGGCAGGCAATGCCCCTATTAAGTCAACCCCGCGCCCATCAAGATCCGTGACGTCCGTCACAGCACGTGATATTGCCTCCTGTGGCACTGCCCCGGCCGCCCTGTTCGTCCCCTTGACAATATTCACGCCGCAGTCAACCTGCTTTTCCATCCCCATTGGTTATTACACACTTGGACGTGGCACATCCGGCCGCCGCTTGCCTGATGGCCGTGTGACATACCGCATACAAATCATCTACCAAACCGGGCATTGTGTTTTTTGGATGTATTTAGACACAGTGCTATCGGGTGGGGAAAAGGCCAGACGCAGGGCCGGGGCCCGCTACGGGCTCTGCCGGACTGGAAAGTTTTTGATTATGGGATAACCGTGGTTGATGGCGTTGCAATAGTGCCAGCATATGTCTCGATTTCCATAACTGAGCATATGCATGGACCTTTCCATCATCTCGTTTTGCGTCCTGTACAGCTCGTTGCGCTCGGCAAGCCTGTCGATGTACGAGTGCGGCGGGAGGCTGCCAAGCTTTGTACAGTTGCACCTCTGACAGGCCAGAACCAGATTCCACATCTCCGTATCACCCACATAGTCGTATGGGATTACATGATCTACATGTGTGCTTTTTCTCGTCCCAAGCGCGTTTCCGCAGTAAAAACACGAGTTGCTCATGGGTGACAGGTGCGGATAATACTTTCCCTGATCCCGAGGCCCCACCGCATCGTCCGATAGCTTTCTAGCCAGATTGGGTATTCCAAAGTTGAGCCTTTCAAGAAACCGCATCCATGCGAGTGTTACCATGCGCATGAGAGGCACATAGTTGCGCCGCATAAACTCCATGGCGTCGGGATTCAACAGTATCCCGCCCCCCGGGTCGACCTTCTTGTTGTTAGCCGAATCCTTGTACTCTTTTGCATAATACTCGAAAAATACGCGCCTTTCATCCCTCCCCACCGTTTGGAATCTGGGAATCACGTCGTCAAAACACATCTTGGTTATCTCTGAGACGCACCGATTAACCCCCTTCCCCTCCTCCCTTACAAGCTCCGTAAACGACGCGTACGGGTACACCTCCTTGCCAAACTCTTTCCGTATTATCGTTATGATCACGGGTTTTTGTTTTTTGGGACCCTGCCGGAGCCGCGACTTGCACTCCTGCATCCAGTAATACCTGAAAAAGCTCCGTGCAATCTTCGCATACCTCACCTTGGCATCCCCTCCCCTGTTGCTGTGCTCCAGCAGGAATCTGGCCAGGGCAAACTTGTACGTGTTGTTGTTAGACCCGCGTTCGACTATGCCCACAAACGCCTTTTGAAACTCGTCGTCGGTCATACAGACAAACTTCATCTGATTACCGCATGCCCAAACTCTATATAACTTCGCGGCGACGACACGCGCACATCCGCCGCCCCAGCCGCCGGCGGGTGAGGCAGGCGGATCCGCCGGGGTGCCGATGTGCCATCTATGATTTCTACACAGCAGACCACATCACACGCCCCAACGCCTGATTATGCGATGATTACGGCGCGAAGCGGTGTGCCAATGTAATTTGCGGCAGGATCGTGGGGTCAACCACGCCTATCCGGCTCTACAAGTAGGAAGACCACCACCTGTGGTGAATGTTTGATGGGTGAATAGCCTCATGCGCCAGCGCCGTCAAAAGGGGTATTAAGCGCAAATCCCGAGCCGTCCCATGACCCACAGAGTTGCCGTGCTCGACCAGGATTTGTGCCAGCCCAGAAAGTGCGGGCTGGAGTGCATAAAGTACTGCCCGGTGAACAAGTCGGGTGCCGACTGCATAACGCTTGACGAGTCAAGGGGGGCAAAGGCGCTCATCAACGAGGACGTGTGCAACGGCTGCGGCATATGCGTAAAGGTGTGCCCCTTTGAGGCCATTACCATCGTAAACCTGGCATCCGAGATGGCGTCAGACAAGGTGCACCAGTACGGGCCAAACTCGTTCAGGCTGTACAGGCTCCCGTCCCCCAGAAAGGGCGAGGTGACGGGGCTGCTGGGGCGCAACGGCATCGGAAAGAGCACGGTCGTCGGCATACTGTCCGGCGGCATAACCCCAAACCTCGGAAGGTATGACAGCCCGCCCCAGTGGGACGAGGTACTGCGGTACTACGGGGGGACCGAGCTAAAGTCGCACTTTGAGGACATACGCGACGGGCGCATCAGCGCGTCGATAAAGCCCCAGCAGGTCCACCACGTGGCGCGCGCGTTTGACGGGACGGGGGCCGAGCTGCTAGACAGGTACGACGAGCGCGGCGTCTCAACACAGCTGGTTTCCGACCTGGGCCTCCAAAACTCCATGGAACGCCGCCTCTCGGAGCTCAGCGGCGGCGAGCTGCAGCGTCTAGCGGTGGCCGTTGCGGCATCAAAGGACGCAGAATTCTACTTTTTCGACGAGCCGTCCTCGTACAACGACGTGTTTCAGAGGATCGGCGTGGCAAAAACAATACGCGGGCTGGCATCCCTGGGAAAGAGCGTGATGGTCGTGGAGCACGACCTGACCCTGCTAGACTATCTCAGCGACCACATCGACGTGATATACGGCGAGCCGGCAGCCTACGGGATTGTGTCGGGCATAATGTCCACAAAGGTCGGAATCAACGTGTTTCTGGACGGTTACCTGCCAGGCGAGAACGTCAGGTTTAGGGACAAGCGCTTTACGTTTGACGCATCGTCCACGTCGGCCGACGAGTTTCAGGAGGGCAGCGAGATCGTCTCGTACCCGGAGCTTGCCAAGACGTACCCCTCGTTCTCGGTGACCGTCGGCGAGGGAAGGATTCGAAGGGGCGAGATCGTCGGCATAATGGGCGCCAACGCGCTGGGCAAGACCACGATGATGAAGATGATCGCCGGATCCGAGGCGCCCGACGGCGGCGATGCAAAAAGCCCAATCGACAAAAAGATCAGGATTGCATACAAGCCCCAGTACCTCCAAAACGACATTGACGCCGAGGTCGTGTCCCTGCTGGACCGCGCCAACGGGTCCCCCGTCGAGGGCAGCCAGGAGGAGGAGCAGGTCGTCGAGCCGTTGCGCATAAAAAAGCTGTACACAAAGTCGGCCCACAACCTGTCCGGCGGCGAGCTCCAAAAGGTGGCCGTCGCGGCATGCCTTCTCCAAAAGGCGGATCTGTACGCGCTTGACGAGCCGTCGGCGTTCCTGGACGTGGAGGACCGCATCGCCGTCGCAAAGTTTCTGCAAAAGTTTGTCCGCTCCTTCGGGAGGTCGGCCATGGTCATAGACCACGACCTGCAGCTGATGGATCTGGTGTCTGACAGCATGGTCATATTCGAGGGCGTTCCCGGACGCCGGGGCCGCGCCACCTCGCCCATGTCCAAGGCCGCGGCCATGAACAGGTTTTTGGGATCGCTGGACATGTCGTTCCGGCGTGACGAGAGATCCCGGCGCCCCCGGGTCAACAAGAGCGGCAGCAGGCTGGACAAGGATCAAAAGGCGTCCGGCGAGTTTTACCACGCGAAATAGCGGCGGCCCGGACGACATCGGATTTTGCCGCCTGCCGCCTGCAGGGGGGGCCGCAGGTTGAAACGCCGGCTTGACATACAAATATCCCCCGCCCCACCCAAACCCCAAATGGCGCGCATGCTCAAAAAGGCGCTGGGCGGAATGCTGACCCCCAAGGAGGGCTCGGAGCTGTTCTCGGCGTTTGACCAGATCGGCGGGATAATCGTGGTCAGGATACCAGACTCGCTGCTCCACAAGAGGAGGGCGATAGGAGAGGTGCTGCTGGACCAGGTGAAAAAGGCAGAGTCTGTGTTTTACCAGTCCTCAAACGTGGACGGAGACCACCGTACCAGGAGTCTGGAGCTGCTGGCAGGGGCGGACTCGACGGAGACCGAGTACAGGGAGAACGGCTGCCGGTTTGTGGTGGATGTGGAAAAGGCGTTTTTTTCGCCGCGGCTCTCGACGGAGCGGCTCAGGATAGCCGGCCTCGTGTCGGACGCCGACGTGATCATAAACATGTTTGCGGGCATAGGGACGTTTTCCATAATAGCGGCAAAGAACGCGGGGTGTACCGTGTACAGCATCGACATAAACCCGGTCGCCTCCGACCTGTGCAGGCGCAGCATCGGGATGAACAAGCTTGCTGGGAAGGTGGTCTCCATCAACGGGGACGCCGCGGAGGTGATCAGGGATCGGCTCGCGGATACGGGCACCAGGACCCTGATGCTGCTTCCGGAACGATCCGACGAGTTTTTGGACTCGGCCGTTATGGCGACCAAGGACGGCGGGGTAATCCACTATTACGCGCACACCCGGGCCGAGAGGAGGACCGGGGCGCCGGCCGCGGCCGAGGCCCACTTTGCGTCGGTCTGTCCGGTGAAGCACAGCATACTGGACTCGCGAAACGTGAGGGCCGTCGGACCCCGGTACCACCAGACCGTGGTGGACGCGCGGATATCACGGTGACGGGCCGCGCTTGGTGGGATCGTCGCTGTCGTAGTCGTCGGCATCATCATCGGCGGCGGCGGTGGTGGTGGCAGAGCCGGTGGTTGATGATGTTGATGATGTTGATGGCGGTGCATCACCGCGGTCGTCGGGCCCGTACCACGACGGGACGCGCTTGGTGGTGGCCATCGTATACCCGATCCATGCCACGGTCCCCAGTATTCCGCCCACGATCATCAGCACGGACAGCTCCAACACAATCTTGCCCCATTCTGACAGCATCACCAGGTACGAATACGTGAAAAAGCCCGCAATGCACATGCAGAATATCGCGATTCCCATAAACCTCCGCCTGTTCATGATGCCAGCACCGCCCTTTTTTTTCGCAACACCGTCATTACTCCTTTGCATACTCAAACTCGCACGACATCATGTAGGCGTCCTCGCCGTCGCGATAGTACGCGTTGAGCCTCTGCCGCACGGAAAACCCCATTCCCTCGTACAGGCGTATCGCATCGCCGTTGCTGCACCGGACCTCCAGGTAAAACTCGTCACACCGCCGCAGCTGCACGCCCCGCATGGCCTCCTCGATTATGGCGCGGCCAATCCCCCTGCCGCGAAACTCGTCTAGCACGGCAACCGAGACCATGTGCCCCTTTTTGACAAACCCCAGCCGCTTAAAGCTCGAAAAGCCAAACTCGGTCTTGCACATGATATACCCGACCCGCCTTGTCCCCACCTCGGCCACCAAAAAGCACTCGGGCATCTCGGCAAGCAGGGTCTGGTAGAAGTAGTCCGAATAATGCTCCGGCAGGGTGCGCATGTTGATCTCCATCATGGGTATCAGGTCCTCAAGCCCGGCCCTGCGGATGGCACAGTCATCCACCTGCCTCAGCACGGACTGCATGACGGTACGACACACCCCAAATATTTAATGTGACCGCTAAATCCATTAATGGTGCCCGTCCACGGCCATCCGTGAGCGGGCCCCCCACCGCAGAGGAGATTGCCGAGTCGGTCGCCTCTGTGTTTGACGTGTACGATACACAGTACGGCTCGGGCGTGATCAGGTTTCGCATACGCGACACCGAGTTCAAGGACAGGTTTGCCCGGCTGGCCGGCGATCTCGAGAGGATGGGCGTCGCGTGCATGATCAAGAGGGATGACGACGGCCTGTACGTGGATGCGCACCGCATCGGGTCTGGCCGCGGGAACTGGCTCTTGAGGTCACCGTGGGTGCCGCGAATCTCCTTTGCGGTGGTGATCTGCTTTGTCATGATCGACGGGTATTACAGGACGGTCGGGACAAACCAGATTATCAACATAGGCGATCCGCTGGAGATGGCCGCCGTCTACACTGCGGCGCTTTTGGGCATACTGGGCGTCCACGAGCTGGGCCACATGGCGGCCTCGCGCATACACCGCATACGCGCGTCGTGGCCGTACTTTATCCCCGGAATACCGGTCGTTGGAATACCCACCTTTGGAGCGCTGATCGTGACTAGGGGGCTGATGATCAACCGCAAAAGGCTGTTTGACGTGGCGATCGCCGGCCCCGTGGCCGGACTCGTGGTGGCCGTGGCCGTGGCGATGCTGGGCGCGGCCACCGCACCCGTCATAGACCCCGAGCTTGGGGAACGCCTCCGCGAGGACGGGCAGCTTGGAGACTGGTCGTTTGGCGAGCCGCTGCTGGTCACCGCCGCCCTGGCAACGTTTGGCAAGGGGGGCGACGGCTCGACCGTACTGATGACGCCCCTGATGTTTGCGGCGTGGGTCGGGCTTTTCCTGACGTTTGCCAACATGATGCCGGCCGGCCAGCTTGACGGCGGACACCTGTTCCGGTCGGTGCTAGGTCACAAACGCCTCCGGCTGTTCACGTACGTCAGCGCGGCCGTCCTGTTCATGATGAACTTTTGGTTCGTGGCAATATTCATACTGGTAATGGGCATGCAGGGCCGCGGCGTCGTGATAATGGACGACATTACCCGCGTCGGAAGGACCAGGGTGGCGGCCTATGCCGTCATGATGGCCATGGCCGTCCTGTGCGCGCCCATATCCGAAAACCCGCTCATCGTAGCAGAGTCCTTGCTCCATCAGATACAACAGATATCTTTTGCCGGGGCCCCTGCGTCCTGAGTACATACTCCATCGCATGCCTGGCGCCGTCAAGCGGTATCACCCCCAGCCTCTTGGTGTAAAACTCGGGGAGTATCGAGACCAGCCCCACCTGCAGCGCCTTTTTCACCTCGGACAGGTACAGCAGCCCCTCCATCCCGTCAACGTACGCAGACGGGTTTTTCAGCCGGTCCACGCCGGGCATCCTCCCCTCCACAAACTTGCCCAGCGCGTCCGAGCCCAGCCCGTCACCGCACTCGGCCAGCAGCACCACTAGCCCGCCCTCCCTGATCCCGCCATAACAGTTCCACAGCGACGACAGTGCGGCCGCCAGCGTGCGGTTGCCCGCCTCCTTGCCGGTGCTTGCCAGTACCGCCTTTGGCCGGGGCTCGCCGGCGTCCCGGGCGGCCACCCGCTCAATCCCAGAGGTAACGGCCATGGTCTTGGACGGGTGTCCCACCGCCACGTCCACGATTCCGCCCGGCGTTGCGACCACGTCTATTGCGGCAATCTCAAACGAGTCTACAAACCTGCGCGCCTCCTCCAATCCGCCGGCCGGCACGCCCGGTGACGGCAGGTTGCCCCGGCGCTTGGCGTATGCGGCAAGCATGTCCTCGGGCTGGCCAAACCGCCGGAGCAGGCGGGTGGAGACCGTCTCAAACCCAAACAACCCGTCGGGTTCTGCCTCTCCAAGAAACACCAGGTTTGACCCCGTCAGGTTTGCATCGCCAAACTCGGACACGCCGGCGCCCTCGGGAAGCCCCCTCTTTACCTGCGCCACCGCCCCGCGTCCTGCCAGTATGCGGGGCATCGGCGCAGACCTGCGCTTGCAGGCCTCGTACAGCGCAGACACCACCCTGTGCGTTGCCGGCGTGCTTTGGAGCACCACCAGCTCCGTGGGCCCCCCCGTCAGGTCAATCCCGCCCTCCAAAAGCTCGCCCAGCCGCCCGTCATCCATCATCGCGGCGGGGTTTTGCTGGCCGGCGTCGTCGCCGGTACTGCCGCTGCTGCCGCCATTGCTGCCGTCGCTGCCGCCGTCCACGCGTAGCCCCAGATTCTCGGCGCGTATGTCCACGACCACCTCGGTGACCCCGTAGTTTAGCCAAATCTCGGGCATGCCCGCCCCACAAGGCAAACCAAAATAAATCCAGTGTGTGCAAACCGCGTATGGAGTGGCCGTTTGCCGACGAGTTTGCCGTGTTTTTGCACGAGAGGGGGGTGCTGCGCTTTGGCGACTTTGAGCTGGCCGGCGGCGCAAAGAGCCCGTTTTACATAGATCTGAGGCTCGTGCCCGGATACCCGGCCCAGTTTCGCCGGGTCGTAAAGGGCCTGCAAAAGGCGGTGATGGCGGGCGGCGGTGACGGATACAAGGGAGGACGGGAGGCGGCGGCCGAGGACGGTCTGGACCGCTTTGACGCATGGGCGTCGGTGCCCACCGGAGGTCTGGTCATAGCCGCGGCGCTGGCCGTCGAGACGCTAAAGCCGCTCGTGTACGCCAGAAGCAGTCCCAAGTCACACGGGACCGGTAAGATTGTAGAGGGCGTGATAACCGACGGGATGAAGGCGGTGATGGTCGACGACGTTGCCACCACCGGGGGATCCGTGACCGGCGGCATCAGATCGCTGCGCGATGCCGGCGTCGGCGTGGACGACGCGTACGTGGTGGTGGACAGGCAGGAGGGCGCCCGCGAGGCCCTGCAAAGGGAGGGCGTCGTACTGCACAGCCTGGTGGACATTACGCGCATAACCAAGGTGCTCTTGGAAAAAGGGATGATCGCCGGCGAGACGGCCGACAGGGTCATTGGCTCGCGCGTTGCCGGCGGCACGGGCGCGTCAACGGACGGGTAACAACACCGGTGTTTGAAATGGGCAGCTCGGACAAATGCCTTTACATCACGGATCAGGATTAACTCTGATTCCTCATCGCCGCCTACACAGCAAATATGCGGTCATTTTAAAACCAATGGAATAGGATACGTCCGTTCGTCGCCGGCGTCTACCGCCCACATGCCGCCCCCCGCCCCGCGCCTGCAGCCATCCAATCCGCCAAAAACAAACTTTTTAGTCAGCAAGGCAGTCCACAACGCATGACCAGCCTCACGTTCTACGGCGGCGTGGACGAGATCGGGGGCAACAAAATCCTGCTCGAGGACAGGGGCACCAAGGTGTTTCTGGACTTTGGCATGCAGATGGGCAAGGTAAACGAGTACTTTGCCGAGTTTGTACAGCCCCGCAAGCTGGCAGGGATGGGGGACCTGTTCAAGTTTGACCTGCTCCCGCGCGTCCCCGGGATCTACCGCCGCGACTATGCAAAGCACATGAGTGCCGTCGACTGGAAGCCCATCAAGGATACAAATGGCACGCCCAACCACGGAAGTATAACCGAGGACGATTGGAAGGCAGAGGACGGCATCCAGGGCGTGATACTGACCCACGCCCACGTGGATCACTGCGCCTACATACACTACCTCCGGCCGGAGATTCCCATCTACTGCACAGAGGCCAGCAGGCTCATCATGCAGGGGTTTCAGGACATGGGTGGCGGTGAGGAGTACATCACATACAAGGAAAACTTTAGGCTGTACAAGGGGCGTAGCGGGGGGATGAGCCGGGCAAACAAATCCGACAACAGGGAGGAAATCCCCCGGAACATCCAAACCATAAAAAACGGGAAAAAATTCTCCATCGACTCGATCGAGTTTGATCCCATATCGATCGACCACTCACTCCCCGGTGTATGCGGCTTTATAATACACACATCGTCGGGCACGATCGGATACACGGGCGACATCAGGTTCCACGGTAGGCGTCGCGAGGAGAGCGAGGCATTCGTGGACAGGTGCGGCCAGCAACGCCCCGACTGCCTGCTATGCGAGGGGACCAGAATCAACGTACCCAGTTCAAAGTTGGACGAGGAGGGGGTCGAAGACAGGGTGGAAGAAATCATGGCAGGTGCCGGAGAGCTGGTGGTGTGTACATACCCTCCGCGCGATCTTGACAGGTTTATGTCATTCTACAACTCTGCCAAAAAGACGGGGCGCGATCTGGTGATCGACCCAAGGCAGGCACACCTTCTAAAGCTGTTCGCAGGATCCGATGAATATAGTAGGATGTTTCCATCACCCACCGACTCCCACATCAAGGTCTTCATACCCAGAAAGTCGTGGGGACTGATAGACAAGGATGTCGAATACTGGACAGAAAAGCAGGTTCAGTCGGACTATAAAAAGTGGGAGCGCGAGTTTTTGGATTATGACAACAGGGTAAACTACCGGGACGTACACGATGAACAAAAAAAGTTTGCGTTATACTGCACAGACTTTAGCCTGCAAAACGTGGTTGATGTCAGGCCCAACGCCGGCTCCAGCTACATCAGGTCGTCCACCGAGCCGTTCAACGAGGAGATGGTGCTGGATCATGAACGGATCAAGAGGTGGCTTGTCGACCTTGGCCTGCTCACCAAGGATGAAGGGTGGGAGGCCATCCACGTCTCGGGTCACGGCACCGGAGACCAGATAAAAAAAGTGGTGGACGGAGCGCATGCCAAAACGCTGGTTCCCATACACACCGAAAACGGCGATATGTTTGACACCATACATAAAAACGTCACAAAGGTAAGACTCAACTGCACGTTGGACGTCTAGGCGCCGCCCGGGGCGCTGGAGGGGCCACCGCCCACCCGGGATTCCACGTCAAAGTATGCCACGTTCACCTCCTCAACCGACCGGGCCCCGGCGATCACCCCCTTGCCCGACGCAAATATCAGCGCCACGCAGCTGTCCTGTAGCCGGTATATCAGGCCCGGAAACTGCTCGGGCTCGTACATGCATTTTGGCAAGACCCGCGCCAGCCTCTCGATCGGCAGCCTTTTTTGCAGGTCAAAGCGGGCCACTATGTTGCGAACCCGGGGTTTAATCCGCACGCGGCGCGCAAGGCGGTACCCATGCAGTATTCCCAGCGCTCGGGCAAGCTCCCTGCTCGACTCCTCGGGGCTCTTTGTGCCCACCGAGATCATCTTGCCGGTACGGAACACCGTGACCCTCCCCGTCATGGTATCGTCCTTGACATAGCCGCACCTGTACAGCTCCAGGTTGGAGCTTAGAAACTCATAGTCGTTGAACGAGGCAATGTCAACCTCCTGCCCCAGATCGGCCGTTGCCACCGTGTTTTGTATGGTGATTCCGGGTTTGAGACGGGTCTGGGATTTGCGCATGCCGCCAGTCCGCAGGGCGGCCATAAATTCATTGGCAGGCATGTCCCACCGGTGGCGGCAGATGCGTCATCCGTCATCCCCCGACCGCCCTCCCAACATCACATCCTGACACGAGAATCCGTGATCCGGGGTTTATGCGGCCGCAGTGCCGGAAAACTGAAATTGGTGCAGGATGTCGCAGAATTGTGAAGGATCCGTTTGCGCGCGGCACGGCGCTGGTCGATGCGGGCAGGCTGGATGAGGCGATGGCATGCTATGACAAGGTGATGAATGGTCTTGATCCCGGCGACCCGCAGCACATCCGCGCGCTTCTCCGCAAGGGCGCCATATTGCACATGCAGGACAGGTACAAGGAGGCATTGGCATGCTACGAGGGGGTGATCCGGCACCCCAATCCGGGCGATGCCGTCTACTGCACGGCGCTTGACAACAAGGGCCACATACTGCAGGAGGAGAAAAGGTACGACGAGGCCATCGCCTGCTTTGACGAGGTGATCGAGTCATTTGAACCAGGCGATGCGCGGCGCTGCCCCATCCTGTGTGACAAGGCAACCGCGCTCATCCACATGGCAATAGACAAAGGTGGCGGTGCCGGCGCGTCAGCCCCGCACGCGGATCCCCAGATCACGGACCTGTGCGGCCGGGCGCTGGACTGCCTTGACGAGGTGCTGTACTCTGCCACAAAGGATGATCCGTCATACGCAATAGCGCTCGTAATGCGGGGCGAGGTGTTGTTTGATCTGAACCGCCACGACGAGGCCCTTGCGGCCATGAACGAGGCCCTCCCACTCATGCCCGACTGGTCAATATACTACAGGCGCGCAATCGGTGGCAAGGGCCAGATACTGGAAAAACTGGGCCGTGACGAGGAGGCGACTAGGTGCATGATGGAGTTTGCAAGCATCGACATCACACATGGTAAGGAAAAGATCGGCTCGCGTCACGTCAATTTCTGATGTGTCATGTGCATTCCTCCATGCCCAAAAAGAAAAGGCAGACTTCTCCGCACCTGCAAGGGTCGGGCTTTGGAAAACGGACGCGTGCCGCACTGTAGATCACGGTCTTTCCGGACGCGGTGTGGCGGCGGCCGGCCCTCCGGCACCTGCCGGGACGCTGGTTGTTGTCGTTGGCCACAAACCCACCGTAATTGTGTCGGACAACAGGCACCATGATCGTCTCCACAAAGGCGGTTGTCCGACCCACGACGGCAAAACTATTATCACGACGCCGCACACGCAACCCATGGCAAGGGACGACATCCGGATCGAGTTTGCAGACTCTGCGGATCTTCGTCCCGATGTCGAGTTTTCTGGCACCGTCACGGTCGGCTTTCCGGGCAGATATGACGGCGTGGTGATAAACGTGCAGGTATTGGATTCCAACGAGCTGATCACGTTCAGATCGCATAACGGCAAGAACATATCCAGCAGGACTGGAAGGTTGTTTGTAGGACGCGAGGCGATGCCGCAAAACAGCGTGGAATTTACAGCCGTCTTTGAATTCGTTCCGCAGGCAGACTTGGAGGTGAAATTCCGGGCGTCCATAATAGAGCAGCACAAAGAGGTCGACAGTGCCGTCGTGTTTGCAAGGCTGCTAGCCCCTTGACAGGGTGACTGTAAGCGTACCCTTCATCCACGGATGCGGGCTGCAGTAGTAGGACAGGGTCGTCGTGTCGGTGAACAGAAATTCGTACGACTCGCCGGGCATTACCACCCCATCCGATCCAAACAGGCCGCTGTACGGGTCGGCATAGCGGTGATCCGGCGTGACGGTGTGCGGTACGGAATCGTCGTTTGTCCACACCACCAAATTGTTCTTGGTCAGCTCTATGTTGGGAAGCTTTGGCAAAAAGTTGTCAGCCTGATCCTTATCGCCCGAGCCATCGATCATGCTGATCATGGTCTCGCCTATCGGATGGAGTATGTGCTCGCTGACAGACGGCTTTGTAAGTGACTCGGGCAGATAGTACATCTGGTAAAATACAATCCCCGCACCGACCGCCACTATTACGGCCAAAATCCCAATTCCATACGCATGACTTGATGTTGGCGAGGCATTAGAGCTCATAAGCGGCGTCGTGGATTGCATGTTTATTAATTTTGTTTAATTCGGTTGTTTCCAAACCCCCTCCCCTTGCCGCCGCCCATGCCGCCAGATCATGGCGAATGCCCGGTCCAAGAATCATACAACCCCCTCCTCCCCCAAACATGCCCAAAAGTGTCAAAAATGCCTCGGATGATCTTTGGCAGGAAAAAATTACCTATCGGATTGTCAAGGGGCCAGTCATGGCCTTTGCAGGCCATCACCACCGCCACCACTGCTGCTGCTACTGCTGCCGGTGGTTGGCGGTACCGGATTGCCTGTTCCCGCCTGCTGGGAGGCGGCGGCGGTCGTCGTCGTCGGTGGGGGCGCCTCTTGTTTTTGTTGCTGTTGGGGCGGCGGCTGGGCGGCCGGGGGCGGGGCCAGCTCCTTTGGAGGCTGCCCGCCCACATCACCGCCTGCGACCCCGGGGGTGGAAGCGGCGGCGTCATCCACCGCCTCTATCGACATAATGGTTGGGGGCGGGGGAGGGGGCGCCTCTTTGGACTTTGCCATTGCATACCTGTACACGTGGAACAGCGATGCAAACACGATCAGTACCAGCCCCACAAAGAACAGCGAGAGGTTGTTCATCCCAGTCAGCGCCGCGTTGTATGCTGCTATGTTGAGGAACACCTGGAATGCAATGAGTGCGACGATCACCCAGTTTAGCCACTTTTCGGACAGGTCTATGGTGGCTACCTTTTTGGGACCCTGCGCCTTGGCAATCTTGGCCTTTCTTTCGGCCTCCTTTGACATCTTTATCATCATATAGCTAAACCCAAACCCGATCGGCACCAGCAGGATCATCACGGAATACAGGAATACCGGATCTATCACCAGCCGCTGCACGAGCGTCAGCACCCCGTCGTCGGGCGTGATATAAAACCCCCAGTAGGTGGTCACCATCACCTGGGCAATCCCCGTGATTCCAAACGCGGTCACGATTGGCCTGTCCCGCCAGGAGAACTTTTTGTACCGGTCCAGAAACGGCGTGAGCACCAGCGCTATGATGAATATCAGGGGCCAGGCAAGCCCCGTAACAAACTTGTCGTACTGCGTCCTCATGAACGCGTAAATCCCCGTCAGATACCACTCTGGCACCGTAATCCCCGGCGGGATTGACGGATCAAACTTGAACCCCAGATCGATCGGGAAGACGCCCCCGGTGATCAGTATGGCGCCGCTGATGGCCATCACCATCGGCACGTCAAACACCAGAAATCGCGGAAAGTGTACGGCCATCAGACCCAGCATTACCAAAGGTAACAAAAACACGTGTTGCGCATAAAACCGCAGCACAAAGTCCGAAAACCCGTTACCAAACATAGCATCACGCATGAGCGGCCCGACCACGGGCATGGAGTTTGTAAGCGAGGCGGCTATGCTTATCGCCAGCTCCGCCCGTTCGCTGAATATCACGTCGTACCCCGTGAACGCCTCCAGAATGGTGACCACGCCAAGTATGACCCCGGTCACCCACAGAATCTCGTTGCGAATCTTGTACCTCCCGCTGAAATACTGGTAGTACATGTGGAGTACGGCTAGCAGGACCATCGCATTTGACCCGTGGTAGTGTATGTTTCGTATGTGAAACCCGTACGGGACCTCGTCGTTGATAAACTGGACGCTGTCCCACGCCCTGTCCAGTATTGGCTGGTAGTAAAACATCAGCAGGGCCCCGGACACGCCCAGTATCACAAACACGATAAACGTGAGCATTCCCAAGAATCCAAACGGGCTCACAAACCTTGCGGGAAACGAAAATTTTATGGCCGTAAATATAGTCCGGTCAATCCCATCCCACACCCACTGCAGGAACGAGACCGCCCCGGTCCGGTTATTTAAGGAAGCGTCCATATCCTATCACTCCGTTCTCACTTGGGCTCCACACCGGCGGGAGGATCCACAGGTACCCGTCCGTGTCGATCTCAAAAAAGAGGCGAGGCAGTACGTTGGAGGGTTGCGCCTGCACCGAGGCAGGCCCCTGGGTGGCCATGCCGGTGGTCGGATCGTACAAACTTCCGTGACACGGGCATGCGCCCACCGCCTTATCTGGCTTGTAGTCCCACAGGCACCACAGGTGGAGGCACACCATGCTGTATGCACGAAAGGCCGACGTGTCCGAGGACGCACCTCCCATGTCCTCTGAAAGCCGGATAAACTGCCACTTGCGAAAGGCCTCGTTGTCAAGCACCTCGTCCCCGGTCTTGGGGTACGTAATCACCTCAGAGCTGTTCGCCGGAAACGTCTTGACGTTGGCCTGCGTTCCGTCTGGCAGCTCGACGGGCACCTTTTCAAGGGACACCCCGCTGGGATTGGGCATAAAGTTTCCAAACGGGACAAACGGCGCAAACGCCAGACCGGTGCCCGCCGCGCCCATCAGCTTTAAAAAGTCGCGCCTAGACAGCCTGCCGCCTGCTGCCGCCCCACCACCCTGCTCGGACATCCAGCCACCAAATTCCGCGATTTGCTTATAAACCTTGTTTAGAAAAAGACGGCAGACATCAGACAACAAACCGTCGCGGTTCACGACATGCTGCAGACCGCGAGTAGCTGCCGGTTGCAGATTGGACGGGGATTGAGATGGTTGTTGTCCAGCGGCCGATGCAACCGACATCCGTCAAGACCGGGATTTTGCACGGGTCATTGCCGCCACATCGGTACGTCGCAATGCCGCGACCACACGGTGGCCAGAATCTCGCTTGCCTGGTAACAAATCAGCGTGTGGGTATAAAAGGCGCATAACATGCCCTCGGCCGATTGGCCGACAGATTACTTGACGGGACTTGTCGCCACCACAAAGTCGTAGTTTTTGGTAGAATATCGGCCGTCCGTATCAACCGCGGTGACCGTCAGCGTGTAAAACCCATCCGAGAGCGTCCCCAAAGGAAGCCCGTCCCCATCCGGATACAATTGAGTATGATTTGCAAAGTATCGAACCCATGCCAAATCCCCGCCGCCATCCCCGGCACTCACCCTCACATCAGCCACATGATCTCGCGTAGCCACCTCCCTTGGTATCCGCACCTCGATCTCCGGAGGCAGTCCCTCATCCGCCCCCTCCTCCTCCTCAGCCTCATCATCATCACCGCCGTTGCCGCCGCCCACGGATCCAAACATGGCAGACACCCGGACCCGTTCGGCTGCCGATTCCCCGGCAAACAGCGTAGAATGCACCATCAGCGCGTACACCCCGGTCTGGTTTACGGGCACGTACAAAACAGCAGAGGTGTCACCCCCGTTCTTTATGGGATAAAATCCGCCGCCCTCCCCCAGTGCCGACGGCCCCAGCCAGTCCGACGACGGCCATCCGATAAACTCCCCAAACACTCCCGGCGGTACGCTAGACTGCACCACCCTTCCAACAGGATCCACGGCAAATGCGGCCAGACTGGTGTCACTGTGCTCCCATGACACCTCTATGGCAACAGAGTCCACCGCCGGATCCTGCACGTCAAAATAATAGTGCATCCAGTCACCTGCCATGTACCTGCCGGTCATGTCAAATGCACCCCGTATCCGTCCGGGCTCGTACAACGCGACATCCCGGCCTCCCCCTGCCAACATCGCAGCCGTTGTCGCGGTGGCGGCGGTTGTGGCAGCATCGCCCAAACCGTCGTACGCCACGACCGTCCCGCCAACCCCGTCCACCGATTCGACCACCACGTAGCTTACCGGCGCCATCACCACATGCCCCGAATCACCCGTAAACCTCACAAAGCCGTGGTGTACCCCCGTCTGTGCCCCCGGCGGCACCACCACCGTGGCCCCCACACGTTCCTCGCCCCCCGGCGGCACCGCCATCATACGCTCCTCGACCCACACGTCCCCCCACGGCACATGTTCGTAATACGATGCCGTCAGCGTATAGTTCATCGCGTCGGCATCCATCCCGGTCTCCCCATCCCAGTAGGAAAACCTCCACGGTACAGGGTATACGCCGACCAGCGGCGTTCCCTCAAACTTTGATCCCGGATCGCTTATGCGCAGCTCCTGAACAGTCCCCCACGAGCCGGCCCTTGCCACCAGCGAAAGCTCGTCGGCAGTAACAAACCCCTCCCCGTCCGGCCCGTCAACCCAGTCGTATAGATACAACGACGATATCCTCATGTCGTCGGCATACCGGGGTGCCGAGACGTTCATAAACTCGTCAAACCCAAACCGCAGCTGTAGCACCAGCAGATCCGCGTCCTCCGCGTCCCCGTCCAACGCCCCCTCCTCATAATACGATCCGGGTTCCTCGTGTGTGCGCACGTCATCCAGCCTCACATAATTGGGCCTGTACGCATCCTCGCCGTCATACACCCGGTCACGCAGTCGCGGCTCGGTCCTTCCCTCATACGAGTCTTGCGCCACCAGTCCCAGCCGGACCGCGTCAACCTCCACCTCGACGTCCCGTCCGGTCGGATTGTCCACGCTAAACACAGTGGTGCTCCGCCCACCTCCAGCAACAGCACCGTCGGTGCCGGCCGCCCCCAGTCTTCCGGCAAACCACGAGGTCATCCCCACCTCCCTGTCGGGCAGTACCACCCTCTCCAGTCCAAGCGCCTCTGCATCCGCTCCGCCGACCGCCCCCTCCAGCACCCCGACGACATTGGCATACGATGCGTTGTTATGCACGACAAACACCTCTTCTGCCCCCCCGCGCGCATATCCAACCGCGGCATCGGCGTCAACCATCCCAGCCCCCTGTACAAACGCGTCATTCCCCATATCCCGCGCGGTCGACATCAGTATGTTGCGTATCACAAACGGATCATACTCCCGCCCGGCATCCCTCATCGCCTCCATAACAACCGCCGCGGCACCTGCCACCAACGGGGCCGCCATGCTGGTACCCCCAAACAAAACAAACTGCGATGCCGCCCCCGTGGCCGCAGGGGGTGGTTTGTCATAAGCGCCGCCGCCGCCGGCCCGCCCCCCGTGGCCGGCATCCCCTCCGCCCCTCACCGTCCCCAGCACGCTTGCAGGCACAAACCCGTGTGCCCCCGTCGCCACCAGATCGGGCCGGGGATCTCCCACCACCCCGGGCCCCCTGCTCGTAAAGTCGGCTATGTGTCCCCTGTGCTCCGTTGCGTTTCCAAACCTGGGCTGTCCCCAAAACGGCCCGTGTCCAACAAACACATTGTCCGTAGATGCACCCACCGACACCACAAAGGAGGCCGCGTTTGGAATGCCCATGGTTCCATACCCGGGCCCCGAATTGCCCGCGCTTGTCACCACCAGTACGCCCGGATAATCATCATGAATAGAGTGCGGTACAAACAACGCCGAGGCCAGCAACGACAAAACATCCATCCCGGGGGCCGCCCCCACCGACGGAAATCCCGGTATCCCCCAGCTGTTTGATATAATGTCGGCCCTCGTGCCCCCCGAAAAGATCCACGCATCCTCAACGCCGTCGCCTTTGTCACCCGCGACCGTCTCGACGGGCGGATCCCACGGTCTGGGCACACTGCCGGTGGAGTTGTCGTAGTTGTTGTAGTTGTAGTTGTTGTAGTTGTAGTTGTAGCCATCATCACCGTTACCGTTACCGCCGCCACCACCAGCAGCATCATCATCATCGCCAACCCCGCCCCCCCTGTCAAACCCGGCCAGCCACAGCCACGCGTACAGCGAGTCGCCCAGCCACAACGACTTTACCGGCAAAACGGCGGCGCCAGGAGCCGCCCCCGCAAGCGGCACGGGGGACGCCGCCCCATGCCGCGCAGACGTACCGTAAAGATCATACAGCTGGTGCCCCCGCGAGGCCACGGCCGCCGCGCTGGCCGTACCGTGCCCCTCAAAGTCGGTCATCACCCCAAAGTACACCCCGTCAGGATCAACCGGATCCAGCAACACGCCGCCCAGATTTCCCACCACGTCGGGCGGGGTAATCTGGTCATCCTGCACCCCGCCGCGACGCGGTGCCCGGACATCCGCAGGCTCCCCATCACCGTCCCCAATGACCCCATACACGTCAAGCACCCGCGCCCCCACCGCGCCCGCCGTATAATCATCCACGCCATCACCGTCCGAATCATACACCAAAAACTCGTTACCGCTGCCAAGCACGACTGCCTTTTCATCCGTAAAGTCATAATCATACACGGGCATCTGTCCGCCGCCACCCGACAACTGCCGCGCATAGTCGGCCCACGAGGTCGACATGTCCGCCGTCACGGTGTCATATACGCCGGCCACGTTGGGATCGGTCACCAGCACCGGCACGGTCTGTATCCCCGTGTACGGCCCCGATAACGCGCCCTGATACATCATCCCGAGCCGGTACACCCCGCTCTTGGACGGTATATACTCGCGATCGCTCGTGCCAATCCTCATGTCGTTGGCAAGCGTCACCTCGAACACCGGCGAGGTACCGGCCTCGGGAAACAGCGAGTTGTACACCATCAGCTTGGTGCCGCGCCCGCCCTGCTCCACGTCTAGGTAGACCCCGTCCCGCGTGGCATACACAACCGAGGTATGCCCGTCGGGCACCGTGGCGTGATCACGAATCACCCCGTCCCGATCCACAAGCGCGGCAAACGTGGCGTTTGTCAGAACAATCCCCTGCCCGTCGGCATCCAGCATGACCGGATGGTTCGTCACCGGATCGCGTGCAAGCGCGTCACGCATGTCGGGATTGGAAAAGTCCACCCCCGTGTCCACCACCGCCACAGTGACGCCCCTCCCTGCATACCCGTGTCCAGAATCCGCCGCGGCCCGCCCGCCCTGCGCCAATCCCGTTTCCATCACCGTCGACCCCACAACCGCAGCCGCACCACGGCCATCATCATAATCATCAGCACCATAACCATGCACCCCCATACCGCCGTCAAACGACAACCGTACATCGGCCACCACGTGATGTCCCTTGCTCCGCATCCACGACGCGTGTCCGTCCGACATCACCGCCACCGAAAAGGGCGAATCCGGTTGCGCTGCAAGACCTCCAGACAGACCGCCTTGCTGTTGCAGCACATTATACGGCAGGTATCCCGTTCCTCCCCCACCGCCACCGCCGCCACCGCCGCCAAACACCAGATAGCGCCTCATCCCCGTGTTTTGCACCAATGCCTCTGGAGGCACGTCCATTATCCACGAATCAAGAACACGCGCAGGATCCCACGCCCGCGCGGATCGATACGCCCCCAAATCTGGATCCGATGCCAGTACCGACGAGGGCGTGCCCGTTGCCGACGCCGTTGCATCGGCATCAGGCACATATTCCACCGCCACCGCCATCATCATCGTCACCGTCACCGCCGCCGCCAAGACCGCAATGGCGGTTCCAAACCAGCCAGCATACATACCAAATACGACGCAGTCCGTCCATATATAGACAAAGATCGGTTGTGAGCAATTTGCTTGTGCGTGCGATCGTCAATCCAACGTCGGATCACCGCCACCATGATCACGGCACGTCGCGTACACACACCGATGAAAAAGCGACGACGGATTGCCTACCGGCGCCTGGCCAGAATCGCCAGCTGCAACGCCACGATGACCCCGATCAGCGAGACCACCGGAAGCAGCAACGCGTTGAGCTGTGACGAGGCCTCCTCAATCCCCCCCACCGACTCGGACATTGATGTCACACTCGAATCGATGTTGGCACTTGCCCCGTCCAGCACCACGCCAAACTCGGCCACCTCGGATCTAAGCGTCTCCAGCTCGCCCACGGTCCCGTCCAGCACCGAGTTTAGCCTGTCAACCTCCCGGGTGAGCCCCCCCAAATCCTGTGACAGTACAGAGGCGGCAGCCGATCCGTGCGATACCACGCCCTGGTGAAACGATACCACGTGGAACACGTACGTGCCCTCCTGCGTCGGCGTATAGTCGGCATAGTACAACCCGTTGTGCAATGCGGTAAAACTGCCCGCGATTCCGTCAACCCGCCCGTCGGGCCGGTGCACGTGTGATGTCTTGAGCAACCCCCTGGGATCATTGTGTCCCACCAGCAGCCCGTCACTGGTGGTCTGCACAAATATCCTCACCGGGTTGTTGACCGCCGCGGTCTCGGGCGCAAACACCAGCGTATCCACCCGCCTATCCACAGGAACCTCCACCAGCCCGGTGCTGGCAGAAAACCTCACATCTACAACCCGTGAAAGCCCGCCCTGTGACGAGCTGATCACCTCCACGGCGTACGTCCCATACGGAAGGCCGTGTGACGCCTCGGGCCACACCTGCAGCAGGTGCCAAAACTCGCCGTCATCCCCAACCGTAATCTGGTCAAACTTGGCGATCGTCTGATCCGGCCCGGTCAGCCTGATGATCAGCGTCTCCTCGGGGGCCGCCCTCCCGTACACAAACATCGGCAGCCCGTCCGTATACACCGCGTTGTCCGTCCCGACCTCCAAGACCGGCTCTTGCGCATATGCCACATACGAGGGTGGCGGTGGCGACGGATCGCCCCGCATGACCGTCACCGCGTCACCGGCGACTGCCGACGCCGCGACGGCCAGGATGACGGACATGGCAAGAACAGCACGCGGCAGGCACACATGCGGTGCCAGGGGACGCCGTACAGGCGTGACGTAGGCCATGCCACCGCACATGTCCCCCCCATAGATATCGTTTTTGTTGCCGCGTTGCTCAAGACGGCCAATCTACGCCGGCAGGGGGTGCCGCGTGCACAGGCCGGATTCGCGAATATGGCAAACGGATGCCTCCAACAAGACGGCCCGCGGCAGAGGGGATTCCGCGATGCCGCCGCCTATCCCAGACCCCACCGCGACATCACCCTGGCCTCCAGCCTCTTGAACACGACGCTGTCCACCACCATGCCGACGGCCATGATCACCAGCATGATTGCAATGACCTGGGATACGTCGTTGAGCGACCGTGCCGCATACAGCAGGTGTCCGAGCCCCAAAAATGCAAACAGCAGCTCTGCGCCGATCAGCCCCCTCCATGCAAAGGCCCACCCCTGCTTGAATCCAGATATCATGTACGGGAACGCGGCCGGCAGCAGTACGTATACCACCAGCTTTCTGCCGCCGGCCCCCATGTTCCGGGCCGCCTCGACAAAGTGCGGATCAATGTTACGCACCCCCGTGTACGTGTTTATCGTAACCGCAAAGAGCGCGCCTATCGCCACGACGAATATAATCCCCGCGTCGGATAGCCCGTACCACAGTATTGCAAGAGGCACCCACGCTATAGACGGGATTGATTGCAGGCCCAGTACCAGCGAGCCCGCGGTCTGGTTTACCGCCTCGACGCGCGCCATCAGCACCCCCAGCACAATCCCGCCGCCGATCGCGATTGCAAGTCCCACCAGCAGCCTCCACATGCTTGTGACCGCGCCGTACAGCACGCTGCCATCGGTGACGCCGTACGCCAGATCCTCTGCGACCTCGTAGGGCGACGGAAACACGTTTGACGGCCACGCCCCCGCCACGGCGGCCGCCTGCCACACCGCGATTATGCCCGCGTAAAACGCAATCCGGTAGTAGACAAACCTTTTTGCCAACGTTACCTTGCCCCCGCGCCGCCGCTGCCGCTGCCCTCCGGCCTGAGCTCCTCCCGTATCTCCTGCTGCAGCCGCACCAGGTCTGCATCATCGGCCACGCGCGGATGTGCAAGGTCGTTGACAATCTCCCTGCGTATGACCGACGGCCTGCCGCTGAACACGGCTATGCGCGTTCCCAGGATCGACGCCTCGGCCACGTTGTGGGTCACAAACAGTATGGTCTTTTTCGTCTTTTGCCATATCAGCTGCATCTCCACCAGCAGCAGGTCGCGCGTCTGGGCATCAAGCGACGCAAACGGCTCGTCCATCAACAAAACGTCCGGATCCATCACGAGCGCGCGTGCGATGGCCACGCGCTGCTTCATCCCGGTGGACAGCTGGTAGGTATAGGAATCCGCAAACCGGGCAAGCTGCATCATGTCCAGGTACCTCTCGGATATCCGCGCCCTCTCCTCGGCCGGAATGCCTGCCATCTTGAGGCCAAACTCTACGTTGTCACGCACCTTTAGCCACGGAAACAGGGCGCCCTCCTGAAACACCATGATCCGCTCCGGTCCGGTGGTGCTCACCGGCCGGCCGTCAAACAGGATTTGCCCGCCGTCGGGCTGCTCCAGGCCGGCCACTATGCGCAAAAACGTGGATTTGCCGCATCCGGACGGCCCGATGATGCATACAAAGTCACCGGCCTCCACCCGGAGGTCCAGCCCCCCCATCGCCTTTAGTCTGTGGGAATCATGTACGAAATACTTGGTGATTCCGCGCGCCTCGAGCTTTGTCAACTCAGGCACCGCCACCGTCATCGTCGCCGCCCGGCGCCGCCCCCGGCCCGCCCGGCGGCATGGCGGCGGCGGCGGCGCCGTCAAAGTCATAGTCGTGGAACAGTCCGGACAGGTCGCGGTCCTGGCCTCCCCTTCCAAGGTAGCCAAGCCCGGCGGCGCGCTCGGCAAACGTCAGGACAGACCCCCTGACGGGATCCGTCGTGATCTCTATCGCAGACAGCGAGTCCTCGACCACCGCGGGATCCAGTCCCCGTCCCAGATATCCCGCAAGAAACGCGTTGAACGTAGAGGCCGCGCCGTCCCTGTCCGCGTTTATGCGGTCCGCGACGGCCTCGTGCGCATCCAGCCACCGGCCCACCGTGCCCGGATTTTGCGCCACATAGCCGGCGCCGGCTACGAGCAGGACGGATGCAAACCTTCCGTCGGGCCAGACGTCCTCCTCGTGAAACAGCCGCACCCCGTCCAGATCGTGCACAAGGATTGTGGCCCACGGCTCGGCCACCCACGCCCCGTCGACATCCCCCTTGGCAAACAGCGTGTAAATGTCGGGGTTGGGCACGTTGTACACTACCACAGAGCCGCCCCTCTCGGCGGTGGCCAGGCCAAGCTCGGACAGGCGGTGCCGGAGTGATACGTCCTGCGTGTTGCCAATCTGCGGCGCGGCAATCCTGGCGCCGTCAAAGTCAAAGTCAGAGTCAGAGTCAATGCCGGCAACGGTGCCGACGGCGTCAGGATGCGCCACAAAGCTGGCCCCGCCGCTGGCCGCACCGGCAAGAATCTTGAGGTCGCCGTCCTCGGAGTTTATGTGCCCCGTGATGGCGGGTCCTGGCCCCACATACGCAATGTCCACGTGGCCTGCAAACAGCGACTCGATCACGGGCGGGCCGCTGTCAAAAATCCTAGTCTCGATGTGCAGGTCCGGCAGCCGGTCCGCAAACACCCCCTCCCGGATGCCCACGATGGGGATGGCGTGCCCTATGTTTGCAGAGTATGCCACCCGAATCCTGTCCTGTTGTGGCGATGCAGAGGCCCAGTCCGCGGGCATCCATCCCGGCAGCAGCTGCTGCTGAACCGCCGCATACAGGACGGTTCCAAGCGCGACCGCGCCGACAACCGCCGCAAGAACGGCCGATCGTGCCCTCATAAAACAGCGTCATGTATGCGAGTTAAATAATGATCGGATTTTAGCTCTAGCTATTGCGGGGACGGCCGGACGGCCGGACGGCGGTGTGTGTGGGGAGGGGGAGAAGGACGGCGAGTGGGGGAGATCCGACCGGCAGACTGCTGCCGGGGGCCGGCGGGCCAACATCATGCATACACCACGCGCATGCAAGCGTGTAGCGACCCGCGCATCCGCCGCCTCTTGGGGCCGGCGGGGGGGGCAGTGCGCGCTACCGGTATCATCAGCACCTAGGCGGCGGGGGCGCCGCGGCGCTACACAAAAGATAAATCCAAACCCGTGCAAGCAGTCATATGACCGAAAGGGCGGTGCTGGCATTCTCCGGCGGGCTGGACACGTCCGTGGTGGTAAAATACCTGCAGGAAAACCACGGCATGGACGTGGTCACCGTCACGGTGGACGTGGGCCAGGGGGACAACCACGCGGCGATCGAGAGAAAGGCAAAGGGGCTGGGCGTAAAAAGGCACCACACCATTGACGCGCGCAAGGAGTTTGTGCGCGGGTATGTCCACCCGGCGATCAAGGCAAACGCGCTGTATCAAAAAAAGTACTGCCTTGCCACGGCGCTGGCAAGGCCGCTGATCGCGGCCAAGGTGCTGGATGTCGCAAAAAAGGAAAAGGCCACGGCGCTGGCCCACGGCTGCTCGGGCAAGGGCAACGACCAGGTTCGCTTTGACCTGACGATGGCGTCCGGATCAGACCTGCCGATCATCGCGCCCATACGGGACCTGAACCTGGACAGGGCCACGGAGCTGGAGTTTGCAAAGGGTCACAGGATTAGGATTGACGCGGTTGCAAAAAGCTTTAGCATAGACCAAAACCTGTGGGGGCGTGCGATCGAGGGAGGCGTGCTCGAGGATGCGTATGCAGAGCCGCCCGACGAGGCGTTTGCATGGATCCGGACGCAAAACCTTCCCGAAAAGCCGGCGTATGTGGAGATTGACTTTCAGTGCGGGATCCCGGTCGGGCTGGACGGTACGCGGATGGAGGCGGTCGGGCTGATCGAGACGCTCAACAAAAAGGCCGGCAATGCCGGCGTGGGCATCGTGGATCACGTGGAGGACAGGGTGGTCGGGATAAAGACCCGCGAGGTGTACGAGGCGCCGGCGGCCGCATGCATCATAGAGGCCCACGCCGATCTGGAAAAGATGGTGCACACAAAGCACCAAAACAGGTTCAAGGCCGCCGTAGACGACCAGTGGGCGTGGCTGGTCTACTCTGGGCTGTGGGAGGATCAGCTCAGGGCCGACCTGGACGCGTTTATCGACAGGTCCCAAGAGGCGGTGACCGGCAGGGTGAGGCTAAAGCTGCACCGGGGGGCGGTGCGCGTGGTCGGAAGGAGGTCGGCAAGATCGCTGTACGACAGGGGGGCGGCCACCTACGGCAGGGAATCCACCTTTGACCAGAGGCTGGCCACGGGGTTTGTCAGGCTGTGGGGAATGCAGACAACAGAAGCTAATAAATTACAAGAAAAAAGGCGGACAAAAGCATGAAATGTCCAGAATGTGATGCAGACATTGCAATCCCCGACGATGCGGCGGCAGGCGAGCTGGTGTCCTGCCAGGACTGCGGTGCGGACTATGAGATTGCAAAAAAGCAGGGATCATCCGACGTAGAGCTAAAGCAAGCAGAGAGTGTAGGCGAAGACTGGGGGGAGTAATGTCCAGGGTCAGCATCATGTTCGACCGGCTCCGGTCGGAGGAAAAGATGCTCCGTGACGAGGCCGCAGGGCAGGGCCACGCCGTGGATCTCGTGGATGCCAAGGGCATCAGGCTCGACACCGACAGCACCCCCGGTGCCGTGGGGCTTGGCGACGTGGTTTTGGAGAGGTGCATCAGTTATTTTCGCGGGTTGCACATCACCTCTGCGCTGGAGTTTATGGGCGTGACGGCCGTCAACAGCTTTGCGGTGGCCGGAACCTGCGGAAACAAGATGTTCATGACGCTGCGCCTCAAGGAGGCCGGGGTTCCCACGCCCAAGACATACTTTGCATTCACGTCGGATTCGGCAAGGGGGATACTGGAGGACGGGGCGGGATACCCGCTGGTGATAAAGCCTGTGGTCGGCAGCTGGGGGCGCGGCATCGTGCCGCTCAGGGATGCAGACACCGCCGACGCGGTGTTTGAGACGCGCGAGATCAGCGACGGGCCCCACGACAGGATATTCTACCTGCAGGAGATTGTGGACAGGCCCCCGCGCGACATCCGGGTGATAACGGTGGGCGAGCAGGCGGTGGCCGCCATGTACCGGAGCAGCGGCGGCGGTGGCGGCGGGGGGGACGGGTTTACCACCAACATAGCGCTTGGTGCCAAACCCGAGCTGTGCCCCCTCACGCCGGAGATCGAGGAGCTGGCGCTAAAGGCGGCGGCGGCGGTTGGAGGCGGCATCCTGGGGGTGGACATGATGGAGGTCAACGGCGGCGAGGGGGGGCTGGTGGTCCACGAGGTCAACAACACGGTAGAGTTCAAGGGGATTGCGACCGTGTCGGGTACAAACATACCGGCCGAGATGATCAGGTATGCGGTGTCCCAAGTCAGGAAATAAATTACACCCGCCTAGACGCGGCGTATGAAGGTGGGCGTCGTAGGGGCTTCGGGGTATGTCGGGGGGGAGACCCTGCGGCTGCTGGTGAACCATCCCAAGGTGGAGATTGCCGCCGTCACCTCGCGGCAGCACGTGGGCGAGTATCTGCACAGGGTCCAGCCCAGCCTGAGGGGGTTTACCGACCTCGTGTTCTCGGAGCTGGATTATGACAGGCTGGCCGACGGCTGCGATCTGGTGTTCACCGCGGTGCCCCACGGCACGGCCACCGAGATTGTAAAGGCGCTGTACGACCGGGGCGTAAAGATCGTGGATTTGAGCGCCGATTACAGGCTGCACAGGCCAGAGGCCTACGACAAGTGGTACGGGTGGGAGCACCCGCATCCGGATTACCTGCCAAAGTCCGTGTTTGGCGTGCCCGAGCTGCACAGGGAGGAGATCAAAAAGGCGCAGCTGGTCTCGTGTCCCGGATGCATGGCGGTGACCTCGATTCTGGCGCTTGCGCCCCTGATCAGGGAGGATTTGATCGACACCGACCACATCGTGGTGGACTCTAAGATCGGATCGTCGGGTGCCGGGGCCGGGGCCGGAACCGCGCATGCGATGAGGGCCGGCGTGATCAGGCCTTACAAGCCGGCAAAGCACAGGCATACCGGCGAGATCGAGCAGGAGCTGGGCGAGATTGCCGGAAGGCCGATCAGCGTCTCGATGAGCCCCCACGCCGTCGACGTCGTCAGGGGGATACTGTGCACAAACCACACCTTTGCCAAGGAGGGCGGGGGAAAGGGGGGAAAGGACGCGATGGATGAAAAGGAGCTGTGGAAGCTGTACCGCCGGGCGTACGGCGAGGAGAGGTTTGTCCGGCTGATCAGGGACAAAAAGGGGCTGTACAAGTTTCCGGATCCCAAGTTTCTGGTCGGATCCAACTTTTGCGACATCGGGTTTGACATCGACGAGGACAACCGCAGGCTGGTGGCAATCTCGGCGTCGGACAACCTGATGAAGGGTGCCGCCGGGTCTGCAATCCAAAACATGAACGTGATGGCAGGGTTTGACGAGATGGACGGGCTCCGGTACACCCCGCTCACGCCGGTGTAAGCCATGATCACCATAAAGATCGGGGGCAGCGTGGTGGACGATCTGCACGAATCGGCCGTCGAGGACATACGCGGCGCGGCCCAGGGCGGCGGCGTCGTGCTTGTCCACGGGGGCGGCAAGGAGGTTACGCGGGTCTCGGCACAGATGGGGCTGGAGCCCCGGTTTGTCATGTCGCCGGGCGGAATCAAGAGCAGGTATACGGACGCCGCCACGGCCGGGGTGTTCACCATGGTGATGTCGGGCAGGATTGGCAAGAACATCGTGAGGATGCTCCAGAAAAACGGGATTGATGCGGTCGGGCTGTCTGGGGTCGATGCCGGGGTGATGAGGGCCGACCGCAAAAAGCGGCTGGTGATCCAAAACGACAGGGGCAGGAGGCAGGCGATCGACGGCGGGTATACGGGGAAGATTACGGGCGTCAACTCGGGGTTTATCAGGTCGCTGGTGGATCAGGGGATGGTTCCCGTCATCTCGCCGGTGGCCATGAGCGAGGAGTACGATTTTCTGAACGTGGACGGGGACCGGGCGGCGGCGTACGTGGCAGGGAGCACGGGGTGCGAGGGGGTCGTGTTCATAACAAACGTTGACGGGCTGATGATGGACGGCAGGCTGGTGGCCGACCTGCCGCTGGAGGAGGCCAGGAGGATTAGGCCCACCATCGGGCCGGGCATGGAGAAAAAGGTGCTGGCGGCCACCGAGGCGCTGGATATGGGCGTCACCACGGCGATGATCGCCAACGGCCAGAAGGAAAATCCTATATCCAAGGCGATGGCCCACGACAGCTGCACGGTAATCAGGAAATGAGTGACGAGGGTACGACTACTGCTACTACTACGGCGACGGCCGGTGGTAGCGGCGGTGATGACGGGAAAAGAGGGGCCGAGGACAGGTACATGGGGAACATGTACCAGAGGTTTCCCGTCACCGTGGACAGGGGGCTGGGGGCCCGGGTGTGGGATGTGGACGGCAGGGAGTACATAGACTGCATGGGGGGGTACGGCGTGGCGCTGGTCGGGCATTCAAACAGGAGGGTGGTGGATGCCATCAAGAGGCAGGCCGACAGGATTGTGACCGTGCACAGCTCGCTGTACAGCAGGACGCGCGAGGAGTTTCTAGAGACGCTGGTCGGGATGGCGCCAAAGGGGCTGGAGGGCGTCCACCTGAACAACAGCGGGGCCGAGTCGGTGGAGGCGGCGTTGAAGTTTGCAAGAAAGTTTACCAAAAAGAGCTCGATGGTGGCCATGCGGGGCGGGTACCACGGCAAGTCGATGGGCGCGCTCTCGCTGACGTTCAACCCCAAGTACAAAAAGGCGTTTGCGCCGATGGTCGAGTCTGTGCGGTTTGCGCCGTTTGGTGACGCCGGCGCCCTGGACGACGCCATAACGGAGGACACGGGGTTTGTAATCATGGAACCCATACAGGGGGAGAGCGGCATACACGTGGCGCCCGACGGGTTTTTGCAGGAGGCAAGGAGGATTTGCGACGAGAGGGGGGTGCTTTTGGTATTCGACGAGATCCAGTCCGGGCTGGGCCGCACCGGGCGCATGTGGGCCGCAGAGCACTGGGATACCGTCCCCGACATCATGTGCGTGGCAAAGGGGATTGCCGGCGGCGTCCCGATGGGGGCGACGCTGGTCCGTCCGGACATACTGGACGTGATCAAAAAGGGCGAGCACTCGTCGACGTTTGGCGGAAACCCGCTGTCGTGCGCGGCGGGCACGGCGGCGCTGCAGGCCATAGCCCAGGACGGGCTGGTCCAAAACGCCCGCAGGATGGGGGGCGTCCTGGCAGACGGGCTCCGGGAGCTGCAGGACAAGCACGCGATCATAAGGGAGGTCAGGGGCAGGGGGCTGATGATCGGGGTGGAGCTCAAATGCGAGGTCAGGGACGTCATCCTGGACGGCATAAAAAACGGGCTGCTCTTGCTGTATTCAGGCAGGAACATACTGAGGTTTTTGCCCCCGCTGGTGATCACGGGGGAGGAGGTGGCGAAAACTTTAGAAACACTGGATCTCCTACTTGGCAACGAGGTGCGGCGGGCTGATCGATAGGCAGGAGGTGGACGAGAAGATCATAGAATACCTGACAAGGGATTCAAGAAAGTCCTTTGTGGACATCGGCAAAAAGCTAAAGCTCTCCGAGTCGGCCGTCAGGAGGAGGGTCAAGAGCATGACCGACAACGGGGTCATCACCAAGTTTACGATAGAGGTCGGGGAAAGGGGGGCCAACAGCGCCATAGTGCTGGTGGCGGTGGACTCTGGCACGGATACGGCCAAGGTGTCCTCCAAGCTGGCGTCGCTAAGGGGCGTAAACACCGTATACGAGATTACCGGCCAGTACGACATAACGGCGATCATAAGGGCCCCCACCATGTCGGAGATTAACGAGTCGATCGACGCGCTGCGAAAGATACCCGGGATTGCAGACACCAACACGGTGATCATCCTCCGAAAGGTGAAATGACGGCAGAGACGTAATCCGTGTGATTATGACGAAATTCGGATCCTTTTTTTGTGAAAGCGGGGAATGTCGTACAAGTATGTTTATATTTCGCAGTCGGCGCGTCGCGGCATGGAGCCAAACCATTACGCGGACATGTACAACCAGTACGACGAAAAGCCCCGGAGGATCAGGGTGCTTGACAGTACGCTGCGCGAGGGCGAGCAGCACCCCGGCGTGTCGTTTACCAACAAGCAGCGCATACAGATTGCGTGGATGCTGGACTACTTTGGCGTCGACCAGATTGAAATCTCGCCGGTGGTCTCGCGCGACCACGAGGAGGCGACCAAGACGATAATCAAGCAGGGGCTGAACGCCGACATTGTGTCGCACGGCAGGGCGCTAAGAGAGGACGTCGACGTGTCGTTGCGGTGCGATGCGAGCTGGGTGGCCGCGTATTTGGGGGTGTCCGACATACACCTGAGGGACAAGCTTCGGATATCAAGGGAGGAGGCGGTGGACAGGGCCGTCGGGACCGTGGAGTATGCAAAGTCGCACGGGTTGTCCGTCAGGTTTACGGTGGAGGACGGGAGCAGGGCAGACCCCGAGTTTATGATCGCGGTGTGCAAGGCGATCGAGGAGGCAGGAGTGGACAGGATTAGCCTTCCGGACACGGTCGGGATTATGAGGCCGGTCGGGATGCGCAACTTTGTCGGCAGGGTGAGGGGCGAGGTCGGCGTCCCGCTTGATGCGCATGTGCACAACGACATCGGGTTTGCGCTGGCAAACGCGTTTGCCGCGTGCGATGCAGGCGCCGACCAGATACACACGACCATAGACGGGATTGGCGAGAGGACGGGGATTCCGGCGCTGGCCGAGGTCGCGGTCGCGCTGACATACCTGTACAGGTCGCCCAACGACTTTAGGCTGGATATGCTTCAGGACATGTCCAGGCTGATCGAGGATTACACGGATGTCAGGCCGTACGCCTCCAAGCCGCTGGTGGGCGCGGCCGCATACAAGCACAAGGCGGGGACCCACCTGGCGGCAATCCTGAGAAATCCCGCCGCCTACGAGCCCATCCCGCCCAGGGCGGTGGGCAACAGGAGGAGGATTGTGTTTGGCGAGCTTGCCGGCAAGACGGGGGCGTCGTACCTGATGTCGCTGCTCGGGCTGGAGGAGGACGACGCGCAGGCAAGGGCGATCGCCGCCGGGCTCAAGGGGCTGAGGATGGGGGACCTGATCGAGATTCCGCTGGAGGACAGGTTAGAAAGGCAGATAAGTGACGGCGGCCAAACCGTGGACAGGAAAAGGAGCGGTAAATGATGGCATTGGAGTGTGGTGAGTGTGATGCGGCAATCAAGGTTCCCGGCGACGCGCTGGAGGGCGAGATTGTTACGTGTGCAGAGTGCGGCGCAAGCTTTGAGATCGTGGGGTCGCCGGACGGTTTCGGGCTAAAGCCCGCCCAGACTGTTGGCGAGGACTGGGGGCAGTGACCCGGGTCTCCGTGCTTTATGACACGATAAGGTGGGAGGAAAAGGCGCTGCTGGAGGCGGGCAGGAAGATGGGGGTCGACGTCAGGATGACAGACTGCAAGAGGATGTGGCTGGATTTGGGCGGAGGCGGCGGCGGCGGCGGATCAGCGGTGCAGGGCGACGCAGGCAGGGAGTACGGGGTGGCCATACAGAGGTGCGTGAGCTATTACAGAAACCTTCACGTTACGGCGGCGCTAGAGGGGCTGGGGGTAGGCGTGATCAACTGCCTGGAGACGGGCATACTTGCCGGAAACAAGCTGTTTACGCACATGCTGCTAAGAAGGGAGGGCGTCAGGACGCCGCGCGCCTCGGTGGCGTTTTCAAAAGATGCCGCGCTTGACATGCTAGACGAGCAGGGATATCCCAGGGTGATAAAGCCGACCGTCGGGAGCTGGGGCAGGATGATCTCCAAGATTAACGGCCGCGAGGCCGCCGGCGGCATACTGGACGGCAGGGAGAGGATGTATCCCATATACCACGTGCATTACACCGAGGAGTTTGTCAAGAGGCCGCCCAGGGACATACGCGCCATAGTGATCGGGGACAGGGTGGCGGCGGCCATCTACCGCAACTCGGCGGACGGCGAGTGGAAGACGAACATGGCGCTGGGTGGCAAGGCGGAGCCGTGCCCGGTCACAAACGAGATGGAGGATGTCTGCATGAGGGCCAAGAGGGCAGTACGGGGGCAGATGGTCGGGGTGGACCTGATGGAGAGCGACGAGGACGGGCTGGTGGTGCACGAGGTCAACAACACCACAGAGTACAAGAACACGGTGAGGGTGTGTGACGTGGACATTGCGTCCATGATGATCGAGTTTGCGCAAGAGTCGGCGGGTGGCGGGGAGGCGGCGGCGGCGGCGGACGGCCGCGGGATGAGGATGGCATGATGGACTCGTTTACTGTCACCCCCCGGTTTGCGGTAAAGATGCTTGAAAAGGCGCTTGGGTTGTACACGCCGTCCATGGAGGAAAAGCCGATGGCCGAGTTTCTTGCGGACAAGTGCGACGACCTGGGTTTTGACGACATCCGGATAGACGAGGTGGGCAACATACTTGCCACAAAGGGGTCGGGCAGCCCGAAGATTATGCTGTGCGGCCACATGGACACGGTTCCCGGCAAGATCAAGGTGCGCAAGGACGGCGATACGCTGTATGGCAGGGGGGCGTCGGACGCCAAGGCGCCGCTGATGTCGATGCTGTTTGCCGCCTCGTCCGTGCAAGACGACGACGATGATTACGGGACCGTCCTGTTTGTGGGGGCCGTGGACGAGGAGGGCAACGCCACGGGCATCAAGCACCTGGTAAAGCAGGATTTGGGCATTGATTACGCGGTGTTTGGCGAGCCCAGCGGGCTGGAGCAGGTTACGATTGCGTACAAGGGGAGGCTGGCAATCAACCTGCGGGTGAACGTGGGGGACAGCGCGCATGCCAGCGCGCCATGGCTGGCAAAGAACGCCATCGAGGAGTCGGCGGTGTTTACGTCGAGGCTCAGGGGGATTCTGGAGGACGGGCAGCAGGACAAAAAAAAGGGGATGATGCTGACCGCCACGGTGACGGAGATCAGGGGCGGTACCAGCCACAACGTCACGCCCAAGGAGTGCGAGACCAAGATGGACATCAGGATTCCGGTGGACATGGACTGCAAGACGGTGGAGGAGAGGATATCCGGCGCGGTTGACAGGATTGCCGCAGAGAGGGGGGTGGAGGCGTTTTACTCCATACTTGACGAGACCGAGCCGTTTGAAGCCCACCACGACTCGCCGCTGGTACGGGCGTTCACGCTGGGGATTATGGACAAGACGGGCAGGCGGCCCATGCTGATCCGGAAGACGGGTACGGGCGACATGAATGTGATTGGAAACCAGCTTGGGATTCCGGTGGTCACGTACGGTCCGGGGGATCCCCACCAGGCCCACACGGTAAACGAGTCGGTGTCAGTGGAGGAGTATCTGGGCGGGATTGAGGTGTTTAGGATGACGCTGCGCCGCCTCAAGAGGCTACACCACAACAAACAGCAGAGACGGCGGAAATGACGCTGTGGTTTGTGGGGACGGGCGTCTCGGGGTATGCATCCATGCCGGGCAGCGGGCTGGAGGCGATCAGGGGGGCCGACGTCGTGTATGTGGAGCGGTTTACCAGCCCCATCGCCGGATCAGACATGTCCGCGGTGGAGGGGCTTGCAAAAAACGGGCGGGTGGTGGCCGCCAAGCGGTGGATGGTCGAGGACGGCAGGGAGATTCTGGAGAATGCCGCAAAAAAGGAGGTCGTGTTACTGTCGTACGGCAATCCGTACGTGGCGACCACCCACGTGGAGCTCCGGACGCGGGCCGCAAACCAGGGCGTCAGGACGCGTACTGTACATGGCGCATCCGCGGTGACCGCCGCGATAGGCGAGTGCGGCCTGCACCACTACAAGATCGGGCGCATGGCGACCGTGATGGACGATCCCGCAGCGGTGACCACCCCCTACTATGTGCTGTACGGGAACATGGTGGAGAAGAGTCACACGGTGTTGCTGCTAGAGTATGATCAGGAGGGGGGGGGCGGCGGGGATAAAAAAACGTTCATGTCCCCGGCGACGGCGCTTGGACTCCTGCTGGATGCCGAGGAGGGGCAGGGGCGGGGCGTGGTCGGGCCAGACACGTTTGCCATAGTTGCATCAAGGATCGGACTGGAGGATCAAGGGATGGTGTCCGGCAGGATTGCCAGCCTGGCCAAGACGGGGCTTGGGGCGGGTCCGCACACTGTGATCATCCCGGGTGCAATGCACTTTACAGAGGCCGACGCGGTGAGGGCGCTTACCAGGTGCCTGGACGAGCCGCAGGACAACAGGGTTGACAAGATCTCCGGACAGATGATCTCCAAGTATGTGCCCATGGTCAGGGAGGCGCTGGGGGAGGTGGCGCCCCGCTGTGCCGGATCAAGGGAGCTCGAGGCGGTTTTGGAGAATGCCGAGCTGTACATCAGGGATGCAGAGACGTTCTTGGAGGAGGGGCGTGACGAGGTGGCGGTTTTGGCAATAGGGTATGCCGACGGGCTTGTTGATGCGCTGCGGATGGCAAAGGGTATGGATCCCAAGATGTAACGGCGGTGAGTTAAATGGGGCGGGCGGCGGTATAATGCATGAAGGACAGGGAGGTCGGCATCCTGGCTGCGCTGTACGTGGCCAAGCTGACCGGCCAGAATCCCAGGTCCGTGCTGGAAAGGAGGCGGATTGCGTATGACGAGGCGGTGCTGGACATAGGGGAGCTCGTCAAGGAGGGGATGATCGGGCCAGACCGGGAGACCATAACGGACAAGGGGGCGGGATCGCTCAAGATTGTGCTTGCGGGGGGAGTCTTTGACATAATTCATCCGGGTCACATACACACGCTCAGGGAGGCAAAAAAGCTCGGGGACGTCCTGATCGTGGTCATTGCGACGGATGGCACCGCGATAAAGATGAAGAAGAAGAGGCCCCTGCACGGCCAAAGGCAGAGGAGGATGCTGGTCGACTCGCTGGAGATTGTCGATGCGGCGGTGAACGGAAACGACTCTGACATATTTCGGACCGTGGAGGCGATAAGGCCCAGCATCATAGCGCTGGGGTACGACCAGATCCACCAGGAAAAGTCGATCATAGACGGGTGCAAGCGGATCAATCTGGGGGTCACGGTGGCACGGCTGCAGTCGCCAATCCCCGGGCTGTCAAGCTCTGCAATCGAAAAGGAGTACGGCGGGGAGATCCACGGGATATAGTCACAGGGCTTGGGATCCCTGCTCGCCGGTCCGGATGCGCATGACGTCGTTGATCGTGCTTACAAAGATCTTGCCGTCGCCGACGTCGCCGGTCTGCGCGCTTGAGACTATCGCGCCGACAATCTTTTCAACGTCGGCGTCATCGCAGACGATCTCAATCTTGGTCTTGGGCAAAAGCTCGGTGTTTTTGAGGGTGCCCGGCCTCCCGCCCGCCGTCGGATCCCCCTTTTGGGTTCCGACGCCCTTGATCTCATAGACGGTCATGCCGCGTATTCCGACATCGTCAAGGGCGTCCTTTACCGCGTAAAACCGGTTGTTGCGTATTATGGCGTCAATTTTTTTCATGCCATGCGGGCATCCTGCCGGTATTTATGTGGGCGATCGGCGGGCGGATGCGCGCCGGATGCGTCTGCGTCATCACATGTGACGGCCGCCTGTACATCACAGGCCAAACTCGGACTTGAAGTTGCGGTAAAACACTCGCATGTTGGACTCGATGCGGCCGATGTCCGCACGCGCCCGGCCGCGCAGCTCCTGCCGGCTTTTCCCCCCGAGATCCGCAGGTCTGACGCAGTCGATCCACCGGTTTGCCATCCGGATGTCCACCTCTAGGTGGAACTGGATGCCGACGACGGTGCCGGCGCAAAATGCCTGGTTTGGATATGCAGCAGAGCTGGCCAGCCGCACCGCGCCATCGGGCAGGTCAAAGGTGTCGCCGTGCCAGTGAAACGCCAAAAAGGGGTCTGCAAACCCGGAGAACAGCGGCCCGGTGCCCGGGTGCAGGTCGTCGTAAAACCCCACCTCCGTCAGGGGGCCGCGCCCCACCCGCGCCCCAAGGGCCCGGGCCGCAAGCTGCGCGCCCAGGCAAATCCCCAGCACGGGCCGCCGCATGCGGGCGTACTGCAGTATGAGATCCCGCTCGGCGTCCAGGTATGCCAGCGGGTCGTTTGCGCTCTGCGGGCCCCCCAGCACGACCAGCAGGTCGTGCGGCCGCGCGGGAATCGGCCCGCTTTTTGCATCCACCGTGTGCACGTCAAACCCGTCGTCTGCTAGAATGCGCCCGAGGTTTCCAGGCCCCTCGATCTCGGAGTTTTGTATGATCAGCGCGTCTGCCACGGCGTGTCGTGGGCAGGCCTCTTAAAATATGGGGCGGCTAGGGCCAGATGCCGCGGTGGTTGAACGCATCCACCACCCGGGATACGGCCAGCACCATGGCGGCCTTGCGCATGTCGATCTTGTGCTTTTTGGACAGTGCGAGCGTGTCCTTAAACCCGGCGGTGATGTTCTTTTCCATCTTTTGCGCCACCTCGTCAAAGCTCCAATAGTAACCCTGGTTGTTCTGGACCCATTCCAGGTAGGAGATGCATACGCCGCCCGAGTTTGCAAGTATGTCCGGCACTACGACGATGTTTTTAGAGTGTATTACTGGATCGGCCTCTGGCAGGGTGGGGCCGTTTGCCGCCTCGCCGATTATCCTGCACTGGAGCTTTTTGGCAATGCCGGCGTCGATCTGGTTTTCCAGTGCGCCCGGAATCAGTATGTCACACTTTGTTGTGAGAAGCTGCTCGGTGGTAATCTTGCGGCTTGCCGGAAACCCGACCACGGTTCCCTTGGTCTTCTTGTACTTGATCAGGTCTGCCACCTTGAACCCCTTTGGCACGAGAATCGAGCCCTTGGAGTCGCTTGCCGCTATGCATCTTGCTCCCATCTCCTCGAGGTACTGGCCCGCAAAGGTCGATGCATTGCCAAAGCCCTGCAGGGCCACCGTGGCGCCCTTTAGATCCAGGCCCACCGCGTGGGCCGCCTCCCGCACACAGTATGCCGTGCCCAGGCCCGTGGCGACGTTTCTTGCAAGCGAGCCGCCCATCGGGATTGGCTTGCCGGTTATGACGCCGGGCTGGTACGTGTTGCCCTGCAGCTTGCCAAACGTGTCCATGATCTGCGTCATCTCCCTTCCGGTGGTGTAGACGTCCGGCGCGGGAATGTCCTTTTCGGGCCCTATGATCTCAGATATCATGAATGCAAACCTGCGGGTAATCCGCTCCTTTTCGGCATCGCTGAGCTTTTCCTTCTTGGGGTTGACAAAGACCGCCCCCTTGCCGCCGCCCAGCGGCACGTCGACAACCGCGCACTTCCAGGTCATCCACGACGAGAGTGCCATGACCTCGCGCTCCATGTATTCCACACCGCCCTCGGGATCAAAGAACCGGATGCCGCCCTTGTAGGGGCCGCGATCGTTGTTGTGCTGGCTTCGAAACCCCGTAAACACGCGTATCTTTCCATTGTCCATCCTGACCGGGATCTTGACCCGGAGAAGCTTGTTGGGCATTGCCAGATACTCGCGCATCCCCTTGTCCCTTATCTTCAGGATATCGCAGGCATCGTTGACCTGCTTGGTCGCGTTGTCAAAGGGATCGGATTGTACCAAGCTCAGTTGTTATCACGGCGAATTATATTTAAGTCTGATCCCCGCAATTTGCCCCATTTGCGAGGTGCCTGGCCGATGGGTGTTTTTGCCGAAGATTCTCGCGTCTGCGGGGGGGGCGGCCCAGTCGAATGAGTGGAGGGGTGATCATCGCCGGTTGGTGCAAATCATGCCCATTGTTTAAATCAGCGCTGGGCCCCCGCTTTTATGACATGGTAACGCGAATTCCTGCCGCTGTGGTGCTGTTTCTGGCATCCGTGACCGTCGCCTCTGCCGTCGTTACCGCGGCCCTGCCGCAGGCCGATGCCGTGTACGCGCCATCGCCCCTGGAGCAGATCCGTGCCGGGACCGCCTCCGAGGAGGTCCGGTGCGGCAGTGACAAGCTTGTACTGGCAATCCGCGCCGATTCGAGGCCTGCGTGTGTGTACCCGGCCACCGCAGATCGCATGGCGGGGATGCACGGGTGGGTGGTGGTGGTGGCAACGACTACGGAGACGACGACTATGACACCCATTCCAGACGGATACGGACGGGATCCGTCGGAGGTGCAGGATGGTGGCATGGGTGACGTCAGTCCCGAGCACGGTACGCCCGTCCAGCCCCGGGACGTGCATCCGATTCCCGCCTCGGTGTCAGAGGCAGGAAATATGTTTACCATCGGCTTTTACAACAAAGTCGCCTCGGGCAACTCTGACAACCACTTTTTGTCACCTATTGGCATATTTACCGCCTTTTCGGTACTGTACGAGGGAGCCGGCGGCCAAAGCGCAGAGCAGTTGCGCGAGGTGTTCGGGTATGTGGAGGACGACATAGACAGGCACAATGCCACCACCCGGATGCTCTCGTCCATAAACCGCGACGATCCGGACGCCGAGTTGTCGATGGCAAACGCGCTGTGGATTGCAGACAGGTACAGGGAGGGCGTCAGCGATGAATACGTGGACACGATACGAAACGTGTATCTGGCAACGGTGGAGACCACTAGCTTTACGGACAGTGCAGACGGCTCTGGGGGGGAGATTGAGGGCGTCAAGAGGATCAACGATTGGGCCGCCGCAAACACCAATGGCAAGATACCCAAGGTGGTTTCGCCCGACTTGGTTGACTTGCACACCGTGGCCATAATCAACAACGCAATCTACTTCAAGGGCACATGGCTGTACGAATTTGACGAGGACAACACCAGAAAGTCCAGATTTTGGACCGCGGGGGGAGGATCCGTTGACGCCGAACTTATGCACCAGGATGCGCGTTTGAGCTATGCAGAATTTGGCGGTGTGCAGGTCATCCGGCTGCCATACGAGGGCGGGCGGCTCTCGATGCTGGTTGCACTGCCCATGGAACGCGACGGGCTGGACGCACTAGAGGCGGATCTGTCGGTTGATCTTGTGGATGAATGGGGCAAGAAGATGTACCAGACCGACGTGAGCGTATTCATCCCAAAGTTTGAGATGAGGACAAACTACGACCTGGTGCCGCCGCTGCGCGAGATTGGCGTGTCCGACGTGTTTTCTGCCGAATCAGCAGACCTGTCGGAAGGCATAGATCTGGGGACGGCAAACAACGTCTACGTCTCCCATGCAGTTCATGACGCATATGTCAAGATCAACGAGGAGGGGACGGAGGCCGCCGCGGTCACAACAATAGGCACAACCATAGAAAGCATGGGGCCAGAAAACCCGGTGTTTCGGGCAGACCGCCCATTCCTTTTCATGATACAGGACAACGAGAGCGATGCAATCCTCTTCATAGGCAGCGTGTCCAATCCCGCACAATAGACGGGGGTCGGTAGGCGCGACGGAGGCGTCTGGTACGGATGTGTCGTCACCGTTGCCATGCGGGGGCCGGGCGCATGCGTGCTTTTTTTCCTCCCTTCCCAGACACGCCGGCATGACGATCCGTAGTGGCCGGTTGGCGGGGGGGCATGCAGTCTGGATGGTTGATGGCGCCGAGAGGGAGATTTGAACTCCCGTTCCCTTGCGAGAACGCGCTTTGTGGCAACATTGTTTCCAGGCGCGCGCCCTACCAGGCTAGGCGACCTCGGCACGTCTTTCGACGATCTAAAGACCAAGTTTGATTATATATTGTGTTAGCTTGCAAACGTCAGGTCTAT